>JAWWBW010000054.1:0-14993 GCA_033720775.1 Oleiphilaceae bacterium | reverse complement strand
TTCGTAGTGTGAGACAAACTCATCCTGGTGTTTGATTTTTTGTATCGAGATAGACACCCAGCGGCGTTCACCATTATCTAGCGTAATACTGGTCTGAAAGGTGGTTTTGGCTTGCTCTTGTTCGAGCATGCCGCGAAAACGCACCTGGTCAGCTTCCGAAAGGCAGTGTAGAGAAAAAGCCGGGTGCTCCTCTTCGAGTAAAGTCGACACATCCTCAAAGCCAAGAATATTGGCGAAGGCTTTGTTTACATTGATTAGACGGCCTTCGATATCCATCTGAAAGATGCCTTCGATGGCATTCTCAAAAAGCGAGCGGTACTTTTTCTCAGCAGTTTTAATGGCTTTGATTGATTTTGCCTGCTGTTCCGAGTGCTCCCGTTGGGCCTGAAAAAAGTGATCGGAAAGGGCGAGCGTCAGAAATATGGCCACACAAGCGAAGCCAAATTCCTGACTCCAGATAGTGAACGTATTGGCGGGTACCAGGCCCAGCGATTTCAGTGCAAAGGTGGTCGCACCAATCATCACCGCCATCCATCCAATCATGTAAAACCGAGCAAAGCGGTTGCCTCGCAAGTAACTGATGGTCCCTGCCCAAAAAGTGGCAAAGGCGGAGATAATGGCAAAGATCGTACTAATGCGGATGACGATTGAATAATCGACTACCAGAGAGGCCAGACTCAGGACCAGGCATGCCCGGGCAAAATTGACAATGACCTTGTCTGAGGTGGGCGAAATGGTCGCTAGCTCTAGAAATTCACGACTATAAAGAAGTGCAAACCCGAAGCACGCTGCCATAAAAAAGGGGACGGCGACTTCCTGCATGTATAAATTATTCGACCACAAATATTGGAAGCCGAAGCCGTTAATACCGAGCAGGTATCCCACTGAACCAAAAATGCCCAAGGCGATATATAGGTACATCACCTTGCGCAGAAAAACGGCATTCATAAAACAGTAGATACTCGCCAGAAAAACGATCCCGTATAAAAATCCATACAGCATGTGCATGCCATCAATATGTTCGGCGAAGGTTTGGCCGGGCCACATAATGAGGTCGATAAACATCGAGCTGTTGGTTTGGATGCGCAAATAATAGGTCTGCTCACTATTGCCCGCCGTTTTCAAAGGGAAAACAATGTTGCGATAATCTACCGGGCGTTGATCAAAAGGGAGTTTGTCGCCGACCTTGGTATGCGTGTAGTTGCCGGCGTTATCGGGAGCGTAAAAGTCAATATGGTCCAGCAGCGGATAATTGATTTCCAACACCCAGTGCCTAACTTCGGGTGTGGTGTTGGCAACGGTAAAGCGCACCCAGTAAACAGAATCGGTAAAGCCACCGATAATGTTGTCAGCAGCAACCGGTCGCCAGGTCAGGGCCGATGATTCAGTATTACCATCCTCGCTAAAGGGAAGGTTACGCGCTTTTTCGAAGCTAAGCTCGCCTTGAACGTCCTCAATAAAATCCATATGGGGACCGAGCGTGACCGGGCGTTCTTCTGAGGTGATCTGCACGACAGAGGCCGACCATGCACTCAGCGGCAGTAGAACACTAAACATCAGAATATAAGTTAATCGTGTAGCAAGACTGGTTACGGGCTTCATTGGGTGGCGTCGCTAGTTTTTATGAGAGTGGAAAAGTTTTCTCTATTGAGTATAGAAACAGAACTCAGGTTTGCAGCGTATGGGCTAACGCGAAAGAGATGCTTACAGAACGTGCTTAATATTTACAAAGTCGGGATGGCGTGTCGCGCCAGCTCGGCTATATTTTTAAACGCAGTTGTTTGAATAAAATGCTTGGTTAAGGACATCGCATGCGTAAGCCAACACTTTTATTAGTGGATGACGAACCTACCAATATCCGAATTTTGGTAGAAGTGTTAAAGGATGAGTACGACTTGGTGATCGCCACCAGTGGGCAGCAGGCGCTGGAGCAGGTCAACGAGCATCAGGACGCGCTTGATCTGATACTGTTGGACATGAATATGCCAGGTATGAATGGCATGGAGGTGCTTCAACAAATTAACCAAAATTTGCCATGGGGAAGGATACCTGTGATTTTTGTCACCGCACGCAACGAAGAGGGGGACGAAGCCACGGGATTGCAAGGCGGTGCAGTTGACTATATTACCAAACCCATCTCTGGTGCCATTGTTCGTGCTCGCGTCAAGACTCAACTCGCCTTGCGTCAAGCCAAAATGGAACTTGAGGCACAGAACAGAATTCTTGAAGAAAAAGTGAAAGAGCGCACCGAAGAGATTCAGCACACGCAGGACGTCATTATTAACGCCCTGACTTCGCTGGCTGAAACGCGGGATAACGAAACCGGTGCGCACATTATACGTACGCAATACTATGTCAAAACGCTAGCCGAATTAATTCGCTCATTTCCAGAGTATGCACATGAGCTCGATAACGACGAGAATATCGAGGCCATGTTTAAAACCGCTCCTTTACATGATGTCGGCAAGGTAGGTATTCCCGACCGCGTGTTGTTAAAACCGGGCAAATTAGACGATGAAGAATGGGAGGTCATGCGTACCCATCCCACACTGGGTGGCGATGCCTTGCGCAAAGCGGCTGCTTCGCTCAAGGGCCGGGGAGCTCGATTTCTGAAATATGCAGAAGAGATAGCTTACGGTCATCATGAAAAGTGGGACGGCTCGGGTTATCCGCAAGGGCTTGCTGGCGATGCAATCCCTATCTCGGCACGTCTTATGGCCATTGCGGATGTCTATGATGCGTTGATATCACGCCGTTGTTACAAAGACCCGATGTCACACGAACAGGCGCTGGATATCATGCGTGAGGGCAAGGGCAAGCATTTTGACCCCGTGATGCTGCAGGTATTTCTTGATAATGACCAGTTATTCCGCGCCATTGCAGAAGAATACAAGGATGAGGACTAGCACTAGGTACAGTACTTATCAGTGTAAATGGCGTATGCTCACAGTAACGGCCAAGTGCGCTACACGTTAAGCGCTCATCATTGCGCGAAGGGCGCCAGGTCTTTTGTGAGATATCTCTGAATCGTTCATATGGGGGCTTTCTAAAAGTTAACTATTTGGATTATGATGCACTTCGATATGGATAAAGGAACTCGTCAAAAGGGTTTAGGGAGAAGCAGGTGGAAGTCGCAAATCTCGCCTCTAGTGAATACGCATACATATACTCCGGTAAAAGTTTCGAGCTTAGCGATCTTGATGAGCCGGGTATCATTTTAACCAACCTCCAACGTGAAAATTTCAGCCACGTTGAAACATTCGGAAGGACATCTGAAGTTGTCGTTATGGTGTCGGGTGAAGAGACACGCATGGTTTTTCTGAATAGTTGTATAGACAATTTTCGCGTTCAATTAGCAGACCAGTCGTTTCTCGACATCACACAACTCGATGAGCACATTCACGTGGCCATATAACGCTGTTTAACGGCGGGGATGGGTTTAGTAATGCCGCTTATTTTTGCGTTATACAACGTGTGTTTGCGATACCGCAGCAAGTAATACGGGCGTTAAAGCGGGTTTGATCGCGGGTACCGCGTGCATCACTTTCAGTGGCGTAGTGCTAGACTGTAAACATTGTCATGAACCAAACCTACATGCAATTTGTTTACAGGAAGCGCTATGTTAAGCACGGTGATTCAACCCCGATTCAGCGACACGGATGCCCTGGGACATATTAGTAATACGGCGTTTCCGATCTGGTTTGAGGAAGCAAGAACCGGGCTTTTCCGTATTTTTCATCCTACACTCGATGTGAAAACCTGGCCTTTGATCATTGCGCGCATCGAGCTGGATATCTTGGCGCAAACCTATTGGGGGAGTGATGTGCGTATCGATACCTATCTGAGTAAAGTGGGTAACGCCTCGTGCCATATTATCCAAGAGGCCTGGCAGAACGATGTGCTGGTGGCAAAGGGCAAAGCGGTGATGATTTATTTTGATTATCAGCAAAATAAGTCGGTGCCGATTCCCGAGGCAATTCGAGATCAGTTGGCGATGCATGTAAAAGATAGCGATAACTGATTCAATGGTCACGTTGCGCTGTTGTGTTGGAATAAAGGGTAATTCGTCGGACAGGTAAGTCGAAAAAATGCTCGAAAATATATGTAAACTGATCTTTGCACTCACGCTCTTTTTTACGGGTGTATTCGCTAGCCGCGTATTTGGTGTGAATGCGGGACTGATGGTATTACTGGCCGTGTCTGCGCTGGTGCTTGCATCGATATACGTCACACCCTTAAAGATGATCGCTCGTGCAGTAGCTGCCTTGGTTTGTGTCTTGTCTGCACTGGCCTTTGTGTTACTGATGTTGGCAGGAACAATAGGGGGCAGTTTCCATTTGTCTGAATCAAGCCAGGCGATTGCGTTTATGCTGGTTCTTATTTCTCTCACAGCCTTACCCTTATTTGTTTGGCGTACGTAATCACAGCCGATAACAGTGTACGATGCTGTTATGTTAGGTTTGAACCAACACAAGCCCTTCAGCCCGTTTTAGCGGGCACAAAAGTGTATGCACAAGCGTATTCACACCGATATACTCCTAACGAGGTGACGCTCGTCAGGCTGGGCAATTTGGTCTGCATCATCGAGCGCCCAATCCAAAACTGGAGCCTAAAGAGATGGATATTCAATACAAGTTAAACGCCGATATTACGGCGCAACAGTTTGCTGACTTACTGCATAATTCGACCCTCGGCGAGCGTCGTCCGGTTGACGATATCAACTGCCTGCAGGGCATGCTCGACAACAGCAATCTGGTGGTGTCGGCCTGGATCGACAACACCCTGGTGGGCATATCTCGTTCGGTTACCGATTTTCATTTTTGTTGTTACCTGTCAGACCTGGCCGTGGATAAGGCCTACCAGAAGTATGGTATTGGTCGTGCGCTGCAGAGTAAAACGCAGGAGCTGTTGGGGCCGCGCTGTACGTTGATTCTGCTCGCGGCGCCAGCGGCTCATAGTTATTACGAACATGTCGGTTATGACCGCCATGAGCGTTGTTGGGTGTTAGATCGAGACTCGCGTATTAGCGAGTAATAAGCCGGCGATAAGATCGCTTCACAGAGAAAAGGAGGTCTTGAAATATGGGGCAACAATTCGAGCAACTATCCGATAAACACAGAGCATTTATTGCCGAGCAAAAACTGTTTTTTGTGGGTACCGCGACGGATCAAAGCAGAGTTAATATTTCGCCTAAGGGAATGGATTCACTGCGAGTACTCGACGCAAACACAGTTGCGTGGCTTAACGTGACCGGCAGCGGTAATGAAACCGCTGCGCACGTAAGTACGCACCCGCGTATGACCATAATGTTCGCGGCATTTGAAGGAACTCCACTAATATTGCGGCTATATGGCAAAGCGCGGGCGGTGCATCATAACGATGACGAGTGGAATGCGTTATATGCCCAATTCCCGGCGCTGCCGGGGGCACGTCAGATTTTCGTGCTCACCATTGAATTGGTGCAAAGCTCGTGTGGTATGGCGGTGCCGCTTTACGACTATCAGGGTGATCGAACCCTTTTAAGTAACTGGGCCGAGAAGAAAGGTGAGCCGGGCATTAAGGAATATTGGCAAACGAAGAATCAAAACAGTATTGATGGTATTCCAACGGCTATTTTGGAAAAGAATACATGAATGCTGCCGAGAGCAGACTACACAACAGAGCATAAACATCGCGTTACTCAATGATAACATTAACGAAGAGGTTGAAGGGTACAAAGTATGATTTGGCAGGAAGGAAAAACGCTTGTCCTGTTTTTGGTCACCGCTCTGGCCGAGATTGTGGGCTGTTACCTTATGTACCTGTGGTTGCGCGAAGGCAAAAGCGTCTGGTTATTGCTTCCGTCCTGTTTGGTGTTGCTCCTTTTCGCCTGGTTATTGACGCTACACCCCACCGCTGCCGGGCGCGTGTATGCGGCTTACGGCGGCGTGTATATCTTTATGGCCATATTGTGGCTTTGGCTTGTGGATGGCGTACGCCCCAACACCTGGGATCTGCTGGGTAGTGTTGTCGCCTTGTTGGGAATGGCGATTATTATGTTTGCACCACGTCAAAATTAAAAACGACAACTGCTGCCGAGAGTTCGTGCGAAATAGCAGGTGACTGGGTTTAGGGAGAATAGTTAGTGGAAGTCCAACATCATGCGCTCACCTGTGAGGATGGTATACGCATTACACTCGTTCAGGTAACGCCAAGTGGTGCGCCCATTAAAGCAAATATCGTAATGGTTCCAGGCCTCTTCACCAACACGGCGTTTTGGTTATCGGCCAAAGGCAAAGGATTGGCCGCTTATTTAGCGGATCAGGGTTTTTGTTGTTGGCTGGTGAAGCGAAGAGGCTTAGGCGAAAAAGTGCGCCGTACCAAGCCGGCTGCTCGCCTGGGGCTGGATGAACACGTGGCATTCGATTTGCCGGCAGTACAAACCTTTGTCGCTGATCACAACGACAACGAAATCTTCTGGTTGGGCCATTCCTTTGGTGGTGTGGCGATTGCCAAAGCGTTTACACATCATCTTGATCCGGAACGTGCTGCGGGCATAGTGTTATTGGCAAGTCAGTGCGAGGTAGGACTGCGTAGTTTGAAAGCGCCAACCAGCTGGTTGTTACAATCGCTCGCCGGCATCGGCGGCGCATTTCCTTCAAAGCGTTTGGGGTTGGGCAACTGTGATGAACCTCCAGCCGCTATGCGTGATGCCTGTGCGTGGGTGCGCGCGTCCCGAGCGCCGCGACATCGCATCAAAGTGGCGCCCTTTTTCAAAGGCTTTTCGAGCATAGATTTGCCTTTGTTGGCCCTCGTAGGCAAGGGTGATCGCTCTGATCCGCCTGAGGGTTGTGCGCGCTTTGTCGATAAGTTTGGCGGCACCCGAACCAGTTTCGAGGTGCTGGGGCGCGAGGCCGGTTTTTTAGAAGACTACACGCACGCGGGTATTGTGGTGAGCCAACAGGCGAGTCAGGATGTGTGGCCTCTGATCGGCAAGTGGATTGACGACACATATCAAGCGACGGGCAGTGTATAGACTGATGAGACAAAAATTGGCACGCTTAGCGATTTATCTACTCGCCTCACTTGGGGTAATCGTGGCGAGTCTGTTTTTGTATCTAGACAGGGGCCTCGGTCAGAACATTTCGCCAACACAGTTTGATTGCGTAAGGGCGTATCAGGGTGATTTTCTAAAAGAGCCGATCACGTTTAAGACTCTATGGGGTGTTGGGCTCAGTTACGCCGATCACATTAATGAAACCGCATCGCAATTTGATCCGGCGCAGCCACCACCGGTATTTCGCAAAGATTTAGCGAGTTTGGCTTATGAGGGCGCAAGCATTAACTTGCCGGATCATCGTGAGCTGCTCGCTGCACTTAAAAAGCTGGAACCCGATGTAGAGCAATTGTTGCAACAGGAACAACTGGAACCGCTGCCGCTATTGGATTACGAGGTCGAGCTGGCGTTTGTAATACTTGAAGACATCACCGACAACGACTTGCAGAACGCCGACTTTGTGCCGCGATTAGGTTTTTTCATCGCGAATGATATATCGGCCCGCAGCATCGTGATTTTGGGTGAAGGGCAATCCCGTCGATACGAATATTGGGGGCGATCAAAAAGTTTTGCCGGTTTTACGCCGGTAAGTCGCGGTATTTGGGAGCCTTACAAGGCAGCACATCGTACTTTGCCGTGTGTACAGCTGAGCACCCTTGTGGACGGCGAGAGAAGGCAAAATACCAACACTGCACAGTTAATCTATACGCCGCTACAGATGCTGCGCTTTATAAAAGAGCAGGGAGAAAACGTGCGCTTTAAGAGGGGCGACGTTGTGCTTACGGGAACGCCCGGCGGCGTCGCGCTTGAAGTGCCGCGTTGGAAAGCGCGGCTCGCGCAGTGGTTAGGGTATGATCGCTTTCAGAAACTACGCATCACCCAGAATCAGGCCGCGTCAACGCCATTTTTGCAGCCGGGGAATCGTGTAGAGGTGAGCGGCGAATGGTTGGGTCAGGTGAGTGTAATCATTGGTCCTTAGGCTTGCTGGGAAGTCCTCATAGTTCGTGTGCTTCAAAGTACACTTCTAAGGTTGTCGGCCCAGTCTGAAACGCGTTCTGCGGCATGTTCACGCTGGCGTGTACTTAGCGAGGGTAGCAATTGCTTTAGCAGCGCATGCCATTGTGCCCGGTTTTGTTCGCGCAGTTGCCGGTAGTCATCGGTCCACCAAAGCGAAAAGTTCTGCGTCCATTCGCTTAAGGCTTGCTTATCGCCCTGCAATGCAGCGCTGAGCATGCGTTCTTTCCAATGCTGATTATTCTGCACGCGCACGGTGTACTCGTCGTTTAAAAGCAGAATGTGCTGCGCTACCAATGGCTCTTGCTCGTCATTGAGGCTACCAAACCAGTCTTCGAGCTTTTCGAGCCGGTGCTCTTGTTTGGCTTTATTACTCTCGGCATGTTCAAACCATTCTTCCACCTTTGAGTCATTGTAGGCGCGATAGTGTTCGGCCTGAGATGCATCCAGCGTAAGCAAAAACGAAACGAGATGGGGCGAAAGCACAGTAAAGAATGCATCTAAACGTTGGCGGATGCTTTGCTCCAGATGCGTTGCCGCCTGCTCCAGTTGCCCGTTTTCCCAAAGGGATTGTGTTGTTTCGAGATCGCTGATCAGCAGCGGGAATCCCTCGTCTTTCATCCACTGCTGCATGGCTTTAGCGCTGGCTTTGACTTGTATGCGTTGTTCGTCGCGCAGATCAAACAAGTCATCCATATGCCAGGCTGTCAGCCAGGGCAGTCGGTCAAATAAAAAGCCAAACGCGGTGCAGGCGCTAAGAGGGAGTACCAGCAACAACACAAGAATTTTTTTATACATGAGTCAGATCCTGATTCGCTTGCATTAGCATGAGGGACTACGCGAATGAAATCCACTTCGATCATAATTAGGTCACTAACGGGGAAAGAAAAAAAGAGTGCTTTAATTCGCACTCCAAGGGGTCACAGCCTTGGGAAGGCCGATTGTTTCCAAATAAACACCGAAGCTGACAAGCCAGACAATACGAATGAGCCCCAAAAAAATAGCGGCAGAGGCTACTGCCGAGGTTTGTTTTTTAAAAGGCTGGGAGTATGGTAAGCAAGCTATAGCGCTGCCGCTATCCCTCAATTGGGGGCGTTATGGTGGCGCTATGACCAATTACAGTGGCGTTAAAAATAATCCAGAACAAAGAGATAAGCATGACCGAAGGTAGCAATATTCCCGGCACCTGTTTGTGCCAACGCACCACTCTCTCCGGGGCTAAATTGGCGGCGGGCGAACAGGTATGACGCCAGAGCAGATTGGCGGGGTGTACGATGCCATTGCGCCGCATTGGGCGAAAGAGCATGCACGCTCGCAATATGGTGTCGCACAGCTGCAACGCGCGCTGAATATACTGGGGCGGCCTGGAGATGCGCTCGATGTGGGATGCGGTGCTGGCGGGCGACTGGTCAGGGTGATGCAAGAAAACGGGCTCCATGTGCAGGGCCTCGATATCTCTGCACACATGCTCGAAATATTTGGCCAGCGCCACCCCGAGCTTGAAGGCATACACGCCTCCATAACCGACTGGCAGACCGAAGCCAGCTACGATTTTATACTGGCTTGGGATAGCCTCTTTCATCTGCCTTACAAAGCGCATGAGCCGGTTTTGCGAAAACTGGCCACTCACCTCAAGGTGGGAGGTGTGCTCTTGTATACCTTGGGTGATGCCGTGGGCGAACATGAGGATACATGGCTCGGGCAACGGGTGTATTACAGTTCGCTTGGCATTATACAAAACCTTTCAGTACTTGCCGCGGCTGGGTTGGTTTGCAAACACCTCGAACTGGACCAGTGGCCACAAAACCATGTGTACATCATCGCGCAAAAAGTTTGTGATGATACTGGTGGCGTGAAGGCTGTTTGACCTACAGCTTTAAACTTTGCGTTAGCCCCCTAGCGTCTCGTGATTCGTCATTCGGCTGATTCCTTTCTATACTCCCAACGAGTTCCAATGGCGAGGCGTGCTAATGTTTTCCACAACTGAAGAACGGGGAACAACGCGTTGTGTGATGCAGCCCAATCACTCAGCAACATGGTCGCAGTTGCGCCGGGTTTGGCTGGTGCTGGCGGTGATCAGTGCTCTAATTGCCGGGATCTGGGCGGTGCAGGGCGCGTGGATGATTTTGCCGTTTGCCGGCTTGGAGTTGGCATTGGTTTATTACCTGTTGCGGCGCGTCAGTGCCAGAAGTTACCGTCAGGAAGTGCTCGAAATTAATGAAGAAAAGGTCAGTCTGGTATGGGGGCAGCGTCGGCCCGAAGGCTGTTGGCAAGGGGAAACCTCCTGTACCTGTCTCGAATGTTGGCGACCGGCCCATGCCCTGTCGCCACCGGCGCTATTTTTAAGGCAAGGCGACAGACGAGTTGCCGTTGCTGCGGCTTGCCCAGTGTCCGATTGTGAGCAGCTGCTGGCCATCTGGCAGGGCTTGTCGTTACCCGTTGAGTTCAAGGGGCGCACCAGGGTTCGCCCGCATCAGGGCTTTGATCATTTGGAGTAAACGTGGATCTACCGGTTTTTCTTAATGCAGTGACGGCATTGTTTGTGATTATTGACCCCATTGGTACCGCGTTGATTTTTCAGGCGTTGATGCCAGACGGCACTACACGGGAACGCGCCTTTGTGGCCCTGAAGGCCTGCGTGATTTCCGCGGCATTGCTGGTATTGTTTGGCAATTATGGCGAGGGTTTGTTGGCGAGCCTGGGGATTAGTATTCATGCGCTGCGTATTTCAGGCGGGCTGTTGCTGTTTTATACCGCGTTCAACATGATCACGCGCGAAATTCGTTTTCAGCGTGTAGAAGGCGAGGGGGATATCTCGGTGTTCCCCATGTCTATTCCTTTACTGGCGGGGCCGGGGTCGCTCACCGTCTCCATTCTGTTGTTTTCCAATGCGCCCGCCGCAAGTGAGCAGTTGGCGGTGTTTTTCGCAGTTGTACTGATTTGTGTGTTGAGTTTTGTGCTGTTTACCCTGTCGCGCTATGTCAAACGGGTGATTGGTCGCACAGGTGATGAAATATTGCGACGTTTTCTGGGCGTGCTGCTGGCGGCCTTGGCCATTCAGTTTATTTTGGATGGTGTATCGGGCTTATCTGCATTGACCTGAGCCAGCGGTTGCAGCAAAAGATCAACAAAGCGACGTGTACTGGCGCGCGGAAATTCCTGCAAGCCAATATGCATGGCGGTATGCCCGGCTTGAGGTTGTGCGCGGTAGGTGCGGAACAGACGATCCCACCAAGGAAAATTAAAACCAAAATTGCTGTTTGTTTCGTGAGGAAGTGTGGAGTGATGCACCCGGTGCATATCGGGTGTCACGATCAATAATCGTAATACGGCATCGATGCGTCGCGGCAGGCGCACATTGCCGTGGTTAAACAAGGCTGCGGCATTCAGCAGTACTTCAAACACAATCACCGCTATGACGGGCGCACCGAGTAGCCATACCACCACAAATTTAATCAGCATCGACAGGGCAATCTCAAGCGGATGAAAGCGCAGCGCCGTGGTGGTATCAAAGTCAGGATCACTGTGGTGTAGTCGGTGAAGGCGCCATAGCACGGGGACGGCATGAAACACACGGTGCTGAAAGTAAATGGCGAGATCGAGAAAGAGTACGGCGAGAAGGAGTGTCCATATTGGCGTCATATCCAGCCAATAAAACAAACCCCATTGTTGTTGCTCGGCGATTAGGGCGGCCTGTACCGCAGCGATACCGGGTAAGAGGCGCAGCAGCACGGTATTGAGAGCGGTGAGTGACACATGGTGTGATCGGCGGCGCCAGAGTGTGCCAGCCTCGCCTCTAGGGCGTTTGGGAGCGAGTTGCTCCCAGGTGAGCATGAGTAGCAACACGCCGGCAAAGCAGCTGAGTCGAAGCAGTGGTTCGTAGTGAATGATCCAGTCCATGGAGGCATTTAACGGTCACTGCTTCGATTTGGCAAGTCACTTACGGTGTAGGCATTGCCCCTCAGTGTATGTGAATAGCGCGTTGGTGCGGTGTCAAACCCCTAGCTGGCGCTCGCACCGGCAGTGTGTCGGGTGGTTGGAAAAGAGTAGCGCCAGATGCGCTTGACCACCGAGCCATATTGCTTCGAAAACCTGCCGGTATTGTACGGAATGCCATAGCGCGCGCAGATGGCTTGCACCTGCGGGGCCATATCACGGTAGCGCGGAGCAGGGATGTCGGGGAACAGGTGGTGCTCAATCTGACAACTCAGATGACCGGTCAGAATATGAAAGAGCTTATTGCCCTGAATATTGGATGAGCCCAGAATCTGTCGGTAGTACCACTGCGCGCGAGTTTCATTCTTGATGTCTTCTTCGCGGAAGGTGTGAATATTTTCGGTGAAGTGGCCACAGAAAATGATGGTGGCTGTCCACAGGTTGCGCAGCAGGTTCGCGATCAAGTTGCCCAGCAGTACCTGCAAGGCGACCGGCCAGCACAGCAGTGGAAAGAAAATGTAGTCTTTAAAAATCTGGCGCCCGGCTTTGCGGAAGAAGGCATTTCTCAATGCTTTGCGGCTGATGGGCAAGGTGCTGTCTTTACGCGGTTTGCCGATAAAAATGCGCTCGGCAGCCAGCTCATGGTAGGCCACGCCCCATTCGAACAAAAGGCTGAGATTGATGTAGGTGAACATTTGCCAGGTATTTTTAGGGCGCCAGGCGAGGTCGTCGCTTAGACGCAGCAGGCCGTAACCAAAGTCGCGATCTTTGCCGATCACGTTGGTGTAGGTGTGATGCTCGTAGTTGTGGTACCGGCGCCACGAATCGCAGTCGCCGGCATTGTCCCATTCATACCGCCGTGAATTGATGTGGGGGTCGTTCATAAAATCGTATTGGCCATGCATGACGTTATGACCGATTTCCATATTGTCGAGAATTTTCGATGCGGCCAGCATCAGAATCCCCAATATCCATAGTACTGGGTGAAAAAAACCGAGCACCATCACAATGCGTCCGCCCCAATCGAGGCAGCGTTGGATGGCGACCACGCGGCGTATATAGCGGGCATCTTCGGCGCCGACTTTGGCTTGGGTTTGTTGGCGTAACTGCTCCAGTTCGGAGCCGAACTGTTCAATCTGTTCGGGAGTGAGTGTAGGCATAATGGCTTCCCTTTCGATGTATTAAAGATCCAGAGTAAGGTCTTCGAGAGGCAAAGACTGGCAGAGCTGAATGGATTCCGGTCCACTGTCTGACACTTCGCCGGTTTTGAGATTTATCACACGGCCGCTTTGCTTTTTGCAGGTGCATTGGTGGCACACGCCGATTCGGCAACCAAAAGAGGGGGTAAGCCCTTGTTGTTCGGCAAAGTCGAGCAGCGGTGTGCGTGCCGCGTTCAACCAGATGCCCTGTCGCTGACTGTTGGCAAAGTGAATCGTGGCGCTTTGTGGCAAGTCACCTTCTACCTGCGCATTGAGCTTGGAAGTCCCGCCAAAGCTTTCAAAGTGCAGGTGATTAGGGGCTAGCTGGTGGCTTTGCCAGTAGTCTTCACACAGCGTGATCATGCCACTTGGTCCGCACACATACAGCGCGCATTTTTGGTTGAGGTTCAAGGTGTCGAGGTGTTGCTTAGAGATGCGTCCCTCTTTGGCGCTATTGTGCAGAACAAGCGTTAACCCGCGTGCTTTGAGTCGATTCATTGTGTTTTGGAACGGTAGTGGGTTGGTATTACGGGTGCTATAGAGCAGCGTGCTGGAGCGCAATTCAGCCTCACCCAGGCTTTCGAGCATCGCAAGAATAGGGGTGATGCCACTGCCTCCGGCGACAAATACGCGGCGTCGCTCTGTGGTGTCTAATACAAAATCGCCACTCGCTGGACCCAGTGACAGGTAATCACCAACTTTCAGATGTTTTGCCAACCAGCTGGTCATTTGACCCTTGGGGTTAATACGCATGCCGAGCGTTATAGTGCGTCGCTGTTTTAATTGTTGTGGGCTCGATGCCGGGCTGAAGCAGCGACTGATGTATCGCCCATCACGCAGAATGTATAACTGAATATGTTGCCCCGCCTTAAAGCGAAACCTGCGTGCACTGACTTTTAACTCTATTGTCATAAAGTTGTCATTAAGGCTAACAGATGTAACCTTTGCGCTGGTAAGGTCTGAACGAAAGTGCGGCTTGATAAGCTGTACAAGTGGTTCAAAAAAAGCGCCGTATGAGTCTGTATTAGTGAGAGTATTTGCCAGTAATTTCATGAAGTCGTATGTTTGTCAAAGTTAATAGAAAAATATGTGTGTGTCTGCATCTTCTATTACAGCGTACACATGTACTCTGAAAATGACAATGCCTGAACATAAAAAAAGCCCGAAGCTGAAAGGTCCAACTTCGGGTCAGGTATAGATGAAACGGATTAAACAGGGGCTCTTATTTGAGACGCTTTAGTGCCTCGTCCAGGGTGATGGTTACCCGGTTTTGGGCTTCGCCCACTTCAGCGCAACACAACTCACCATGCGTGATATTAAGGCCACGCCTCAAATGGATGTTGTCGCTCAGGGCCGCTGCTGTACCCTTGTTGGCAAGCTGCTGAATAAATGGCAGGGTGGCGTTATTCAGTGCTTGCGTGGCCGTGCGCGCTAGCGCTCCGGGCATATTGGCCACGCAGTAGTGCACCACGTCATCTACAATATAAGTGGGCTGATCGTGTGTGGTGGGTGTGGAGGTTTCAAAACAGCCGCCCTGATCAATCGCCACATCTACAATCGCGGCACCTCGTTGCATGTCGCTTAACAGTTGGCGATTAACCAGCTTTGGTGCTGCGGCACCGGGAATGAGTACTGCACCAATCACCAGGTCAGCCTGTCGTACCCAGTTCTCCAAAGCGTGTCGGGTAGAAAACACGGTTTGAATGCGATTGCCATACTGGGCGTCGAGCCGACGCAGGGTGTCGACATTTTTGTCCAGCACAATCACGTGTGCGCCCAGTCCGACGGCCATTTGCAGGGCATTGGAG
>JAWWBW010000053.1:0-15207 GCA_033720775.1 Oleiphilaceae bacterium | reverse complement strand
TCAAAACTGATCAGTTTGTTGTGTTCGATTAGTCGACCAAAATGTCGCAGTGCCGCGAGCCCGCCTGCCGGTCCAGACAACAATAGGTTTACGGCGCGCCGGGAAGCTTCGACGATGGGAATCGTGCCACCCGATGACTGCATCATGGTGATGTGTTGTGGTGGTAACGCCTCTGCCAGTCGATTTAGATAAGCATTAACCTTGGGGCCAAGCGAGGCGTTGAGCCAGGTGGCGATACCCCGTTCGTATTCTTTGTAAACCGGTAGTACCATGCTCGAGCGGCTTGTAAAATAGTGCTCGCTTAAGGCCTCTTCGAGGCGCCGTTCTTCGCTATCGTTCAGAAAGGAAAACAACAAATTAATCGCAACGGATTCGGGCTTCAATTGTGCCAACTGCGCCTTGATGATGGCGATATCCTGATCGGTCAGGGCGGTGAGCAGGTGGCCTTCACTGTCGCGCCGTGTATTAACCTCCAGACAAAGATGCCGGGGAACGGGTGGTTCAGGTACTGGCGGGTTGAGGTCATACAGACGGGTGCGTGCCTGGCGACCTATGGTCAGCACGTCTTTTAGTCCGCGATTGGTGATATATGCCGTTTTAACACCTTTGCGTTCCAGAGCGGCGTTAGTGGCTACCGTACTGCCGTGGACGATTTTCAACTTGCCCTGTTGTGCCTCGTCCATCAGTCCCATTTCGCAGATACCTTGCAAAATGGCTTGGGCTGGGTCATCGGGTGTGGAAAGTACTTTGTGTACGCCAAGACCAGATGGACCAAAATAGACGAAGTCGGTGAATGTGCCACCGGCATCAATACCGAGGTAGTTGCGTGAGAAAGCCTGCTTCGTGGACAATGCTCTGCCTTTTCATACTGATTGACGCTCATCTGGAAACAGAACTGTGCCCGAGTTGCCCGAAGTCGAAACAACCCGCCGCGGAATCCAGCCTTATATGGAGGAGCAGCTTATCGCGTCTGTTGCGGTACGCAACCCTCATTTACGTTGGCCCGTGCCATCTCAAATCGTCAATCTGCGAGATCAACAGGTGTTACAGGTGCTTCGTCGGGGCAAATATATCATCGTAGAAGTACCGGCAGGCGCATTGCTTTTACACTTGGGTATGTCGGGTAGCCTGCGTGTTATTACTACTGAAACGCCTTATCTTAAGCACGATCATGTTGATCTGTTGCTGTCATCGGGCGTGCGTATTCGCTTTAATGATCCGCGAAGATTTGGGTGCTGCCTGTGGGCGGATGACTGGCGGCAGCATGCTTTGATTGCGTCATTGGGGCCAGAACCTCTAACCGAGGAATTTGATGCGGCATATCTTTATGCCAAATCGCGCGGCCGTTCTACCTCTATCAAGCAATTTATAATGGATGCCAAAACGGTGGTGGGGGTTGGGAACATCTACGCCAACGAGGCTTTGTTCATGGCCGGTATCGATCCCAGACGTGCTGCGGGCAAGGTTTCCAAGGCAAGATATATCGAGCTCGTAGCGTATATTAAACAGGTGTTGGCCGCAGCCATTGAGCAGGGTGGCACTACGCTACGCGATTTTGTTAACACAGAGGGTAAGCCGGGTTATTTTAAGCAACAGTTGTATGTTTATGGGCGAGCGGGAGAACCCTGCAAGCAGTGCGGTACGGCCTTGAAAGAGGTGCGCCAACAGCAGCGTTCGACGGTATTTTGCCGTGTTTGCCAGCGTTAATTGTGTCACAGGAAAGAATTAGACAGCCTTAAGATAACCGCTATAGTTAATGCATAGTCTTAAAAATAGTCATGCCGGTAATGCGCTTACCGTGCCGGGTAGAAGAGGATTCGTTTACATGTTTAAGTCAAAAACCCTGTTTGCAGCCTGTTTGGCAATCATGCTTAGTGTTCCCGCGACCGGGTGGAGCAATACCGTGGAGGAAACGCCCGGCGCACTTGCCATGACTGCAGATACGATATTTGTACGCCCGGTGATGTTTGTTACCACTATTCTTGGAGCGGGTGTGTTTCTTATTTCTTCACCTTTTGCAGCGCTTGGTGGGAATATTGATGAGTCTTGGAATGTTTTGGTTGAAGAGCCGTTCGAGACCACATTTGTTCGTTGCCTGGGATGTACGATGAACGGTCGCAAAGCTGCTAAAGTAGTTGATAGCGAAAACTAGACAAATTTGTTTTAATCGAGAAAAAGGGTACATAGTTGTACCCTTTTTATTTGCTGAGCCTTAATTCTGTTGGATTAAGGTCTTCCAGGGAAAGCTGGGATCTCCCATGGCATGGAAGAAGGGATTCAGCAGCTCTTCCTTCGCGTTGTATTTGAGTACTTCCAAACCTTCATCGACCAGAATACCTCCGGCGGCGTTAAGTACAGCGTGCGCCGCAGCAGTGTCCCACTCGCTGGTCAGTGCCAGACGGGGATACCAATCTGCGGTCCCCTCGGCCAAGGCACAAATCTTAAGAGAGCTCCCCATGCTGACCAGATCGACCTGACTGAACTGTGATGAGACTCTATCCAGCAGCGTATCCAGGGCTTCGGCACCATGACGACGACTACCTACGACACGCAAGGCCCCGCCTTGTACGAGCGGTTTAGCCTGGATTGCGGTTCGCGCACCATTTTGTTCTCGCCAGGCACCCTCGCCTTCAACGCCAATATACAGAATGTTTTTCACGGGCACGTAAACGAGACCAAGTACGGGCCTGTGACCATCGATCAGGGCGATGTTAACGGTAAATTCGCCATTACGATTGATGAATTCCTTGGTGCCATCCAGAGGGTCAACCAACCAATAGCGCTGCCAGCCGGAGCGCGTCGCAAAATCGGGCAGCCCGCCTTCTTCCGATAAAATAGGATACTGCTGTTCCAGTTTTTGCAGGCCTGCAACAATCACGTGGTGTGCTGCATAATCTGCTCTGGTGACGGGAGAGTCATCTTCTTTATTGGTCACCTCAATCGCTGCGTCGGCCTCGTAGACCTCCATGATGGCTTTTCCGGCTTCTCTTATTATGTCGTTGAGTGGTGCTACCAGCGCCGCTAGTGTTGTCATACTGAATCCCTAATTGCCTGCTGCCCTGTCACGGCGCTATCGTCCGATTCTTCAAGGGGTTAAAATGGTGTCGAACCCGCCATTATAGAGAGCTCAATGATTGACTGGAACGCCATAAACACGGTTTTTCTGGATATGGACGGCACCCTGCTGGACCTCCATTACGATAACTATTTCTGGTTACACCATTTGCCACAGCGCCTTGCGGATATTCGTGGCGAGAGTGTCGACAGTTGTCGCGAATTGCTGCAGCAAATGTACAGCACGCATCAGGGCACGCTGAATTGGTACTGTCTCGATTTTTGGGAGCAGGCGCTGCAAATCGATCTTATGGGGTTAAAGCGCGAAGTGGCAGACAGAGTGGCTTATCGTCCCAGCGTAAAGGCTTTTTTGAGGAGCATTCATGCACATGGGCTGGATGTAGCGATTGTTACCAATGCGCATTACAAAAGCATTGAAATTAAACTGGAGCGCACCGATATAGGCGAGCAAGTGGATGAAATCATCAGCTCTCACGACTTTGGTTTGCCCAAGGAAGACGAGCGATTTTGGCATCAGTTGCAGCAGCGTAAGCCCTACGACCCCGAAACAACGGCGTTTTTTGATGATAACGAAGCGGTATTGCGATCGGCCGAGCGCAGCGGTATCCGGCATTTGTACAGTATTGCCCATCCCGACAGCCAGCAGGCTCAGCGTTTAGAGAGCGAATTTGTATTAATCCATGACTTCAAGGACATCATGCCAGCATCATGAGCGAGAGCGTTGAAAAAGTAAGGCTCGATAAGTGGCTATGGGCGGCGCGGTTTTTTAAGACTCGCAGTCTGGCCAAAGAGGCGATTGAAGGTGGCAAGGTGCATTATAACGGGCAGCGTTGTAAACCCGGCAAAGTGGTAGAACTTGAAGCCGAATTGCAGATACGACAGGGCTGGTTCGAAAAAACGGTGTTGGTAAAAGGGTTGTGTGCGCAACGTAAAAACGCGAGCTTTGCACAAACGCTTTATGAAGAAACGGCCGACAGCCAATTGAAAAGAGAAAAGGCAATGGCCGAACGTAAAGCCAGCCTTGCTGCGCAACCTGTTCCATTCCGTCGACCAAACAAAAAGGACCGGCGCTTGATTCATCGGTTCAAATCCAGTCGTCAGCAAAGTGAAGAATGACATGGCACAAACAGAAGGTTTTCAGAAGTTTTTAATGGAAGATCTGCAGATTCGAGGTGAATGGGTTCGCCTCGAATCCAGTTACCAACAAATGCTGGCCAATCACGATTATCCCGATTTGGTGAAGCGCCTTTTGGCACAAACAACCGCCGCAGCGGTCTTGCTCACGGGCACCCTGAAGTTTTCTGGCAGGCTTTCGATTCATGCGCGAGGAGATGGGCCGATTTCTCTGCTCATGGCCGAAGCGACGGATCAACGCCGCTTCAGAGCCATCGCCCGGTTTGGCGAAGTGATGGAACAGGAGATGGACTTACGCGCCCTGTTGGGGCGTGCCCAGATGGCGATTACCATCGAGCCGGAGCAAGGCCAGCGTTATCAGGGAGTTGTACCACTGGAATACCCCGAAATCTCGGGTTGCCTGGAGCAGTATTTTGCTCTCTCTGAACAGCTCGATACGCACTTTACCTTGGTCAATAGCGATGATGCCGTATATGGGCTGATGTTGCAGAAATTGCCTGACTACCGAGAGCTGGACGATCAGGACGCCTGGGATCGGGTGGTACATCTGGCGAAGACTCTGTCTCTTGAAGAATTTGCCGGCCATGACAATGCCACTCTGACACATCGCTTGTTCCACGAAGAGAAAGTACGATTGTTTGATGAGCAGGATGTTGCTTTTGCCTGCAGTTGCTCCGAGGAGCGATCCCTTGCTTCAATCAAGGCAATGGGGCAGGACGAAGCACTCGATATTCTGGAGCAGGAGCCAAGCATCAGTGTTGATTGCCAGTTTTGTGGTGCGCATTATGAGTTTGATCGCAAGGCAATCGAAACCCTCTTTGAAATGGGGCAGAGACACTGATTTATCAGTAATTTGTGAAAAGTCTGTGACATGTGTCGCCTCCACCTAAGCGCCTCGTAGATTAAAAGTCGTTTTTTAACCAGCTTTTTGTCATAATGGCGCCCCAATTTTTTCCGGACCCTTAAGCAGTGGTCGAACACCCAATTCAAGTGAGGTCGAAGTGAGTAACACTTATGTTGATCTGAGTTCAGCAATTCTGGTTGAACACGCACTTGAGCGCAAAGAAGGCAGACTCGCTGCCAATGGTTCTCTGGTCGTTACAACCGGCAAGAGAACTGGTCGCTCTCCCATGGACCGTTTTATTGTCGACGAACCGAGCACTTCGGATGCGATCAACTGGGGCCCAATCAACCGTCCCTTCGATCCCAACAAGTTCGATGCTCTGTGGGAGCGCGTAGAGGCCTATCTGGCAGAGCGTGACAGCTATGTTTCGCATCTGCATGTGGGCGCTGACCCGGATCACTACTTGGCGGTAAAAGTCACCACCGAAACGGCTTGGCAAAACCTGTTTGGTCGTAACCTGTTCATTCGTCCTGAACAGTACAACCCTGCTGATAAGCAGGAGTGGGAAATTCTTAACGTAGCCAGCTTTGTTTGTGACCCAGAGCGTGATGGCACGAACAGCGACGGTACGGTAATGATTAATTTTGCCAAGCGTCGTGTGTTGCTTGCCGGTATGCGTTACGCCGGTGAAATGAAAAAAGCGATGTTCTCGGTACAGAACTTCCTGTTGCCAGAGAAAGACGTGCTGCCCATGCACTGTTCCGCTAACGTGGGTGATGACGGCGAAACGACCTTGTTCTTTGGTCTGTCGGGCACCGGTAAAACCACGCTTTCGGCTGATCCGGAGCGTTATCTGATTGGTGATGATGAGCACGGTTGGGGCAAAGGCACCGTGTTTAATCTTGAAGGTGGTTGCTACGCCAAAACCATCGATTTGTCGCAAAAGAACGAGCCCATCATTTGGGATGCGATTAAGTTCGGCGCGATTGTTGAAAACGTCGTGATCGACGAAGACCAGCGTACTCCTGATTACAGCGATACCAGCCTGACCGAAAACGGTCGTTGCGCTTACCCCTTGGAGCATGTTGAAAAGCGTGTTTTGGAAAACCGTGCTGGTGAACCGAACGCGATTGTATTCCTGACCTGTGACATGACGGGTGTATTGCCTCCTGTTTCTCTGCTGAGTAAAGAAGGCGCGGCTTACCACTTTTTGAGTGGTTACACTGCGCTGGTGGGCTCTACTGAGATGGGTTCCGATTCCAAGCTTAAGTCGACCTTCTCCACCTGTTTCGGCGCTCCTTTCTTCCCTCGTCCAGCGGGTGAATATGCCGAACTGCTAATGAAGCGTATGGAAGAGTTTGGTTCCAAGGTATACCTGGTGAATACTGGTTGGACCGGCGGCTCTTATGGCGTTGGCCAACGTTTTAGCATTCCCACCACCCGTGCAATCATCTCCGCTATTCAGAGCGGTGCGCTGGTTGATGTTGAAACCGAGCATCTGGCACAACTGAATCTTGAAGTACCTAAAGAAGTACCCGGCGTTGACAGCAATCTTCTCAACCCACGCAATACCTGGGCAGATAAAGAAGCGTACGACGCGAAGGCGAAAGACCTGATTTCGCAGTTCGTTGAAAACTTCAAGAAGTTTGACGTGTCTGAAGCCATCATCGCAGCGGGGCCCAAGCTCGACTAGCGAACGACGTAGAAATGTCGATAAAAAACCCGCTTTTTGGCGGGTTTTTTTGATTTTACCCATCGGACATTGGTGAGATGTTGAATAGAGCCCTTAATGGAATATCTAAAAGCAGCTATACCACGCTTTTTGTATATTCAATAAGGTTAATCTTTTGTTTTTCTTGAATATCGCTTCGTCAATGATGTCCCTGGTACTAGCTTGCATTTCTCCAGCGCATACTGAAATAGTTTCATAAAGCTCTCTTTGGAGTGTTGGTACATATGCTCAAGTTCTTGAGGGTCCGAGAACGAAATAACTTCGCCATCTATTGCCTCTAAGGGGAGGTTAAACTCAGCGCGATCGTAAAATGGGACTATAAAGTATGAATCGTAGCAAGCGTATCTTTTTATTTGTTGTTTTCCGTACCAGCTTTCGTCGGTGTGGCGAGCATCTATCAATTCGATTCGCCCATGTATGTATGGATGTCCCTCGCCATAAAACCCTGTAAGGCCCAGTTTAATAATATGCCAAAATCCATAATGGGTATGATCCTGTAAGATGAGGTTCTCATCGAGCACATGTCGAGTTTGCAAAGCGAGGATATAATCTGCGCCATATGTTTTAGCAAGCTCTAAAATTTCGATATTCGACGAAGAAATTAATTCGTTGGACGTATTGTCAATATTGGGCGGATCAAAGGCTACGAATGTAAAAGTGGATGACTCTGACATGGAAATCACATAGTCGACGAAAAGCTCCGACAGTTTCCAGTTTGGTTTGGCAACTTCGTAAGTTCTTGTTATGAGCCTGGGTACCAGATTGAAGTCGAGATGCTGCAAATAGAATTGATCACTGGTCTTTGCTAAAACTAAAACAGTAGAGGTTTTATCTATGTTCTTTATATTGAGGGAGCTGCACGCCAATAAATGTATGCAGGCAATAAGTATTAGTATGGTTTTCAATGTTCGCTCTGTTAACTAATTTTAGGAGATCTTCGCTGGAGAGATTTACTTGCATGAGCTAGTTTGCTTCAGTTTTTTTCGTCAGGTGTTAGAAATAATTTAATCGTAGAAAATTTCACGTGGTTATTTTGAATAGACTGATTGTTTCTCTAGACAATAAAAATCCCCGCACCAGGCGGGGATTTTTATTTCAGAGTGATCTAGCTGTAACCTACAATCAACGGCCCGAAGGCGACGATGAGCAGAGCGGAGCCCATGGTGATCATCGGCATCAGGATCTTTTCATAACGTTGATAGAATGTACCATCAGTCACTTCAGCCTTGAGCACCTCTTCTTCCCCTACTACCTGCCGGGTTAACAAGTGGTTAAGAGCAACCGGCGGACTCAGGTAACCCAGCTCGAAGGCAACCAGTGTGACCATCCAGAAGTGAATGGGGTCAATACCATTGTTATAGGCTATCGTCGCAATGGTTGAGCTTACGAGTACAACAGCACCGAAAGGCTCCATGATCATACCCATAATGATCAGTACGACTACAATCAGCCCCATTGCGCTCCAGACGCTATCAAAGGTTTGTGGGAAGAATTCGACGACGCCGCTGCGCTCAATCATACCGCCCAAACAAATAGTACAACCAATCAGCAGTAACAAGGCACCAATTTCGGCTGTGGTTTGGTTGGTTGCATGACGGATGCAGGTTTCCAGGCCTTTATGCGGTTCTCTGGTTTTACCGTCATCACTTACGGATTCTTTCTTGGTGATGTGCTCATAGATCAGGATGACCAGCATCATGACAGGCAGAATACGTGCAGCAGAAAACTCGTCCAGTTTCACATTCACGGCATAGCGGTAAAACAGAACCACGCCGGCCATACATAGAATGTATGGGATCAGTGGCTTAATTGACGACAGCATTTGCGGCAGCGCTTCGGAAGGCGAGGCCAGCTTGATTTCGCCTTGACGGTTAAGGGTCATCACCACGATAAAGAATAGTGCGGCACTCAAGGCAAATACCCAAACGCCCCAGCCGAACAGTTGATCTGTGGTCACTTCCCGGTTCATAAAGGCGATAACCACAACCAGCAGACACGGACGTAAGACCACACCCATACTGCCCGACATGGCAGTGGCGGCCAACGCCAGATTGCGGCGAGCGCCAGCGGCACGCAATTCGTGGTAAATCACGGCGCCCGCAGCGATAACGAAGATACCTGAACCACCCGTGTATGCAGTGGGAATGGCGGCGAGTACCACCACGAAGAATGCCAGCATTTCGGGAGGCATTTTCCAGGGTTTAAACAGAGCCAGCACGAGAGATGCAAAACGTGTTTGTTTGAGCATCATCCCGATCCAAACGTAGAGGCCTACGTTGAGGAACATGTCTGCCAGATCCATGAGTTTATCGAGGTATATACCGATACCGGCGTAGTGGCCTCCGGTAAAGAAGAAGAACGCCGAGATAATGATCATCACCGAATACAAAGGCATGGCCAGGCCAGCACGACCGATCTTGCCGCCGGGTGTCAGGTGATCAGGTACGCGCACCAGATTAATAATGCTGACAAGGGTAAGCAACGCAAACCCGTATACCCAAACTTCGTGGAGGAAGGCGACATCTGCAGTCAGTTTCGATCCATCGGAGTGTGCCAGCTCACGGAATGAGTACGACGATATGGTGAGTATGGCATTGGCAATGACCTGAGCCGAACCAGCTACATAGTGGTCAAGACGCGATAATACCGGCCGCATGGCGATGTGGTGCCGCGTCATCGTCGCGGTCATGGCACATAGCAGGACTACAATAACAAGAATGAATTTTTGTGAGACCAGACCCACGCCAATGGCCTCGGACACAAACAGTTCAACCGAACGGAATGCCTCTACCGCTGGCGTAATACGTGCCTTGGTTTCTTCGTAGGATGCAAACTTGTTAATACAATCCTGGCGGGCATTTTCGAGAGAGGCACGAACCAGGTTGGGGTCGGCAGGCTCCAGATCGAGGCCTAAACCAAACTCATCTTCCTGCGTTTCCGCCATGCGCTTTTGCAGCTCGGCTTCAATGTTGATGTTGGGATTACAAGAGGGTGGAACAGGGTCGACACGCAGTTTGTAATAGCCAGGCCAGTAATGCTCGCCAACTCTCAGTATCTGATTGTGTATATCACTACTGGTGCTGAAAATGACTACCAGCAACAGCAATATACAGGCAGGCAGAGAGGATAGCCACTCGCCGGTCGAGCGACTCTTTAAAGTATTGGAAACCACGGATCTCCTTCCCCCAATTGTTATCTAAACTTCGGACTTGATTAAATGGTGCGCAAAAAAATGCCGGTAGATTATACCGGCACTTTGCTTTGAGACCTAGGGTCACGGGAAGGAATATGGACTTGTTTTGCGTAATGAACTGTCCCGGAAGCGCAATAAAAGCGTGCGCTAAGTCAAATTTTAGAACAGGTCGTCCAGTTCAACCGTCTCGATATCATCTGCGGCGTTCTCATCCCAGAAGGCGCCCAGCTGTCCAACCGGGGTACGGTGACCCACGGCTTCGGTCCACATTTTATCGGAAATTCGCGTCAGCACTTCAGTTGCTGTGGCGTCGAACAGTCGATACTGAGAATTGGGCTCATGATTGGCTACGTGCTCCGCATGTCGCTTGATCACGGTACGAACGCGTTCCATATCACCCTTGGAATATGCCGCAATTACGTGGAATACGTGTGCCAGCCGTACGCGCGATTTCTCACCAATAATGTCGGCTTGTTCCAGACGCTCCCATTCGTTCTCACCTTCAGGCAGGGCGCCTGGCAATAGCGACCATACCGCTGCTTTCAGTGCCAGAGGTACGCCAAACCATTTTTTGTTATCAAGACAGCCCGCGGCACGCTCTGCCTGGGCGGCAATGTTCTTCGGTACCCCGATACCAACGCCAGATAGGATGTCGTTGTTAAGGGCGAGGAGACCTCCGGCGAGGCCCGCCAGCCAGACGAGCTGGTCAAATTCCTGCTCTAGTTCGGGGCATTCGCCACCGATTTCTTTGTCTTTGTTGAAAGCAATCAGCTGCTGCCATGCAGTGTAGTAACGTTTGGCTGCTTTCAGGTGGTGGCGTTTTTGAGTGATCAGGGCGTCTTGCGCCATATCGGGCTGTTGCGCGCGAATGAAGCGCAAGTAAGACAGCTCAGCTTCAAAGGCCCGTGCTTCTTCACAGCCGCCAGCACCCAGATGCAGCAGAACGGCCAGTTCGTGGGGTTCTTCAGTAATGCGACCGAGTGACATGATCATGGCGGAGAGTGCTTCTGCGCCGGCGCATCCTGCTTCAAGGTCGTCGGTGGTGAGCAGGTAAGGTGCAACGTGGGCCTCACCCAGCAGGGTAACGGTATCGCCGGTTGGTTTTATAAACGGCTTCACCAGGAATTGGTTGATGGCTTTACAGCCGCCTAGGAAAAAAACCACGAGCAGCGACATCAAGATCCATTTAAAGCTACTTTGGCGTTGTTTCAATTCCACTATTTACTCCTAAATTGCCGTTCAATTTGCGGCGGGAAAACAATCTTGTCGATAGTTAGTACTCTTTCCCGCAAAACGTGGTGCAAGACAGAGAGACCGAGACCAATGGATTATCCACAAGTCCCTATATCGTTTGTGAGATAGAGAACACAAAGCAGGCAATTGTTGTGCAAAATATTGTCAAACATGGCGGTTTGCAGCCGAAAAAAGAAATTTCGAGAAAGCTGTTGCAACCGACCGGAAGTGAACTATCTTTGCTGGAGGATGCCTGCTGCGGCCTTGCGGCGGCATCTTACCATGCAAAACAATAGCTGATAAACGAGGTGAATTATGAAAAAACCGGAGCTCGCTGCTGCCATTGCTGAAAGGGCAGGTTTGACTAAGGACAAAGCAGGCGAAGTACTCAATATCATCACCGACGAGATTACCAATGCAGTGAGCCAGAATGACAGTGTGAGTCTGATAGGATTTGGTACCTTTTCGCGTCGCGAACGCAGCGCACGCACGGGAAAAAACCCACAAACAGGAAAAACAATTCAAATTCCCGCAAGCAAAACGGTCGGCTTTAAACCCGGTAAGGCGCTCAAAGACGCCGTAAATTAAGTTCTGATTCTAATCGGCCGGTGTTGCACCGGCCGAGTTTCTCTCTCCCACCGAAACACGCTTCACTCAAACCTTGTGGCCATGTCACGTTTCTGTGGGCTCACTATAGGTTGTTTTACCGTCTAGCAGGGTCAGGCGCACCGCGCCAGGCAGGCTTTTACCGAGTAGTGGTGAATTTTTGCCTCTGGATTTAATCGTTTTCTCGCAATAGGATTTTTGCTTTTCCGGATCAAATACGACCAATGTCGCTGTTGCGCTTTCCATCAGAGATGGCTTGGATTCGCCCAGTACTTTTGAGGGGCCAGCGGTCATTGCGCGAATGAATATGTTGAAGGGTAGTTCATTATGCCGGTGCAGTTGCCAGGCCATGGGTAAGAGGTGCTCAACCATGCTCATGCCAGGCTCGGTTTCACCAAACGGCATAAGTTTGGCCGTTGCTTCGTGAGGCCGATGAGCGCTGGTAATGGCATCGATTGTGCCTTCTTTGACGCCTTCAAGTAAGGCTAGCCTGTCTGACTCAGTGCGTAATGGGGGGCGGGTATGAAAGACGCTATTAAAATTGGCGACGGCCGCCTCGGTATAGATCAGGTTTTGCAATGCGACGTCTGCGGTTATTGGCAAACCTTCCTGCTTTGCCTGTCGTACCTGTGTGACCGAGTCGGCGCAGGATAACTGAGAAAAATGCAGGCGAACGCCGGTGGCTTTTGCGAGCTGTATGTATTGCGCGACCGCAATCGTCTCAGCCAAACTGCTTACGCCCTGCAGTCCGATGGTTGTGCTGATTTCACCTTCATGCATACTTCCGCGGTATAGCGAGGGCTCAATGGGATTAATAAAGGCCGTTAAATTCTGAGTTTTGGCGTATTCAAAACAGCGTTTGGCGACGGCGAGTTTTTTGATTGGCCGGTAGCCATTACTGACCGCGATACAGCCGGCACGTTTCAGAGAAGCGTATTCTGAGAGTTGTTCTCCTGCGAGTCCTTTGGTCATCGCTCCCAAAGGCAACACGCGACATTTCCCGCTTGCCTGAGCCAGTTCCCCAATCAATTTTCCCACCGCATGAGAGTCATTAACCGGTTGTGTATCGGGTGGGCAGCATAGCGTAGTGACACCACCTGCCGCCGCCGCCGCCGTTTCTGTGGCAACAGTGCCTTTGTCGCTATTTCCAGGCTCCCTCAGCGACACACTAAGGTCGATCAGACCAGGAAAAACATAACAACCATTTGCGTCCATTTCATGGGCTGCAGAGATGCCTGATTGATCGGGGCCAAGGCCAATAATAAGGCCCTTTTGCACATAAATGGCTTCCTGTGGTTGCCAGTTACCATCAGAGTTGAGGCACAGGCTTTGGCGGATTTTTAAAATCTCTTCGCTCATTGGAGGATATGCTTCCTGTTACTTAAACACCGCGTTGCGTGGATTCGGTTTGGCCGCTCATCGCCATCGACATAACGGCCATGCGGACAGCGATACCATTGGTTACCTGGTCGAGAATGACGGATTGAGGACCATCTGCCACGGCTGATTCGATTTCAACTCCCCGATTGATTGGGCCGGGATGCATCACAATGGCATCTGGTTTGGCGGCGCGCAGTTTTTCCTGCGTCAGACCATACAGACGATAATATTCCTGCTCGCTTGGTAGCAGAGCACCCTGCATGCGCTCTTTTTGCAGGCGCAGCATAATGACCACATCAATATCCGTAAGACCCGTTTCCAGGTCGTTACAGCGGGTCACGCCAAGAGATTCAACGTGGATAGGTAATAAGGTGTCTGGTGCTATCACGCGGACCTCTTCAACGCCCAATGTGTTCAGTGCGCGTATTTGCGAGCGCGCGACACGTGAATGCAGAATATCGCCAATAATAGCAACGCGTAGCCCCTCGAACTGCCCCTTCTTTTGGCGAATGGTTAACATGTCGAGCATGGCTTGTGTTGGATGGGCATGCCAGCCATCTCCGGCATTTACGATAGCAACACCGGGCGTCACGGACTCCGCAATAAAGTGGGCCGCTCCGCTGCGCGCGTGGCGCACCACAAACATGTCACTGGCCATGGCTTCTAGGTTCATCAGCATATCTGAAAGCGACTCGCCCTTTGAGGTGGCTGAAGTGCTGATATTCAGGTTGAGAACATCGGCAGACAGTCGTTTGGCAGCCAATTCGAAGGTGCTCCGGGTGCGGGTGCTTGGCTCAAAAAACAGGTTAACCACGGTTTTGCCGCGTAACAGCGGTACTTTTTTGATGTTGCGTTCCCCTACCTCGATAAACGAGTCGGCGGTGTCCAGAATTTCGGTCAACAGTTCTTTATTGAGACCGGAAACGGTTAAAAAGTGTTTTAGGCGGCCTGTTTCAGTAAGTTGTATGGATGACATCGTTTATCTCTTCAGGTGTTTTCACCACTTGGCAGGACTTGCCTGATTTCCAGGCTAAGCGCCTCGGGACCGAGTAATTTAATGCGTTCTTGCGGACCAAGCGCAATGCGCGCACCCACTATGTCTGGACGAATTGGTAACTCTGGGCGATGCAGGTCAACCAGTACGACCAACGTAATTGATGCGGGGCGCCCATAATCAAACAGTTCATTCATGGCGGCACGGATCGTCCTGCCGGACATGAGCACGTCGTCCACTAAAACAATGTGTTTGCCCTCGGTTGCAAATGGCAGGCTGGATGGACGGACTTTAGGGTTCAGGCCGATGCGGGTAAAGTCATCGCGGTAAAAGGAAATGTCCAGCTCGCCGATTTGACGTGCCGCGCTTAATCTCTGAGCGATGGCCTGCGCAACCCAGACTCCTCCGGTGCGAATGCCGACCATTTCAAATTCATTAATGTTCTTTTTATGAAGATCCTGCTCCAGTTCCTGAGTCATGGAATGTAGCAATGTTTCGACGGTCTTACTGTCATGCATGGTGTGCATCCTGGGTATCAAACGTGCCGTGTTCATTAAACCAGCTTGTGAGTATCAGGCAGGCGGCGGCGCCATCGACCGAATGCGCGCCAAAATCCGTATAACCTTGCCTCTCTTTTACCTGCTGTTTTGCTTCATAGCTACTCAGCCTTTCGTCCATAAAAGCGACGGGCAGATTAAAGCGCCCTTTGAGCCGCTTGCCAAATTTTTTTACCCGCAGGCTCATGTCGCTCTCGCTGCCATCCATATTGAGTGGCAGGCCAACCACAAATCCCTTTGGGCGCCACTCATTTACGTATTGTTCGATGTGAGTCCAATCGGGAATGCCGTCACGGGCTTTAACAGGCAAAAGCTCTCGTGTGCTGTGAATGAGCGTGTTGCCGACAGCAACGCCAAAACGTTTGAGTCCAAAATCGAAAGCAAGAATTTGCTGGGCCTGGTGATCAGGCATGCCCTATTTGACCGCTCAATTGATTGGAATCGATGCCCAGAATAGCC
>JAWWBW010000052.1:0-15257 GCA_033720775.1 Oleiphilaceae bacterium | reverse complement strand
GTGGGCACGATCAGTGTCGAAGTCACCGCAGAAGATAGCGCCGGTGCGACCGCCAGTGATGTGTTCGAACTCACCGTCGCCAACAGCAACGATGATCCCTCCCTCGATAACGCCATTGCGGATCAAAGTGCCACCGAAGACAGCGCCTTTAGCTTTACCTTTGCAGCCAATACCTTTGGCGATGTGGATGCCGGCGACACGCTTACTTATACCGCCCAGCTTGCAGGGGGTGGCGCGTTGCCCGGGTGGCTGAGTTTTGACCCAATGTCGCGCACCTTCAGCGGCACGCCCGCCAATGGCGATGTGGGCACCATCAGTGTGCTAGTGACGGCTGAAGACAGTGCCGGTGCCACGGTGAGTGACACCTTTGATATCACAGTAGCCAATGTGAATGATGCGCCCAGTGGTGTGTTAACCGTGGATGGCGTGTTGGCCGAGGATGAAACCCTCACGGCCAATACGAGCGCGCTGGTGGATGAAGATGGTTTAGGCGCTTTGAGTTATCAATGGTATCGCGATGGCGCGGCGATCAGCGGTGCCACGAGTGTCAATTACACGCTGACACAGGACGACGTGGGTGCTCAGATCTCTTATCGGGTGGATTATGTGGATGCCCGAGGCAGTAGCGAACAACTATTTAGTGGAGATGCAGGCCCGATTGCGAATGTGGATGATCCGCTGACCGGACAAGTACTCATCAATGGCCAGGGTGTGCTGAATACGATTCTGGCGGCTGATACCTCGGCGCTTGCCGATGACGATGGCATAGCATCACTCTCGTATCAGTGGCTGCGTGATGGGGTGGCCATTAGTGGGGCCAATGCTTCGCTTTATACGGTTGCCATCGAAGACGCAGGCAAGTCCATTACCCTGCGCGTGACCGTGAATGATGCACAAGGTAATACGGCACAGATCACCAGTGATGCGCTCGCGGTACAAGCCATTATTGAACTCCCTGAGACACCGGTAAGCGCGCCGCCTCCCGCCGAAGTGAAACCAACGCCTGCGCCCATTAACGAGACGGCTGAACCCGAGAAGAGCGAATCGCAACAAGAGACGAACGACGAGGCCGAAAACGAGGCTGAAGAAGACAACACAGAAGAAGAGTTGGTGGCTGAAGAAAATACCTCGGTGTTTGAAGATCAGGCCTCGTTTATTGACCGGGACGGTTTTGAGTTAGAGCTGGAGGCCACCACAGGCATTGACCGCAATATCGATTTTGTGGGGCAGAGTATTGATGTGCGCAATATTGATGTGCTGACTGGAGAGCTCGCCAGTATTGCAGTCACGGAAGAAGAGGCGGCTTATCAGCCCGGTATCACCGATATTAACAGTGTGAACGACCCACTGTTTCTGGTGCGCTCCAATGGCTTTTTGAAAGGGCTCGACAATATGCGTGATCGCGTAAACGAAAGTGCCGATGTAACGCAAGCCGTGGTGGGTAGTTCATTAGCGGTATCGGCGGGTATGTCGGCCGGTTATGTTGCCTGGCTGGCGCGCAGCGGGGTGCTGTTAAGTAGTGTGATCAGTTCGCTACCCGTGTGGCGCTTTGTCGATCCATTGCCAATACTGACTAATACCGGTGGCGCAGCGGGTGGCGACGGCGAATCACTTGAATCCCTCGTGGCGGGGGGTGAAGGAGCAGCAGGTGCAGAAGGCACCACGCAGAACAATAACGAAGCAGGGGCCGATGCGAAAGCTTAGCCACTGACTGCAAACAGGGGAAGACGGAATTTACCGTGATCAAAGATCTATTCAAACTTAATAGTCCGCGTACGCGCATCGCTTTGGGTCTGGTGAGCATGGTGGTGTGTTTGCTAATCGCGGCGTCTTATCTGGGGCTTTTTCCGAATCGGCACGCAGCGGTACTCGAAGGCCGTGCCGCGCTGGCTGAGACGGTAGCAGTGAACAGCTCGGTATTTATTACCCGCAACGACCTGCGCCGTATGGAAGCTAACCTCGAACTCATGGTGAAGCGCAACAATCAGTTGCTCTCGGCGGCGGTAAAAAATGAAGCGGGAAAAACGCTGGTAGAAATTGGTGAGCATGACATGCATTGGGAGGCCGTAGAGGGGGGGCTCTCAACCGATGCCCAGATTACGGTGCCAATTTTTGAGGGTGACTCCCCTTGGGGCCGTATTGAACTGCGATTTATTCCGTTAAAAAGCCGTGCCTGGTATGCGTTCTTTCTGGAGCCCTTAAGCATTTTGATCATGTTTATGGGGCTTACCTGCTATGTATTTTTTCACCTCTACCTGGGCCGCATGCTTAAGGCGCTTGATCCCTCTCAGGCGATTCCAGACCGCGTGCGTTCAGCGCTCGATACCATGGCTGAAGGACTGTTGGTGCTGGATGCCAAACACAACATCGTGTTGGCTAACGAGGCCTTTGCCTCGCTCATGGATCAGCAACCCGACGATCTGCTGGGCCAGAAAATTGCCAAGCTTGCCTGGCAGAAGGTAGATGATCAGGCCGCCGATGATGCGCCTTACCCCTGGGAGCTGGCTCTGGAGCAGAGTGAAGTACAGCTGAATTACATGCTCCGCTTGAAAGTGAAAGATGCCAAGCAACGTACATTTATGACAAATTGTTCGCCAGTGTTGGGTCCCAATGGTAAAGCGGCGGGTGTGCTGGTGAGTTTTGATGATGTCACTGAACTCGAAGAAAAAGAAATTCAACTGCGTATCTCTAAAGAAGAAGCTGAAGCGGCCAACCGCGCCAAGAGTGATTTTTTGGCCAATATGAGCCATGAGATTCGTACTCCCATGAATGCCATTTTGGGTTTTACCGAGGTGCTTAAGCGTGGTTACGGTAAAGACCCCGAAGAAAGCAAACGCTATCTGGCGACCATTGCCTCGAGTGGTAAACACCTGCTTGATCTGATTAACGATATTCTGGATTTGTCGAAGGTTGAGGCGGGGCGTATTGAAGTCGAACGCATCTCTTGTCAGGCCCATCAGGTGGTGCAGGAAGTCGTCAAAATTATGCGCGTTAAGGCCAGTGAAAAAGGCATTGCGTTGGACCTGAAAGCGACCACAGTGGTGCCCGAATACGTGCAGACCGATCCCTCCCGTTTGCGCCAGATTATTACTAACCTGGTGGGTAATGCCATCAAGTTTACCGAGCAGGGTGGCGTGACGGTGACCATTGCTTACCACGGTCAGGGGGATCAGGCCCAATTGGAGGTGGCGGTCGCCGATACCGGTATCGGCATGACTCAAGCTCAGGCCGATGCCGTGTTTAATCCCTTTGTACAGGCCGATTCTTCCATAACCCGGCGTTTTGGCGGTACGGGTTTGGGGCTGACTATCTCGAAGCGATTTGCCGAAGCGCTGGGTGGCGATATTACGGTGACCAGCGCACCGGGAGAAGGCAGCTGCTTCACCGTGAATGTGCTGGCTGAAGCCAGTGAACATGCGGCCTTGTTGCCACCCGAAGAAGTGGTGCAAGAATCTGCACTGGTCGAAGAGTCGCAGAGCGTTAACTGGCGCTTTGCCGGGCAACGCATATTGGTGGTGGACGATGGTGATGAGAACCGTGATCTGCTCGAAGTGGTACTCAGCGACGTAGGGCTGAATATTGATACGGCCTGCGACGGTAAAGAAGGCCTCGATCTGGCCTGCGCCAATGACTACGCCATGATTCTGATGGACGTGCAGATGCCCGAAATGGACGGTTATACCTCGGTGGGACTGATGCGCGAGCGGGGATTAACCTTACCAGTGATCGCCTTGACCGCCCATGCCATGAAGGGGGCGGAGCAGAAATGCCTTGACGCGGGTTATTCTGGCTACATGACCAAGCCCATTGATATTGATGCATTGTTGGCAAGGCTTGCCAATGCGCTGGATGCCGAACAGATCAGTGCCGAAGAAGCACAAGCGGCAGTTATCGCATCGCAAGAGGTCCCAATGCTCGTCGCTAAGGCCGAATCGATGCAAACTGAAGCGGTTGTGCCTAGTCTACCCATGCACATCCCAAAATTCAGAGAATTGGTGGAGCGCTTTATTCCGCGCTTGCGCGAACGTATGCAGGAATTACAAACGGCTGCCAGTAACCAAGAGCTGGATGTAATTGCTGATATCGCGCATTGGTTGAAAGGCTCGGCGGGTTCGGTGGGTTTTCATCAATTTACTGAACCGGCTGCTGAGCTGGAAGTTTCGGCTAAAGAAGGTCGGGTGGCTGCAGTGAATACGCTGCTAAAGGACGTGTTGGATTTGGCCCAGCGCGTGCAGGTGAGTGCGGGCGAGTCGGCGATCGGTTCACAGTCTAGCGCTACCCAAAGCACCACTGGTTGCTTAGAAGCCCCGGCCCCGGCTGAGCCAATTGAATCGGAATTATTGCGAGAAAATGTGCGTCTGCGTCCCATGGCCGTCAAATTTGTGAAACGTCTTGAGGAAAAACTGGCAGTGATGCAAGCGGCACTCAATGCCGCCAGCTATGCGGAGCTTGCCGACGAAGCGCATTGGCTCAAGGGTTCTGCAGGTACTCTTGGCTTTCACCAGTTTACGGAGCCCGCGTTGGAGCTTGAAAATGCGGCCAAAGAAGAGAATGCCATGCTTGCCGCAGATAAATTGGCGTCCGTGCAAGATCTTGCGGTACGCATTCAGCTGCCCGAACAACAAAGCAACGAAACGAATCAAAAAATTTCCTGATTAACACCGACACAGGAATTAAACTATATGCCGTCTCTTGCCTTTGCCTGTTTGCGTAAGGGTCGGCCCGAAGTAGAAGAGGATAGCGGTGATCAATACAGCGTCTGCAGAACAATTGGCTGAAGAAGTCGAAGCCTTACACGAGCAATTAAAAAACGCAGTGATTATGATGGTGGATGATGAGCCCATCATGATGGAGGTGTTGCAGACCTTTCTTGAATACGAGGGCTACAACAACTTTTTGATGGTCTCGGATTCCACAAAAGCGGTGGCAGAAGTCGAGTCACAGTGGCCAGACATCCTCTTGCTTGATCTCAAAATGCCCGAAGTAGACGGTTTCCAGATTCTCGAAATGCTTAGGGGGCATCCTGACTTTTACCAGTTGCCCATCATTATTCTTACCTCTTCGAGCGATGCTGAAACCAAGTTAAAAGCTCTGGAAATGGGTGCCACCGACTTTTTGGCAAAACCCGTCGACGCTAGTGAGCTCGCGCTGCGATTGCGAAATACCCTGACAGTGAAAGCTTATCAGGATCAACTGACCTATTACGATGGCTTGACCGGTTTGCCTAACCGTTCGCGTTTTACTGATTTGTTGAGTTGGACGCTGCAAACGGCTGAGCGCGATCAGGAACCCGTGGCGGCGGTGAATCTGACTGTCGATCGGTTCAAGCAGATCAATGACACGCTTGGCCCACGGGTGGGCGATCTATTACTCAAACTCATTGCAGATCGCTTAAGTGATTCGGTACGCAGTAGCGATGTCGTGTCATTTACTGGTCGTAATAATCTGTGGCAGCACATTGGCCGCCTGGGCGATGACGAATTTTGCATTATGTTGTCCGGTGGACCGGCCACCAATGATGCGGCGTTTGTTGCGCAGCGATTACTTGAAGTGGTGAAACAGGCTTTTATCATCGAAGATGAAGAAGTATTTATTACGGCTAGTGTTGGTATTGCGGTGTTTCCCGAAGATGCACAAGATGCCGATAGTCTAATCAAACACTCGCGTACTGCCGCCAAAGTTGCCCAGCAGCGAGGGCGCGATGTGTACCAGTTTTTCTCCAGCGAAATGAACCGTAAAGCGCTGGAAAGACTGCAAATTGAATCGGATTTGCGGCGAGCAATCGAGCGCAATGAGTTCCTGCTGCACTATCAACCCAAAATCAACACAAACACCGGGCAATTGGCAGGCATGGAGGCATTGGTGCGTTGGATGCACCCAGAGAGGGGGCTGGTGCCACCGGGAATGTTTATCGATCTGGCGGAGCAGGCGGGTATGGTTTCGGCTATTGGTGAATGGGTGATTCATGAAGCCTGTCGGCAAACCAAAATCTGGCATGAGAGTGGACTGGAGCACTTAAATGTCTCGGTGAATGTGTCACCCCAGCAGCTGCTTGATAAGAATCTGATGAAGACCATTGATGCGGCGCTTTCGTCGGGGCTCGACCCCCAGCATCTGGTGGTTGAAATTACCGAAAGTGGCATGGTTGGCAAAGAAGAGCGCGTGATCAAGATACTCAACGAAATTAAAGAGCATGGCCCGCTGCTATCGATCGATGATTTTGGGACCGGTTACTCCTCCTTGAGTTATCTCAAACGTTTACCCGTAGACGAGCTCAAGATCGACCGCTCGTTTATTATCGATGTGCCGGAAAATGAACAGGATTGCGCCATCGTGAAGGCCATCGTCGGTATGGCCGATAGCTTGAAACTGAATCTTGTGGTCGAGGGCGTAGAAGAACGGTCACAATTGGATTATCTCGCTAGCATAGGCTGCCATATTATTCAGGGCTTTTACTTCAGCCGACCACTCCCGGCAGAAGAGTTTGAAGCCTTTGCCCGTCAGACAGAGGTAAAGGTCTGATGCATGATTTAAAGGTCGGACGTCTGAGGTCTGATGTCGGACGCTAGTACGTAGGGCGTTGCGTATAGCTAAAGGCGTTTGTTTTTTCTGTCGCACACGCGAAGATGGGGCGTGTAGGTCGAAATTTATTTCGACGCGGGGTTGGCCGAGGTCTCGGGGTTTGATTTGTTGGAATAAATTCCAACCTACAGGTCAGTAAGCCTTGACAGCAATGACCTTGTTAACAAAATCTTTTCCAGCGTCCAGCGTCCAGCGTCCAGCGTCCAGCGTCCAGCGTCCAGCGTCCAGCGTCCAGCGTCCAGCGTCCAGCGTCCAGCGTCCAGCGTATTATTTACCCACTCGTGCACGTAGTCTGCGTACCTCGGTACGCAGTTCATTCAATTCGTCGAGCAATTCCAGGGTGATAGCAGCGCCGGCGGTATTTACCTGAAGATCGCGCTGCAGGCGCAGGGCGCGACTGATGCGGAAGAACGCGTCAGCTTCAAACTCCCATTGTGACGGTGGCAACTCGCTGACGCTAGGTTCGGCAATACCGTGGGCAATCAACTCAAGTATGCGGTCTGCGGTCACTTTCTCACGTTCACAGATTTCCCGTAGAGAGAAATGCACCCCTTCTTCGATCATATCGACCTGGCGCACACGAATAACACGTTGTTTTGAACTTGACTGAGTCATGTCCGTTCTCCTTGCATGCTGCGCATGCGGGCACGCAGTGTATCCCTTGGATCAAAATGTTCCAACTGGGCAAGTTGTTCATATAGCTGGCGAGATTCGGGGCTATGTTGCGCCGGCACCTGAATCTGTAAGCTAACGATCACGTCTCCGGCTGGCGCGCCCGGCAGGCCTTTGCCTTTGAGCCGTAAACGTTTACCCGCCTGACTATTTGCCGGTATCTTCAAACGAGTAGTTCCGCCGGGTAGGGGAATTTCGACGCTTGCACCCAACACGGCCTCGGCAGGTGTAATGGGCAAGCTAAGCAGCAAGTCGCGGTTTTTAATTTCGAATACAGGGTGCGGTGCCAGCACTATTTCAATAAACAGGTCGCCCGCTTCAGCGCCACCATGGCCGGGTGAGCCTTGTCCCCGCAGGCGTATCTTCTGCCCGTGATAGGCGCCTTTAGGAATCTTCACGTTGAGTGATTTGTTGCGCTTAAGCACTTGCCCCTGGCGATTGATTTCGGGCACAGCCAGCTGCACTGTCTTATTGCAGCCATGAAAGGCTTCTTCGAGAAACAGGGGCAACTTTACGTGCAGGTCGTCGCCGCGCAAACTAAAGCCCTGTCGCCGTCCGCTAAACCCGCCGCCCGAACTGCTGTCCATGCCACCAAAGATCGACTCAAAAAATTCGCTGAACTGACTGGCATCGGCATCTGTAAAACCTCCGCTCGAGAAATGTGCTGAAGATTCCCAACCGGGAGGCGGGCGGAAGTCGCCATTGGCGCGTTGCGCTCCCATCCGACGCAGCTGATCGTATTCCGCTTTTTTCTCTGGGTCTTTCAGCACTTCGTATGCTTCAGACACCTCTTTAAAATGCTGTTCGGCATCTACTTCTTTGCTGACATCGGGGTGATACTTGCGTGCCAACTTGCGGTATGCTTTTTTTATCTCATCAGGCGTGCTTGATTCGTTCACGCCGAGAATGTCGTAGTAGTCTTTGAATTCCATCGTCAGTTCGCTCACAGTAGAGGCTGCCCCAATGCAACCAGGGCAGACGGTGTGATTTACCAGAACAATATGAGGGCGAGACCTGTTTCACTCAAGGGCTGCCGTTAACACGTCAAATCAAGAGAGTATGAAATGCCTATTCGTCACATGCTGTTTGTGATTTTCAGTTTGCTATTGGGTATCGGGATTCTGCTGGTGGGGCATGGCCTGGCAGGCACGCTGTTGTCCTTGCGCGCGACCTTTGAGCAATACAGTGAAAGTCTGGTGGGCTTCATTATGTCGGCCTATTTTGTGGGGTACATTTTTGGCACTTTTTACGGGCCAAGAATGATTAACCGCATTGGCCATATTCGCATGTTTGCCATTGCGGCGGCGCTTGCAAGTAGTGTGATGTTGCTGCATGGCTTGTGGGTGAACCCCTGGTTCTGGTTGGTGATGCGTCTTGTTTACGGCGTCGCGGTGGTTTCCATTTATCTGGTTATTGAGAGCTGGCTCAATGAACGCAGCAGCTCTGAACTGCGCGGACGCGTATTCGCCGTTTATATGTTGGTCAACCTGCTGACTTTGGCAGCCGGACAGCACTTGCTGGCTTTGGCCGAGATTGGCGAGATGGATCTGTTTGCCATTGCCGCTATTTTCTTTGCACTGAGTCTGGTTCCGGTCGCCTGGACCCGTTTGCCGGAACCCGGGCGGGTGGATGCTCCCTCGGTCGATTTGCGCATGCTGTATCGTGTCGCACCGCTAGGTATGTGGGCCTGTCTGGTGGCAGGTCTGGTAGGTGGGGCGCTATTCACGATGGGCCCCATGTATGCCATTCAAAGTGGTCTTGATACGGCACAGGTCGCCTTGTTTATGAGTGCCACCATGCTCGGTGGTGCTTTTTTTCAATGGCCGGTAGGACACTGGTCAGACCGAGGTGATCGTCGTAAGGTAATGTTGGGAGTGACTCTGTTGGCAGCAGTGTTTGCTTTGGCCTCGGTCTTTGCGGGCGCCCTGCCGTTCTGGATGTTGTGCGCGAGTATGTTTGGTTTTGGTGGCGCTTATTTTTGCCTGTATCCCCTGAGCGTAGCGCACACTAATGATCGTGCCGACCCCTCGCAGTATGTGACGCTGGGAAGCAGTTTGTTGTTGATGTATGGCCTGGGCGCGACCATCGGCCCCATGATTTCTGGCGCCTTGATGCAGGCTTTTGGTATTCAAAGCTTGCCCGTGTTTTACGTGGCTTCGCTAACAGCTTTTAGTCTGCTTGTGCTCTGGCGAATTCGGCATGTGGAGGCAGTGCCCGATGCCGAGTGCACGGAGTTCGCGCCACTGGTGCGCACGACCGGTGTCTCTATGGAAGTCAATCAGGAAGAACATGCCCACGAGCATGCACCGGTCACGACGCACAATACCTGAATCGTTGACAGTTTTGATACGTTGTGGGTGCGCAAGGCTTAACTATACTTTTGAACGGTGTGCGAATAAGCAGTTTAATTGCTGGTAAACAATAACGTTAACAAGGAGCGCCTGCATGCCATTAGAACATGCGCAAGAGCAAGGGACCCGCAGTTTTGTGCCGGCGCGTCGGCTGATGCCTTTTATGTCTGCGTTGCTGGGCTTAGGCCTGATAGCGATTCTCTTTACGGTACTTGTGATTCAATTGCTGTCGGGAGTGACCGGTTATCTCGGCGGAGAAAGTATCTGGTCTCGGGCACAGGTCGAAACTGTGCGCCTTTTGACGCTCTACTCTGATACGGGTAAAGGACAATACCTGCGGCGTGCCGAAGCCTGGTACGAAGTGCCTATTGCCGATATGAACGCGCGTCGTGCCATGGAGGAGGGGGACTACGAAGCTGCTGCTCAATTTTTCTTGCAGGGCCGTAATCATCCGGATGATATACCTCGTATGATCTGGCTGTATCGCTTGCTCAACGATGCGCCGTACTTTGCAGAAGCCATCAAGGCCTGGAAGGAGAGTGATCAGGGACTTCTTGCTTTGGGGCATTTGATGGAGCGTGTGGCGCAGGCCGAAGCACGTGTTCCGAAGGCAGAGGATAGCCAGGACTTGCAGTTCGAACTGGAGCAGCTGGATCGTGCTTTGGCTGAAAATGCCAAACAGTTTCGACAGGCCATGACTGGAGCCAGTCGGGCCTTGGTCGATCTTTTATCCATTACCACAATTGTGTTTTTTCTCATGCTCGGAGCAATGGCGCTGATTCTGATTATGCGTTTCACGCGAGCCCTGCGTGAGTCCGAGTATAACTTCCGTCTAACCTTTGAGCACGCTGGACTAGGCATTGCCCAGCTAGATGAAAAAGGCCACTTTCTCGAGGTGAATGCGGCTCTGTGCAAGTTGCTGGGTTACAGTCGTGCGCAATTGCTCAATCTGCGTTATCAGCAGATTATTTACGAAGCAGACAAGGATGTGGAGATCGAGGGGCGGCTGGCCGTGGGTCGCGGTGAGCGCGACCATATTTCATTGACGCAACGTTTGATCTGCGGCGATGGCACAATTACCTACACGCGTATCACTGTTTCTTTGCTCGGTCGGGTCGGCAATGGGGGGCTGCGCTTTATAGGTCTGGTTGAAGATGTCTCGGAGGCCCATCGCCTTAACCAGGAACTTAACTATCAGGCCCGTCATGATGATTTAACCGGTCTGATTAATCGTCGTGCATTCGAACATTATCTCGAAGAGGCACTTGTAAAGGCGCGCAGCGAAAACTTCGTGCACGCCTTGTGCTTTATCGATTTAGACCAGTTCAAGATCATCAACGACACCATGGGGCATTTTGTTGGCGATCAATTACTCAAGCAAGTGGCGCAAACCCTTTCAAAATGTCTGCGTAAGAGCGATTTACTTGCCCGTTTGGGTGGCGATGAATTTGCGGTGATTTTTGATTGTTGTGAGCCAGAGCGTGCACTGGAACTGGCCGATGAGCTGCGCTGTGCCCTCGAGAACATGCCTTTCGTTTGGGACGATCGCAGTTTTAGCATTGGTTGCAGTATCGGTATTGTACCGATCACTGCCAGCAGCGGCGATTTGGCAGACTTGCTGCGCGCCGCCGACTCGGCTTGCCATCTTGCCAAGGAGCAAGGGCGCAATCGCGTGCTGTTAAGCCACGAGAAAGACGAAGAAATTGAAGCCCGTCGAGCCCAAATGGAGTGGTTGGAACGCATCAGGCAGGCGATTGACCAGGACCGTTTATTTCTAGATGCCCAGCGGATTCATTCGCTCGACCTGGAGCCCGGGTATCGATACGAAGTATTGGTGCGCATGCGTGGCGAGGATGGCACGGTAGTGCCTCCAGGGGCTTTTTTACCTGCTGCAGAACGCTTTGGTATTGTGCATTTGATCGACCGTTGGGTGATTGAGCAGGTGTGTCGCCTGTTTGCCGATTATGATGACCACCTAGACAAGGTGGATGCCTGCCACATTAATATATCGGGGCGCTCGTTTGATCATGAAGATTTTGCGGAGTACGTTAATGGCCTGCTGGCACAGTATCAGATTTCGGCCGAAAAGATCTGTTTTGAAATTACCGAAACAGCGGCCATTTCGAAGATGAGTGAGGTGCGACGATTCATGGCGAGTCTGCGCGAGGCCGGGGCGCAATTCGCGCTGGATGACTTTGGTGCCGGCCTGTCATCATTTAGTTATCTCAAACAGCTCCCTGTCGACCTGCTTAAAATTGATGGCAGCTTTGTGCGTAATATTGCGCGAGACGAAACCGACCGGGCCATGGTGCGTGCGATCAATGATATCGGGCAAACTCTGGGTAAGCGTATTGTCGCTGAGTTTGTTGAAGACGAAGAAGCCTTGGCGCATCTGCAGGATATGGGCGTGCAATACGCCCAGGGCTTTCATCTGCATCGCCCAGAGAGTTTTGAAAAGCTGTTAAAGAATAAACGAAACGCGCCTGGCCAGGGCGCTTTTATCGCCAACGATCTGCAATAACTTTAATCGCTTTGTATCGATGAGGTTTGTGAGGGGGCGAGAAATGTAGCGTAAAACTCTGCAGCCGGAAGCGGCTTGCTATGCAAATAGCCTTGGCTGAACGTACAGGCGTATTCTTTGAGGATGTCGAGCTGTGTTTGCGTTTCGACGCCTTCGGCCACTACCGGTAAATCAAGGTTCTGCGCCATGGAAATAATCGCCAGACTCAGTGCGCGGTCTTGCGGGTTTTGATCCATGTGCATGACGAATGAGCGGTCAATTTTAAGCCCGTCGACGGAGTAGTTACGAATATTGTTGAGCGACGAATAGCCGGTACCAAAATCATCAAGCCACACCTGAATGCCCTGTTTCTGTAAAGCCTTAACCGTGCGCGCGGCTTCCTCTTCATCAATCATCAGCATGGTTTCGGTAATTTCTGCGTGCAGCAGATTAGCCGGAATGTTGTACTTGCTCAGGTATTGGCTGAATTGTCCCGCCAGATTCTGTCGGTACATCTGGCGCGCAGACAGATTAAGCGCCACGTGAAAATGTTCAGGTAATTGTGTTCGCCACTCATCCAGCTGGCGGCAGACGGATTCAATGATCCAGTCACCAATGGGAATAATCAGCCCGCTCATTTCGGCGGCGGGGATGAACTGGTCGGGACGAACCAGGCCTTGCTCCGGATGCCGCCAGCGGATCAGTGCTTCGGCACCGATCAAACGGCTACTGTTCACTTCAAACTGAGGTTGATACCACAGTTCAAACTGCTCCAGATCTTCAATGGCCTTGCGCAATTCTCGCTCGATATGATGTCGCTCTTCGATTTGCAGGTTGAGCTCTTCGGTGAACAAGCGCACGGTGTTCTTACCAGCGCGTTTGGCCTCATACATGGCGATATCGGCATGCTTGATCAGTTCGTGTGCGTGACGGCCATGCTCGGGGTAGGTGGCTGAGCCAACGCTGCCCGAGATCAGTACTTCTTCTTCGCCAATGCGCACGGGACGACGAATCACTTCAAACAGACGCTGGGCGATACCGCGAATCTGGCTCGGGTGATGCACGTCATTGAGATAAATTAAAAACTCATCGCCTCCCAGGCGCGCCACGACATCGCCGGGTCGCGCATACTGCCCTTCGTCTTCACTGAATCGCCCTGGCCGCAAGGCACTGGATAATCGGTCGGCGACAATCTGCAGCAGTTTGTCGCCGGCCTCGTGGCCCAGGTTATCGTTCACGTTTTTAAACTCGTCCAAATCGACAAACAACACGGTAAAGGGTTGGTCTTCGTGATCGTTGATCTGTTCGTCGATAAACCGAATCAGACTGAAGCGGTTCGGTAGATTGGTCAGTGGATCGTGATAGGCCAGGTGTGAGATTTCGCGATTGCGCGCTTCGAGCTTACGGCCCATGTCGTTCAGCGCCTGTGCCAGATCGCCGAGTTCATCATCGCGTTGCACCTGACTTTTACTACGAAAATCGCCACGGCCTACCTGTTCGGCAAAGTTCATCAGCTCGCGCAGGGGTTTAATCATGGAACGGGCGATCAGCGCCGCGATCACTAGTCCTACGATGACCACTGCGATGTCGAGCAGAGTGAACAGCTCGCGCGCTTCTTGCCGCTGCTTCGCCTCGATGCTGGAGATAAGCTGGCTGATGCGTTCACTGTCGCGTTGTATGCCCTCTAGGCCCAATACGATGCTCACGCCACCTTGCAGCGCGTCGCCCGCCATGACGGGTGCGGCCATGGTCATTTGATCTTGCTGGGTTTGCTTGAAGCGTTGCTGCTGTGTGAGTACGGCGGCAAGCAGCGCCGCGTTATCAATAGGCTGACCAAAGCTGGCGAGTTCTTCAGTGCCATCATGGAAAATATTGCCATCGCTATCAAACACAACCACCTTTCTTACTTCTGGTGTATTCAGTATTGGCTCGATCACTTCGTTGACGCCCTCAAGACTAAATACATACATGGGGTCGTAGAGGGTGTCGCTCAAATAATTGAGCATGTTGTCACCACGTTTTTCGAGCTGCTGGTTCAAGCTGGCGGCGTTGTGACTTGATAACTCTTCGAGCAAAGTGCGCGAATGTTGTTCAAAAACCCAGAAGTGGATGATGGAGTTGGCCAGCACCATCACCACCAGCAAGCTTAATGTGGCGATGATGTAGCGGCTTTGTAGTTTGAGGCGCAATTTCATTGGCGTGTTTATTTATAGCTGTGTGGCGACAATGCGGCGCAGGCGTTCGCCTTCTTTCAGGGCACGCAGCGATTTGGAGTCGAGTGCGTCAAAGCGTTTGGTCTGCTGGTAACTCTTTAATGCGGCGATGCCGGCTTCATCTTGTTCGGCATTGAATAGTGCCTCTTGCAAGGCGCTTTTTACTTCGCTGGGCAGCGACGCGCGTGCCACCATCAAGCTTCTTGGGAAGTGCGTGCTCTGATGAAAAATACGCAGGCCTTCCTTGATTTTGGGTGGGGCCGCTTTGGAATTTTTCCAGTCACGGTCGCGATAGGCGCCAGCAGCGACCTGCCCCTGATAGACCCATACACTGATATTTATTTCGCTTGAGGCATTCAGTTGTTCGTTCGCGAACAATATGCCCACTTTCCCGGCCGGGACGGGCGATGAGGTAGAACTGATTTCAAACAGTTCAAGCCCTTGCTCGATTAACATCGCGGCGGGAATGAAATAGCCGCTACTTGAGCCGCGATCTTCAAACACAATGGCCTTACCTGTCAGATCCGTTAGCGCGTTAATGTGGCTATCATGCTTTGTGATAAATACGGATGCGTATTGTGCGACGCCTTTTTTCCAGCGGCGGGCCAATAATTCTGCCCCTACTCTCTCTTTTAATGCCAGCGCGGAAAAAACCGTTTCGGTGACCAGATCCACCTGACCATCACGCAACCACAGGGCCATTTGATCCAGGTCGGAGGCAACTTTAACGCGCCCACCGGTATAGCCAAATCGTTGGAGTTTTGAGGCCAGATAGTTGGCCATGGGGGTGCCGTGCTCAATATGTTTCTTGGGCTTGCCGCTGATCGCTCCCAGTACAAAAGTCTGGCTTTGTTTCTCGGTGGCCAGCGTATACCCGGGCGCACAAAGTAAAACGCTCAATGAGAGTGAAAGCAAAATGCGCGTAAGGGAGCAAAGCTT
>JAWWBW010000051.1:0-15307 GCA_033720775.1 Oleiphilaceae bacterium | reverse complement strand
GCGACGACGAGTAGGCCCTGAGGGTTTCGAGCCCGGCGCCCGCCCCAGGTAGGTCTATGGACCTACCGCGGTATCGGGCGCTGTCGTTTGCGCAAACGTGCGCCCATTACGCCACTTCACATACAGAACATAGATAACGGGGGGCAGCACCAACTCCATTACCATCGCAGGCAACAAGATACCCGCGGGCGTGCCAATGTCCAAGGTCGACAACAAACGCGCGATGCCACCAAAAAAGAAAAACAGCAAGAGAAATGGAATAAACGCGCCTTGCGAAGTTAAGTGTCGCGCTACCCAAAAGCACAACACACCATAAGCCACCCAATAAACAGAAAAAAAGCGAAGCTCATTCTCTATAGTTGCCTCAACGGGACCGGAAGCACCGGGAACCGCTTCAGCACCGCCAATCAATACGTTTATACCCGTAACCATAGCCACGACCGCGATCAGGCAAAGAAGCGTCTTGAGTGTAGTTTCCATGTTTCATTCTCTCAACAGGTTTTAGATTTACTTCTTCAAAGCATTTGCATCAACATACCCACGACAAACACGCCGCAAGCAATGCCCAAACCCACCGTAGGCACAATAAACCAATATTTTAGCGACATCAGCAGGTATAGAACCGGCACGCAAAGCAACGTAAACGCGAGCACGGAAGATGAAGTCAATAACGCTGGCTGAGCACCGAGCACGGCGAAAATAATTACGCCGAATATCGCCATTCCGAGGCTGTGACTCAAATGAAAGCCTACTCCGCCGGCCCAAAGCGTGGTTTGGCGCGTGATGCGCGAATGGCTTGCCTTGTTTAAGGCCAGTAATTCAGGATTTTCGGGTTCCATAGCATTGGTGCAGAGCGTGAGATACGCATGCACGAGCCCTAACAGTATATAAATGGCGCAACCGACTTGAATCAATACGATCCCTGTGTCCATGGGCGCTTCCTTCTTTCAACTGCGACTAACCAATAAGGCGGTGGGGCAAGGTCACACTCCACCGCCACCTTTAAACGCGCTTATTGCATAAGCGCTAATCAGAAAAAAGCGCATGCATCGCATCAATGGATTCTGGACCATACGCAACCACACCAACTGGCACAGCGTAGTCGATCGCTTCGATAATCTTGCCAGCCCAGACCGGACTGAAACCACCGCATAGCTCAATCAGTTGTATGCCCTCCTCGACCATTTTCTTTGCCACTTCGATGCCTTGTTCAGGATTGGCCACACCAACCACTTTCATCGCAAATTTATCGGTACCCTGATCTTGCTCGAAATTGTCACCCGTGACGATAAATCCAAATTTGCTTAATGCCATATTACTGTCTCTTCCATGTTGTTGGTTAAATTCAAGTGTCTAACGGGGCTGTGAGTGCCTATGAATTGTTAGACGATGAAGGCTTGCAAAGCTTACCCGTTCAACAGGGTTGATTGATAGAGCAAGACACTGTGTTCCAAACTATTTACGCGAGCGTATTTATTGAGTTTGCGACACATTTAACGCGCATTACTTGCGCTGAGCAGGGTCAGCACGTATGTTCTTTTGCCCTTTATGATTATCGTACGTTGAGCAGAATAGAGAATGAGCAATCCAGAGATTCTGGCATTAAAACAACACATGCTGACCTTGGCACAGCAGGGGCAGTTCAAAGAAGCAAAAGCCAAGGCAAAGCGCATTCTCGCACGCGCCCCTAACGATAAGCAGACGCACCTGATTCTGGCCAAAATCGAGCTGGCTTTAGGCAACAAGGATAAAGCCATAGCGGCCTTCAAAGCGTCACTCGGTCGCGAAGAGAAGCATCATTTACAGGCAGTATCGAGCATTGCTGGTTTAAGCGTACAAATGGAGAAGTACGATCAAACCTTGGCGTTCGCGAAGGAGTGGGTCGACTTACAGCCGCAATCCAGTGACGCACATTACTTGCTGAGCTTCGCAGCATGGAAAACACGCAAACTGGATATTGCCGAGCAGCACGCATTCAGGGCTTCTGAGCTTGACCCGGGTAACCTCGATATTAAAGCCACCTACGCCGAAATTTGTACCCATCTGGGCAAACATCGTGAGGCGCGTACACACTTCGAACAGTTACTGGATAAGGGCGCATCCGCGCGGGCCATGCATCGCTATTTGCAGTCCCTCAACTTCGACACCAGCATCAGCGATAAGCAGGTGTTTGAAGCACACCAAAGTATGGGTGAGCAGTTCGAGAAAGACATTACCCCCCGAATCAGTTCGCCGGCGATGATTAATAACGGCAACAGAAAACTGCGGGTTGGGTTTATATCGGCCGACTTCAGAAGGCACTCGGTGGCCTATTTCTTTCTACCATTGATTCGCAACCTGGATACCTCTCTATTCGAAACGATTTGTTATGCTGATGTCGCCAACGAAGACGACATCTCAAAAAAAATTAAGGCGAGCGCCAGTAAATGGCAGTCGACGACCACACTCGACAATGCATCCCTGGCCGACCTGATTCAAAAAGACTGCGTCGACATTCTGATCGACCTTTCAGGCCATACAGGCTTCGCACCAAGGCTGGAAGTCTTCGCCATGAAACCCGCGCCAGTGCAGATAAGTTATCTGGGGTATCCCAATACCACAGGCTTGTCGCGCATCGATTATCGTATTGTCGACGCGATTACCGACCCCGAAGGTAAAGCCGAAGCACTGGCAACCGAAAAGCTACTGCGTCTTTCCCCCTGTTTTTTATGTTACGACGCACTCGATACGCCCGAAGTTGAAGACCTCACTATCGATGAGACTCTGGTGTTCGGATCTTTTAACGCCTATACAAAAATTACCGATGCCATGGTCGCGGTTTGGGCACAAATACTTGAACGCGTAGAAAACTCACTCTTGTATGTGAAAGCAGAGGCCTTTGTTGACAAGAATGCAGCCCGGTCGCTGCATGAGCGTTTCGAAACCCTGGGAATTTCTCCAGACCGTTTAATGGTCGAAGGTCATAAACCCGACCGAAACAGCCATTTACTTGAGTACCAACGCGTACATTTGCATCTGGACACGGCGCCCTACAATGGCACCACCACAACGCTTGAAGCCGCCTGGATGGGCGTTCCGAGCATTACTTTGTGCGGCTCGAGTCACCGCTCACGGGTTGGCGCCAGCCTGCTCACAACGCTGGGTCTTTCGCATTTAATCGCACAATCCCCCGAAGAATATGTTGCCATTGCGGTCAATGAAGCCGAAAAGCTTCGGCAACAGGGTGTGCAACAACGTATCGCGTTACGCGATCAAATGGCCCGTAGCAAATTGATGGATGAACACGCCTTTGGCGCGCAATTTTCGCAATTACTGCTCAATGCCTATGATAGAGTCGGAGAATGCACCACGACTTAACATAACGCCACATCAAAACTGGCCAGAGCCAAAATCGGGCCTCGCGTAACACTCAGCAAATAGGCCTCCTGCCAAGCCATTAACGTGTCGCCACGTGCACCGTGCAGCTGCCAGGAAACCGTTGCCAATACTTCCTTTGAACTCATGCGTAACAATTGTAAAGAGTGATAGCTACATGACCTGCAGCCCTTGGCATAGTAAGCGTCAAGATGCCCCTGAAAATAGTTCTGCAAGTGAGTGTGCGTCTTGTATACACGCGTAAAACCCTGTGCATCGACACTAAAAAAAGGCGTGATACATTTTGCTGCAATCGCATTGCCGTCAAAACGGCTAAAGCAGGCTACAAAGTCTTCAAAAAAAGCAATGGCTGCAGTTTTCGAAAAATGCCCCATGTACGCTTCACTCCCAACAACGGGTTTTGCTACCACTTATTCGTGCAGCACAGTGTGGGCTTACTATACTGGAAGCGACCCACTTATACCTTTACAAATCTACCTGACAGAAGATGCCAATGACTGAGGAAGTAGGTGCAGGCAAACCACTTACGGCGCTATTCTCTGGAGCACACTACCGTTGGCTCTTTCCCCTGAACCTATGCATGATTAGCCTGGCAACACTACTGGTCAGCATGACACTGTTTCATACCCTGGTAGAACTGTTTGCAGTGGGTATTTCCATTATGAGTTTTGTCGTCGCGTGGAATACCTACCCGCTCTCACGCAACCAGTTTTTATTGGTGCTCGGGGGCGGTTATTTGTGGATTGGCGGCCTCGACCTACTCCACGCCCTCAGCTTTGAGGGCATCAATTTACTACCGGTGTCGTCAGCCAATACGACCATAGCATTCTGGATTGCAGCCCGTTTGCTTGAGGCCCTGATATTTCTGATTGCCGCCCTCACCCTACGGCGCAGCGTTGACCCCTACGCTGTGCTCGGTATTTTTGGACTACTAAGCATCGCCGCGTCCATACTCATCTTCACCGATATGGCCCCCGCTCTCTATGCCGAGTCGAGCGGTCTGACGCCACTTAAGGTGGCGTTGGAATATGGCATCATTGCCGTGCTAGCCCTCTCTGCATTGGTCATATGGCGGCGCTATCCGCGATTGGAGCAACACAGCTACCACCGCTTGATTGCGTCAATTACGCTCACCATTATCGCTGAACTCAATTTCACCCTGTACACCTCCCTGAGCGATTTGCCCATGGTGTTGGGCCATCTATGTAAACTCGTATCGTTCTGGTTGATCTATCAGGTACTCATTGATGCTTCGTTACTTCGACCCGTACGTGCACTGTCGCGTATCGTGGATACCTATGATGCAGTGGCCGACCAATCAGTGATCATTGATCAGGCAGGTATTATTCAACAGGCCAATCGCGCTGTAAGGGAAAAATTTGGCGAAGCCATAGTCGGCCAGCACTGCCACGCGTACATGCATGACAGCACGCTTGGCACACCCGAATGTCCACTGTGCGAGGCAATAAAAAACCAGCAAACCATGTCGGGTTATGAGTTTTACCGCCAACCCGACAGCACCTGGTTTGAGGCCTCACTATCGGGTATTACCCTGAGCGGTAATTACCTGACCATGATTCAAAACAATCGCAACATTAATAAGCGCAAGGAGACGGAATCACAGCTCCATACGCTCAACCAGCTATACAACATGCGCAGTCAGGCCAATCTGGCCATCGCAGCATCACAATCAAAAGCGGAACTTTTGCAGAAAATGACCAACATTGCCGTGCGCTACGGTGACTTCACCATGGCGTGGATTGGCATTATCGACGGCACCCTCGTTCGGCCTGAGTATATTGCAGGTGCCGACGCCGGTTACCTACGCCAGGTTCAGATGCGTATTGATGACAGTAAATGGGCGCGCGGCCCCGTGGGCCTGGCGGCAAAATCTGCGCGCGTGCGCTGGGTCAACAATATTGAAACCGACCCGGATTTCGAGCCTTGGCGTGAAGCCGCGAGAGAGCGTGGTTACCGTTCGCTCGCCGCAGTGCCTCTATTGAAGGGCGCTGCCGTTGAAGGCATCTTCACGCTCTATTCGACTACAGCGGATGTGTTTACCGAAGCAATGATCGAGTTGTTGACCCATCTGACCGAAGACCTGCAAACAGCACTATCCCACCTCGACCAACTGGAAGAAAAGCGTCAGGCCGAAGTGCAAATCAAAAAGCTCTCTATGGCAATAGAACAAAGTGCTAACGCGGTGTTGATCATTAACACCCAAGGCGTTATTGAATATGTGAATCAGGGCTTTACCAAGCTTACCGGCTATACGAGAGAAGAGGTCTTTGCGGCTGAGAATCCATTTTACGACCTGGGTATTTGGGACGCTGGCCAAATCTCGGTCATCTGGAGCAAAGTAAAACGAGGCGAAATCTGGCGAGGAGAATTATCCAACCGAAGCAAATCAGGCGAGCAATTCTGGACCTGGCAGACGGTGTCACCAATCAAAGATACTGCCGGACAGATTACGCATATTGTTGCCACCGGCGCCGACAACACGGAGCTCCATCACGCCCGTGAAACGATCGAACAGCTCGCCTACTACGACCCTCTTACACAGCTTGCCAATCGCCGCTTATTGGCCGATAGAATGAAACAGGCCATCGCCGACGCAGAACGCCGAGGCGCCATGCTGGCGGTCATGCTCTTCGACCTGGACGATTTCAAAACCATTAATGATACCCATGGTCATGAAGCGGGTGATGCCCTGCTCGTGGAACTGGCCGAGGTCATGCAAAGCTCGGTTAGGGATCAGGATACGGCAGCACGCATGGGCGGAGATGAATTTGTTATTCTGATCAAAGACGTACATGGCCCAGAGGAAGTTCAACAAATTGCCCTTAAAATACTGGAGCGCATAAAACAAACGCACTGTCAGGCAGACACGAGCCTGAAGGTTTCATCAAGTATTGGCATTGCGCTTTATCCACATGACGCCGATAACCCCAGTGATTTATTGCGTAAAGCGGATCTAGCCATGTACCGCGCCAAAAAAACGGGCAAAAACCACTTTGCGTTTTTTAGGGAATAAACACCGATCCATAGCCGAGGCGGTATAACAGTCTGGCTATTTGTATTACCTAGCCTTCTTCAAAATCAAAATCACGGTGCATATCATCACCTGGCGGCTGAATAGCATAGCCCTGAAAGTGTTTAATGCCCCACGTGTAGCATTGCTGCATGACCGATAACTCTTCTACCGAGGCTGCGATGACTTTGGCGCCACGCTCTTTCTGCGCACGCACAAAATCGCCCATGGCATGTTTTTTTGACGAATGCTTTGCCGCTTCCCGAATGCGATCAGCATCAATTTTGATATATTCAGGCTGCAGCTTGGAAAAATAGGCTTCGGCTCCGTCCAGCGAAAAATGCTCTACCGCGATCGCACCATGTATCGATTTTACTTGTCGGGCAAAGAGCAAATGCCCCTCGACATCTTTCAGAATCTGGTCGTGATGCAGTAAAAACACCAAGCGCCCGTCCCCTTTAATACGGCTTTCGCGTAGAAGGTTGCTCACTACAGGTATGGTCACCTTCTGCTGCAGGGATTCTCGCGTTACTTTTAAAAATAAAATCGAATTTAAATAGGCTTGCTGATCACGCTTCAGCGCATCGATAGCATTGGTATACACCCAGCGATCCAGTTCTTTTAACTGGTGTTTCTTAGCCAGTTCGGGGATGAACTGTTCGGGCGCATAATCACGGTTATCAAGCCCATGCAAGCGCACCAGCACCTCGTAAGCATCAAACGATGGATCTGCAACATCGACCACCGGTTGAAACTGTAGAAAATATCGTTTTTCTTCAATGGCCTTAAATAGTTGTGCGTCATGGGCAGGTTGGGCCTTGACGACGGACTCCGCTTGCACAGGCTCCTTGTCTTCAACCTCCTTGGATTCCGTTTGCGTGACGGGTTGATTCACCACGTGCCAGGCTTCCTCGTCATCCTGAGCGGCAACCGCAGCGGCCTTCTCTGTCTGCTCGATCAGTTGGGCAACGCGCCCCCTGCTTCCTTTCAATAAGAGTACGCCTGAGCAGAATGTGAGGCTGTCCTGTTCTTCCGATTTGGACAGTTTCAGCGTATCCAGCTTGTTTAAGGTGGTTTGTACAAAATGCACCGGAGCCTGTTTACCAAACGACTTAAGTACGACAAAAATCGCATCGGACAAACCGCTAATTAAATCACCCTCGCCTAGCGTAGCCACCAACACGCGTTGTATTGCATGATGCTCCCTTGCACTGATTTTCAACAGGTCACTTTCACCTGACAGCAGCTGCTTTGGCGCTATGTATACCAGAGCGTGATGTTCCCGCTCCGCCTCGGGCAAGCTCAGTAGCTCATCCAGGCGCCCATAAAGCTCGTAGCGTGATACAAGAGAGGGGCTCGCCGATACGCTTTCCAGCTCATCAAAACGCTCTTTGAAAAACAGGTACTCGCGCGCAGCAGCCAGCACCGCTGAAGCGAGTTTTTCTGGTTCGACGGGTTTGGCCAAAAATGAGCTATGGCTGATAGCCTCTATCTGTTTGATATCGCCCGGATCATCACTTGCAGTGAGAAAAATAATGGGCAAAAAGTAAGTGGCTTGTTCCTGCCTGAGTATCTGGGCGATTTCTATGCCGTTGCAGTTGGGCATCATCAAATCGAGCAACACCACATCGGGTTTGAAGTGTTTGATCTGTTTGAGCACTTCGAGCGGATTCGATAGCGACTTAACCTGGCAGTTGGCACGCATCAAATAGTTTTCGTGCGTCAGTGAACACACGGGATCATCATCAACAATGAGCACGCGATGACGGCTTTCTTCATTGATCAGTTTGTGCGCGGTGTTACTCAACAACTTGACGTCTACGGGCTTGGGTATAAACGCGCTACCACCGGCTCTTAAGGCTTTGAGACGCGCCACAATGTCATAGCGTGCCGAAATAAAAATAACAGGTACCTTGAAGCCAGCTTTAATACGTAATGACTGCAAGGCATCAACACCTGCCAACGCACCCTGCGGAAAAACGATATCCAATACAATTAAAGACGGAGTCTGCTCTTTCAAAGCAGTATATAACTTGGCCAACGAATCGAAGGTTTGCACCTTAAAGCCCGCGCCTTGCAGCTGTGCGCCCAATACTTTCAAGACTACGTGGTCATCGTCTACCAAGAACACCACACTGCCTTGCCCCAATTGAGATTCGGCAGAATCGGCCTCTACAACCAAATCAACCCTGGCGGATTCCCCAAAAGCCTTAACCGACCCTTCCAGGTCTGTCAGTAAGGCATCGACACGATCGATCACCGATGAATGAGGTTTTCCCGAGTCATTAATTAAACCATGTATTTGCTGATCAATCTGTCTCAGCAAGTCGTGCAGGCTGTTGTAGCCAAGTGTCCCGGCACCCCCAACAAGCACATGAACGGCTCGATATAAGGTATCAAGATGCTTTGAGGACCATTGCACATAGCGCAAGTGGTCCCAAAGTTTCTTGATCTCATTGAGTTTACCCGGCAACTTGGCCTTAAACTGGTCATCCGCTTTCTTGATTCGTTCCGCTAAATCAGCATTTGACATAAATCATTTCCATCAGATGAAATGTAATTAGGCTTGAGCCTTTGAGCTTAGCACAGTCCTTTATAAAACAAGCACTAAGGGCTATTCATCCAAACCGTGTTCTTTGAGCAGTTGGCTCACGCGGCCCTCAGCTTTCAACTGCAAATATGCTGCGTTAAACGAGGCTAATTTAGCTGCGTAATTCTCGGCTTTACGACTAAATATCAGGTGTTGGTTCTCGATCTCAAGAGGGGGATTCAAAGCCTGGTACAGGTCGATCTTACTCGGTGCAAACTGGCGCATCAGGTACTTGGCCAAGGCTCTATCAATGATAGTCACATCAATATAACCGCGCACCAGTTTTTCGATATTCTGTTGGTCACTGGTCACCCGCTGCACCGAAAGCGACGCCAGTGAAAGTTTGGCTGGCAAGGCATATCCTCGCACTACACCCAACACTTTATTATTCAAGGACTCAGGCCCGTTATAGTCTCGGGCCAAATCCCGATGCGCAAAGAAGACTATTTCATTGGCAGGCAAAGGCTCAGAAAACGCAAAGTGTTCTTTGCGCTCTTCTCTATACCAAGCGGTATAGAGGGCGTCGTACTCGCCTTCCCTTGTCCATTCAAATGCCCTGGCCCAAGGTAATTCCTCTCTACTGACCGAGTAACCTGCACGCTCGAAGGCCTCTTCAATGATTTGACTGATTGGTCCTCCGTGCGGAAGATCTGATGCATAGTAGGGAGGGTAACTGACATACGCCAGATTAATACGTTTTGAGCTGGTTTCAGAGGGGTTTTGCGCCCAAGTCGGTATCGTCACAGACATCAGCAACAACACGTTTATCAATACCCCGCATGGGGCGCACATGACTCCTTGCCGCTGCATACCTACCCCTCTATTTTACTAAATTCCTGAACTAGCAAGCTCTACCTATTGGAAGAGCTCATCAATATATTGCCTGACGGCCTGCGAGTCTGTCTGTGCCGCCGGCTGGTCTTGATGATTGCCCTGACGCCCTTCACGCTTGCCACTTGTTATCATTTTCTTTTCAACGCCCGATACGGAAGCCGCTAGCTGCTGCCTAATCTGCCACACCAGCAACATACACAGCGCAACAAACAGCACCTGCAAAACAATCATGACTCCGTCCAATAGAGAGCTTTTTAATAATTCATCTAGCAACCTGATGCCCCAAAACCTCTGAATGCACTCGTTCAGAATAGCAAAACAGCGGCTAAAGTATAATCGCCAGCCTTGCAGTACCACAGCTTCTATCTATATTTGACAAGATATTACGACTGTAAGTGAGATGTATCCTTGCCGGCATTATCTGACACTCAAAAACTTCACCTTACCTTTCGCGTCGAACCCGGGTGTCTCGGCCCCGATGGGGCGAACTATGTCGATGACTTTTGCGCATTTGCCCAAACCAGATTTGGGGACATAGACAAAGAATTTATACGCTGGGAAATCACACCAAGGAACGACAAGTCTCTGCCGGAAACAGAATATCGTGTGAATGAAAAAAAACTGGATGCAGACAAAGCCGAACGCTATTTACGTGCACTCGAACACAACCTGGATGAAGTTGAGGACCACCTTCACTCAACCCTCGCCACCTTGATCGATGAATTTATGCGAGGTTAGGCACCTGTCAGCAGATTATTGCGCTGCGACAACATCCTGCAGTTTTACGATACGCGTCTTGGTGCTGTCGTGACTATGCAGCCACTGAGGTAAGGTGCCCTCGGGTTCTTCAAACCGTGAGAAGAGATTAATCATGGGGTCTACCGTTCCATAGTATTGCAGCATCCCCTCCGCAGCGAAACGATCCGCCTCGAGCTCCGCTTCGCGAGAATGATCCATGGAAATCGCAAATACGCCAACACCCACCAGCGTGTCGCCAATAGCACTCAGGTCACCCACCATATAAGACACAATGATCGAAAGTACCGAAGCCTGTACCAGTTGCGCCATCACATCCTGATGCAATACGTGGGCAAGTTCATGCAGCAATACCGACGACAGTTCCGCGTCCGATTCTGCCAATTCGACCATCTTATCGGTTAACACCACCGTACCATCAGCGAGAGCAAAGGCATTGGCCGGCCCCTCCCACTGGCGAATAAACAGGCGCGGCCGCAGCGCGCCGAATTCGTACTGACTCACCAGATCACCAAACACTGACTGCACCGCCGCTTGCTGCTCGTCACTCAGTGTTGTTGGCGAAAACAATTCACCATCAAGCAAGTCCCAGGTATTTTCGCCTACGTACTGAGCGACCGACGCAGGTAATACGTTCGCTACCTGTCGCGAAACCATTGCAGCCCCGTCCCAAACAAACCAGGCCGCGACAATGGCTACAAGCGCAATCGCGACTACGCCAACCACACGGCTGCGTTCAAGAAGATGTAATGTGGATGCGGGCTCGAAACGACTCACCCATGAGTTGAAATGTTGCTCATCGCCACTTTGGAATACCCAGCCACCCGGTAATTTCAAGCAACGCGGAATGCTCCCGAGTGCCTCGGTGAACTCCAGCTCATCGGGAGAAAGGATAAATACCTGGCTACCGATGTAACAGCTAACGGAGCCATTATCACGATAAAGTAAGGTGGCCGGCATGCGCTCTGAAGAGGCCGGCGCAAAGGCCCAGCCCTCCAGACTCGCCTCTTCGGATTTCATCCAAACACACCAATATCAAGGTCGAGCGCCTGCGTGAGTTCATCCGCCACGGCACTATCCTGTGTCCCTGCAGTATCTCGGACTCGTAATGCTTCCAAGTCACCCTCTACGTATGTTGCATTACACAAAAAGCGCGCCTTTCTTATTTTTGCCCATGGTTGCGCCAAGCCCAGCGTGAAAAGAACGCCCAAAAGATTGGTAAACTCCAAAACACCAAAGGCAATTGGCCCCATGCTTGACGACAACTGCAGGTCGTCGCCTAAAGACGTGCGCGAAAACAGATAGTTACGCGCCAGTGCTGCATAATAGCCATGCACCAAAAACGAAGCCAGGCCAAACAGAGCATAAAACAAGACCATACCGACAAAAAAATCCATGCCAAGCTGGGTAGCCGCTTCGGGTTCAGAAAAATTCGCCAGTGAGTTAACGATCATCTCATCGACACCAAGCCCCCAGGCCACCAGCGCACCGCCGCCAAACACCAGCACGAAGACAGCAATCGCAAACAACATGGTTTTTACAGCAATCATCGCATACACATCACTACGCAGTTGCGCACTAAAGGCCCGCTCACCGTAGCGTAAATGATCAACCACGAACTGAGACATGCCCTTGGTGACCCAGCCGAAGAGATAAGGGCCACCCACGCAAATCGCAACCACACCAAGCAAGCCCCCAACAGCAGGACTGAACTCCGAAGCAAATACCACGACAAACAACGCAATGAACATGGCGATGTAAGCCCCAATCGGTTTTATCAAATAGGCGATATAGGCTTCCCAGTAAGCCTGATCAAAATCGAAACGGACGTTTCTAAACAGTGTCATGCGCATATCAAAACGCAGATTGCGCACCATCAAGATAGGAAACAACGCAAAAAACAAAAACAGAATCACCAGCGCGGCAACCGGTTCAAAGCTGTTCAACCAGAACCACGCTAGAAGTATGGCTATCGAGATGACCCTTCCGATAAGGATTTGTAGCGGCGTCGCGAGGTAATCAAAGCGGTCACCGGCAAGCTCTGTGTTGCCATAAAAATAGCGCTTGGTGCGCACTTTTGCCCAGGCTGAATAAATGCCGAGAGTGACAATCGAAAGCAGGATATTAACAATCCAGATGCCAAAATATTCGCCGGTACGGCCGTGAAATCGAACAGGATGGGTATGTTGCGTCATTAATGCGTCCCTGTAGTGTTACTTCCAAAATAAGGGCGGATTTTAACCACTTGGAAAACTGTTCGCAATCGTACTATTCATGCTTTGCGACGCGTTTATCGACTGCTGTGCCCGATACCCAAACGCAGTCCCCCAACCCGATTGGCATCAAACAGTAAACAGCACATTCCGCGAGCAAGGGTTAGACTGCCGTAACGTTATGATTTATTGTCCGGGTTCAAACATAACGATAATAAAGTGCCCAAAAACAGCGTACGCGGGCGGGCCAACAATGTGGAGGCGATAAACATGAGCGACACCCAACCACGCTTTGCCACCTTTAAAGAGTTCTACCCTTTTTACCTCTCTGAACATAGTGACCGCACCTGTCGCCGACTGCACTTTGTGGGCAGCACGCTCGTACTTGTGATACTCGCCTTGACTATTACGTATCAGGCCTGGGTGTATTTGTGGCTGCTCCCGCTAGTCGGCTATGGTTTTGCCTGGGTCGGTCATTTCTTCTATGAAAAAAACCGACCCGCAACCTTTAAGTACCCATTCTACAGTTTGCTAGGTGACTGGGCCATGTTTAAAGACATGCTGACAGGAAAAATCGAGTGGTAACAAAGCCACTCTAACCACTTGTTCACACGCCAAAATAACAATAAGGAAAGCGAACCGTGATCTACCATAGTGCTGCCCAGCTGGCGGAGTTGATTAAAGCTAAAGAAATTTCTTCTCGCGATCTCGTAGAAGCGTATCTAAGTCGTATCGACGCCCTTAATCCCAAATTACATGCGATTGTCGCGCAGAATCGCGAACTCACCCGAAAGGAAGCGATACTGGCCGATGAAAGTGCCCTGCCCGCCAGCGAGCTGGCACCACTGCATGGTGTGCCGGTGACGGTAAAAGAAAGCTTTAACATGCAGGGGTTTAAAACAACTGTAAACTACCCCCCGCTGAAAAACTTCGAACCGGACGAAGACTCCTTGATCGTCAAACGCCTGCGCGATGCTGGCGCCATCATTCTCGGTAAAACCAATGTGCCACTCTTGCTGGCAGACTGCCAAACCTTTGGCCCGCTCTACCCCACCTGCAACAACCCTTACGACATTACCCGCGTACCCGGTGGGAGTACTGGCGGGGGCGCCTGTGCCGTCGCCAGCGGCATGACCACCTTTGAAATTGGTAGTGATATAGGGGGCTCGATACGCAATCCCGCGCACTATTGCGGCCTGTTTGGGCTCAAGCCCACTCAGAACGGGCACGTCCAGGACGGGCATATTCCCCCTTTGCCGGGTACGGGTAACGGATACCTCGACATGAACAGCACCGGCCCCCTCGCCCGCACCATGCGCGACATAGAACTGGCCTACAAACTGGTGTATTCACCACGCTGGGATTATCAACGTTATTTACCGGTTGCACGTGATCACGCCAGGCACAGTAGTCTGGCCGGTTATCGGGTCGCCTGGTTTGACGAAATTCACGGCATCGGCTGCAGCAACGATACACGCAAGGTCCTGTCCGCAATGTGCGACACTCTGAGCGCAAAGGGGGCCAAAGTAGAGAAAATCAGCATCGATAAAAAACTATCGGAACAGATGTATAAATGCTGGGTAAAACTGTTTGGTTTTGTTGTGGGGCAGGATTTTAAATGGCCCTTGCGCAAAGCCATGCAGCTCAAATTTGCCCACGATTTGAACGGTTCTCGCATTAAAGCCAAAAAAGAACTGAAACAGGGGTTGAGCTTAAAGTTCAAACATTTCTCGCGCGCTCTGCGCGAGCAGCAGGAATTGATTGCAGAATTTGAACACTATTTTGAACGCTTTGATTTTTTGATCAGCCCCACGTCGGTTGGGCCGGCCTTCAAGCATAATCCCAAGCACCGGCCAATCGAAGTCGACGGCGAACACATGCATTATTCTGACTATGCCTTTGCCTTTGTCATGCCTTACAACGTAATGCGCCATCCAGTGTTGACGGTACCGGCGGGTCAGTCGTCAGAAGGCTTGCCAATCGGACTGTCCATTGCGGCGCCACACCATACCGAAGAAGCACTCATCCACTTTGGTCACTTGCTCGAAGCCGAAGGTTTTGGCTTTAAAGCGCCCGAAATCAGCTAGCGGGCGCTTCGTCACTCACCTCTTCTGGCGGGTTAATCAATGCTTCGATACGCGCCCGAAAAGCTTCGAGCCCTTCTTGCACCAGATCATAGGTGCGATCGACATTCTCTTCGATCTCGCCTTCGAGTACTCCAAGACCATCGAGAATATCGCGCGCCTCGCCAAAGCCGGTATCAATACCACCGCCGATCACCTCCAGAAAGCGATCAAGCTGCTCCTGTGGTGCCAGATCGGGGTTGCTCTGCTTGTACAGTTCAAACAGGCCGGTAGAAAAATCGACGATACGTTTCGCCGTAGCCTCTGGCGAAACATCAAGACCACTCTCGTAGCCCCGCTCAATGGCGTTGTCGCCCAGCTCCTCGGCCAACTCTTCGTTGATCGCTTCGATAGCCGCTTTGTAAATCAGGGCCTGGGGCTCATT
>JAWWBW010000050.1:0-15466 GCA_033720775.1 Oleiphilaceae bacterium | reverse complement strand
GATGAAATTGCCATTCACCACGTGAAAAAGTTGCCCGCGCCCATTCGCCAATTTTTTGGTCTGAATAAAGAGCCCATTGAAGGCGGCGTGAGTTTGGCCAGTTATTTAATGTTCGAAGGAGATTTTATGCGCGATCTGATCGCCCTTGGCTACGAGGATGCCAATCGTCAGGCGAAGGAGATTGATATCTTTTTTGATCATGAAGGGCAGTCGCATAGCGCTCGCTAGAGGCTTCACTTGTTGGGTGTTGTAGCTTGCAGCGATGCAATAGGTAAATGCAATGCGATGCGGCCATTTGGATCGTCGGGGTGATAGTCGGCACAGTAGCGCTCAAAGTCGATGCCCGAAATAGTACTGCCATGATCAGGCATCCATACGCCCCATATATAATTGAGCGTTTGTAGCAGATTCTCAGCTTTACCGTGATGAACAAACACCTGATAACGCTGTTTGGGAATAGTGATCTGGACCAGATCAAGCTGAGTGCTCGGCACCGGTGCCGCGGCAAAATAGCGAAAGTGTAAGGGTTTGGAGGCTTTGGGGAAGGTCGTGCCAAAGCTTTCCTGACTGCGGGGCACAAACTGATGGAATTGCTCCCACAGCGTGAACAGGCTATGAAAGTCATCGTAGCTGTATTCGCCTCCCATCCCCCATAGCTCGAATGCGTCCAGTTCGAGCGTGTAGTTTTCGGGTTCTGAGACGGGCATGAGCTTGGCATTCCAGGCCTGTTTCAAAAAGATACTATGGTGATGACGGCCCCGCTGAAAATCGCGCGGGGTCATCTTGAACATTTTGAAAAAGGCGCGGTGGTAAGCCTCCTGACTCTGATAGCCATGGGCCATGGCAACATCGAGTACGCGCTCACCCTGAGCCAAACTCAGGGCGCTGCGCGCAAGGCTTAAACGCCTTAAGTAGGTGACGAGGCCTTCCCCTGTTGCGGCATGAAAGGCGCGACAGAGGTGGTATTTGGAGTAACCGATTTCCTTCGACAAGGCCTCCAGGTCGAACGGCGGTGTTAACTTCTCCTCCAGGGCGGCGAGTATGTCTTCAAGCAGGCTCTGCTTCATGATGATAGTTCTTCTGAAACGCTTCGCTGGGCGGGATCAGCTCGATGATATCGAGCATAAGACCCGGTTCGGGAGTGGCAGCGATAAAATGGCGCTGGCCCCATTCCTCATCTTTCAAGGGTAACAGTATGCGCCAGTTTTTGTTGCTTACGGCATCATAAAACGCCTTGGCGTCATCCAGTTCGAAGTTTAATAACACCCCCTGTACGGGCTGTCTGAAGCCCTCGGGTATGCTCTCATGATGGCAGTCTACAATGGCGATATTAGTGTCGGGCTTAGACGGCATACTCAGGTGCCAGTACCAGTCGGAGGTGTACACCGGTACAAAGTCCAACTCTTCAGTTAAAAATCTCACCAGCGCAGTGGGTTGTGCTGCGGATATGACAGGGTAAAAGCTGCTGAGGGTGTTCATGGTGGTCTCCTCTTGTGAAGTGAGGTGACACCATAACGCTAAGCCAAAATGCAATTTTGATCGAAATTGCGCTGTGCGTGTGTTGGTGTGTTTTAGCGAGTGCTTTCTTTCGCACAAGCTCCGTTTTAAACTCGCTGTCTGTTTGTTTTTCTCCCCCCCTAAAGTACCAAGGAAGTTGCCATGGATATGATTACCTCAAGTCTGATCGTGTGGATTTTTGTGGCGGTAGTGGCCATTGTGCTGCTGCGCACGATTATCCGTATCGTGCCCCAGAACGAAGCCTTCGTGATTGAACGCTTAGGAAAATACTCGCGCACACTTGAAGCTGGTTTTCATGTGCTGTTGCCGTTTTTGGACAAGGTGGCTTATCGGCATTCGCTTAAAGAATATGCCATTGATGTGCCCTCACAGCAGGCCATTACCAAAGACAACGTTGCTTTGGGTATTGATGGTGTGTTGTATCTGCGGGTGATGGACCCCAAAGCGGCCTCTTACGGAGTCGAAAATCTGTACTTTGCGATCACGCAGTTAGCGCAAACCACCATGCGTGCCGAGATTGGCAAGTTGTCTTTGGATGAAACATTCGAATCGCGTGAGAACGTGAATGCGAAGGTCACGCAGGCCATTGATGAAGCGTCCGAAGCCTGGGGGACTAAAGTGCTGCGCTATGAGGTGAAGGACATTTCACCGCCGGCTTCGATTCTAGATGAGATGGAAAAACAAATGGCGGCAGAGCGGGAGCGTCGTGTGGCGGTTACCACGTCTGAAGGTTATCGCCAGGCACAGATCAACCAGGCAGAAGGTGATAAACAGTCTAAGATTCTGCGCGCCGAGGGTGAGGCGCGATCAGTTCTGATTGAAGCCGAAGCGCGGGCGGCAGCCATTAAAACCATTTCTGAGGCAATAAATGAAGAAGGTGGCACGGCGGCGGTGGCACAGCAATTGGCTGAGCAGTATGTGTTGGCCTTTGAGAAATTGGCAAGGGAAGGCACCATTGCCTTGTTGCCCGGTGACGGCTCGGATATCGCCGGCATGGTAGCCAAAGCCTTTACCGCTTTTGATCGGTTGAAAGGGCAGGTCGAGCAGGGCAGAAGGAGCTAAGTTGATGGAAATTTCTCCCGTTCTGTTTTTCTGTCTGGCCGGTCTGGTTCTGATTGGTATTGAGCTGGTGGTATTTCAGCTCAGTGTGGTCTGGTTACTGTTTATCGGCTCAGGCGCTTTGCTCGCCTCTGGTTTGGGCTGGTTGCTGGATTGGAACGACTGGACCACCCTGACCGCCGCCTTCGTGATCGCCAGTGTCGTGATCACCGCGTTGTTATATCGCCCCCTCAAACGGTGGCAAGACAAGCCCGGACCCATTGCCGGTAATGATGCCATTGGTCAGCAGGTACGCCTCAAAACCGAGATCACGCCAGGCGGCGAGGGCAAGGTGATGTGGTCGGGTTCAGAGTGGACCGCCGTGCTTAATAGCAACGCGCCACGGGCCTTGGCTGCTGGCGAATCTGGCTATATTGAGGCGGTATCCGGCATCAAGTTGTTCATCACGCATACACCAGAAAAAGCCGTTTAGAACTTTCTGTAAAATTGTGAATCAATCTCGGGATTTTAGGTAGGCCTTACTAAATTAGCTTGCTATGATGCCGGTCCCTTGGAAGGGGCCCGGCACAATGAAAATGATAACACCGGGATTTAGCGTTGATAAAAACAACTTGAGGAACCATCATGACTCTACGTCGCCTATTTATGTCAATTGTCCTGTTGGCAGTAAGCAGTGCCTCCTTTGCTTTGGAGGAAAAAAAGTTCTGTATGTACGATCCCGTTGGTAAAAATGGCCCGGCCATGACCTTCTTTGCAGGTCTGGTGCCCAAGGCGATTGAATGGGGTCTGGATGTAAAACTCCACGCCTACACCGACGAAAAAGTCGCGTCCAACGACTTTAAAGCGGGTTTGTGTGATGTAGTCTTTCTGACTGCAATCCTGAGCCGTCCGTATGTACCTTTCGGCGGTACGCTGGATGCGATCGGTGGTATCGTAAGCGAAGACGGTCTGAACCGTGTTCTGAAAGCGATCACCAATCCTAAAGCGGGTGAACTGCTGACTAACGGTAACTATGAAGTAGTAGGCACACTGCCTGTTGGTTCTGTTTACCTGTTCGTTAACGACAAGAACATCGATTCTGTTGAAGACTTCAGCGGTAAGAAAATCTCTGTTCTTAACGAAGACCCTCAGAGCTACAAGTTCGCGCAACTCGCGGGTGCTTCGCCTGTAGGTACTTCTCTGGCTACCTTCTCTGGCCAGTTCAACAACGGCAACATCGACATCCTGCCCATGGTTGCTCTCGGCTACAACGTATTCGAGCTGTACCACGGTTTGGGTGAAAACGGTGGCATTATCGATGAGAAAATTCTCTACGGTATGATGCAGCTGGTTGCACACAAAGATCGTTTTGGTCCGGATTTTGGTCAGAAAATGCGTGAGTACATTCTTGGTCGTCTGCCAGACATCCACAAAATGGTTAAAGATGCCGAAGCAGAAATTCCTGCCAAGTACTGGATCAAAACTGACGAAAACACCAAGAAAGAACTGGATAAGTTCCGTCAGAAGATTCGCCTTGCTCTGAAAGAAGAAGGTGTACACGATCCTAAGGCACTCAAGCTGCTGTGGAAGATCCGTTGTGGTGTTGACGCCACGCGCGCAGAATGTGCGACACCTGAATAAGTTCAGGTTGTGATCGAAAAACCGGCCTCCATAGGCCGGTTTTTTTATGTCTGAAGGTCAACTAATCCCCATAATAATCCTGATTTCGACAACCCTGTTTTCCAAAACCTGTGCTTCAGTGCAACGCGCATAGTCTGTTAGTGTGAGCGTTCTCGCTTAGCGCCACACAAAAAACAAGGAGAACGGAAATGAGCGAATTAACACTTTACGGTGCGCACCTGTCACCCTATGTACGCAAGGTACGTTTGGCCCTCGCGGTAAAAGAACTGGATTACAAGCACGTCATCGTTATCCCCTTTCAAAAAGATCATCCACCCGAATTTACCCAGAACAGCCCCTTACGAAAAATCCCCCTCTTAAAAGCCGGTGATCAGTTTATTCCTGACTCCTCGGTGATTTGCCAGTACCTGGAGCGGGCATACCCGGCAACACCGTTACTACCCGAAGATGCCGGAAAAGCTGCACGGGCGCTATGGTTTGAAGAATATGCTGATAGCCATATGACGGCGGTCATCGCCGGGCACCTGTTTGCCGAGAAGATATTGGCGGGCCCCTTGTTTAATCGCGCACCCAATGAGGATGAAATTGCGTTGGCGATCAATGAGGAGATACCCGGTATTTGTGCCTATCTCGAATCACAGTTAGAAGGTGACTATCTGGTAGACAACACCCTTACGCTGGCGGATTTAGCTGTGGGTGGTTTGTTTGTCGCGATGCATCATTGTGACGTTGCTTGCGATGCGGCGAAGTTTCCCAAAGTGGCTGCTTATATTGATCGGCTGCTGTCGCATCCGGCCTTTGTAAAGACTATGCAAGAAGAAGAAATGATGCTCAAAATGCTGAGCGCTTGAATTAATAGACGACCGGTCGTAAAATGCGCTGCATGAGTAGACCACGACGTAGCGCACAAACCCGTGAAAACCTGTTGGAGCAGGGCATTGCCCTGATTTCGGAGCATGGTTATCACGGCACCGGTTTAAAAATGATCCTGGATGCCGTAAAGGTACCCAAGGGATCGTTTTATAACTATTTCGAGAGTAAGGAGCAGTTTGCAGCCGAGATTATTGCGGCTTATACCGAGCAGCTCTTTAAGCAGTTTGATGCGTATTTAGCGGAATCCGATGATCCGCCGTTACTGAAAATTCGTCATGTCTATGAGTTCATGATCAACGAGTTTGAACAACAGGGTTGCACCAAAGGTTGTCTGGTAGGTGATATGGCAGCAGAAGTGGCGGGTTCGAGCGTGCTCTGTCGCGCGGAGATGCAGAATACCCTGAGCCGTTGGAAGCAGCGCATTGAGCGGCTTCTCAATGAGGCGGTAGATCGCGGCGACGTGCGCCGCGATATCTCGGTCAGCGAGTTGGCCGATGTATTTTGGAATACATGGGAGGGGGGCATCCTCCGCATGAAAATAGACGGGCATGCCGGTAGCTTACGTGCGAGCCTGGCGGTGTTACTCGATACGTTATTTAAACCAGCTTAAAGCAAATGACTCGCCGGCAACTGAGGCGAGAACGAATAGTACGACGGTGTGGACCGTCGATTTTTTTAACTATTAATAAGACGACCGGTCTAATAGGGCGGTTGCTGGAGAAACAATATGAGTCACGCACCAACACTTTCAAGCGCCTTTGACGTAAAGCCTGGTGTTACGATCAAGAACCGCTTTTTTAAATCGGCCATGAGTGAACAGCTGGGAGATAAGCGGCACAACCCGACCAATGGTTTGGCGACCCTGTACCGCACCTGGGCGCAAGGGGGCACAGGCTTGTTAGTGACCGGAAATGTCATGATTGATCGCAATGCGCTGGGCGAGCCTAAAAATGTGGTACTCGATGAGCAAAGCGATCTGCGTGCCTTCGAGCGCTGGGCCCAGGCGGGAAAGACCGACGGCGCACATATCTGGATGCAGTTGAATCACCCCGGTAAGCAAATTCCCAAGTTTCTTAATAAGGAGCCGGTGGCACCGTCGGCCATTGCTTTGGAAGCCGGGTTGGAAGCGATGTTTAATCAGCCGCGTGCCTTAAGTGAAACCGAAATCGAACAAATTATTGCTCGGTTTGCCAAGAGCGCTGCGCTGGCCAAGCAGGCAGGCTTTGATGGCGTGCAGATTCACGGCGCGCATGGCTATCTGGTAAGTCAGTTCCTGTCGCCAAGGCACAACAAGCGTCAGGATCAATGGGGAGGGAGCCTCGAAAATCGTATGCGATTTGTGACTGAGGTATATCGGGCCATGCGCGAGGCGGTCGGCGACGATTTTCCAATTGGCATTAAGCTCAACTCGGCAGATTATTCCAAAGGAGGGTTTAGCCACGAGGACTCCATGCAGGTAGTGCAACATTTAGCCAATATCGGGATCGACCTGATAGAAGTGTCGGGTGGAACCTACGAAAGCCCGAGCATGGTGGGGCACAAAATGAAGGATTCAACGCAACAGCGAGAAGCCTACTTTTTGAGTTATGCCGAAGACATTAGAAAACTGGTGAATGTCCCGCTTGTGGTCACCGGAGGGTTCCGGAGTGGAGCCGCCATGCAGGCAGCGCTCGATAGTAACGCGTGCGACATGATCGGGCTGGCGGGACCTTTAGCGGTAGAAGACGACTTGCCCAATCGCATACTTGCAGATACTGCCTATCGCATAGAGATGAAGAGCCCCAGCACAGGCATTAAAGCGGTGGATAAAATGACCATGCTCGACATTACCTGGTATGAGTTTCAGCTGGCGCGTCTGGCCCAAGGCAAGCAAACCAAGCCAAATCAGAGCGCCTGGTCGGCGGTGGCACAGACATTAGGCTCGGTGGGGTGGCACGCCTTCAAGCAGCGCAGGGCTTAAACGACATCCATGGGCGGGCTACTTCTCGGTAGTCTCGCCGCTATATGCCGCCACAACTGGCGCGATCTCTATTCTCGTTTGGCCAGACAGCAAGACGCGCTTCTTCTAATTCGCGCTGTGTGCGCAAGGCGCTAGCTGGTTCGCTAAATAACCTGGACAAAACAGGTAGGGCACGTTGTGCAAAGTCGGGATGGGTGTCGCGATCAAAAAATTGCGCAAGGCCTGCGGCCTGGTTGAGTAAGTCCGCTCCCTGGCGAATATGCGGGTTTGCAGGCAGTGTGGATTTCCGGTTGGGTGGAATCATATTCAGACTAGCAGCTAGCTGGCTCTGTGTATCGGGTTGCGCCATCATGCGCAAAAAATCTTTGCGAGCTTTGGTGTCTTCACTGGCTGCTGGAACGATTAAGATATCGATGGGGGCATCTTCTACGTAGGCATGCCCTGCTTCGGCCAGCGGAAACGGAGCAAAAGCAAAGTCTGTTTGCAGTGACATAGGCACAGAAGCCAAAAAGAAATTACCCATTAACACCATCGCGGCTTTGTTGTGATAAAGAAAGGGAAGTGCGCCTTTCCAATCATTTTCTTGCGGGGTTTCTATAAAGTCGCCTCTTTGTACCAGCTCCGAGATAGCCTCAATGACGCGTGTCACGCGCTCATCCAGAAAGGAATGACAGCCAGCAAGAAGCGTTTCGTGAAACTCAATGCCATTGAGTCTCAAGTTGAAGTAGTCAAACCATGCTGCGGCGGGCCAATGGTTTTTGCTGCCAAGCGTAAAAGGGGTTACGCCTGCCTCTCTTAATCGCTCATTGAGCGTGTCGAGTTCTTCCAACGTTTGCGCTGGACGTAATTGCAGCTTGTCGAAGAGGGATTGTCGGTAATAGATGCCCCATTGGTAATAGTAGAGGGGTAAGCCGTATTGGCGCCCCCTTCTCGTAACGGTGCTAATGGCTGCCGGGCTAAATGATTCCAGCCAGTTTTCGTTACGCCACAATTCAGACAAATCACTTAGCCAGCCTTTGTCTGCAAAATTTCGTGTTGTGCTCCCGCCAAACCAGAACAGTACGTCTGCAAGCGCCTCACCTTGAGCGAGAGAAGCGTTCACCAACTCCTTGTATTGCTCATGTTCATAAATCTTAAGGGTGACGCGGTAGTCGGGGTGCGCCTGCTGAAACAGATTGATTTGGCGTTGAAATGCATCTCGCTGTTTGCCGTCTACCGGGTTGGCGGCAATTGAAAGGGATTGCCCCAAACCCATGCTGGAGCAAAGTAATAAAAGTACGAATATAAGCAGGTGCCGGATGCCAGACATAAACAGATGTAAACCTTACCTTTTAATTAAAGCCTATCAGTAAATACGTACTTGCCAAGTGCAATGGATTTCAGTTTTCTGGTTTGTCGCTATAATGTGCCCTCTTTAATTCATGATGACGTCGAGGTACGACTTGCTAGAAGCGATCAACCTCACCTGTGAACGCGATGACAGGTGCTTGTTTGAAGGTTTGAGTTTTACGCTTCAAGCGGGTGATTTGCTGCGTGTAGAGGGGCCTAACGGTTCTGGTAAAACCACGCTGTTACGTAGCCTCTGCCAACTGATTCCCATACAGCATGGTGAAATTACATGGCGAGGCGAACCAGTTTCAGAGCACCTGTCGGCTTTTCATCAGGACTTACTCTATATGGGGCACCGCAGTGTGGTGAAACCCGGCCTCACCGCATTAGAAAACCTGCGATTTTTAACTGAACTTCACCAAACCTGTGCCGAAGATGAGTTGTGGCGTGCGTTGGAGTGTGTTGGTCTGCGCGGCTATGAAGAGGTCTACTGCCGCAATTTGTCGGCTGGCCAGCAGCGTCGCGTAGGGCTTGCGCAACTCTATTTGTCGCAGGCTGCCATCTGGGTGCTAGATGAGATCTTTACGGCTATTGATAAAACCGGTGTCGCACAATTCGAGCAGCTTTTATCAGAACGTGCCCAAGCGGGGGGCATTGTCGTTTTCACAACGCACCATGCCATGGCAGTGGAGGGAATGAAGGTGCTGCAACTGGGAGGTGAGCGTGCCCGTTAAGCAGCATGACTTCGCTTTACTGCCATTTCTAATGCGCGTGATGGCGCATGACTTGCGATTGGCATTTCGTAATCGACAGAGTTTATTAAACCCCTTGAGCTTTTTTGTCATCGTTATCGTACTGTTTCCTTTGGGGGTCAGTCCGGATAAAGCGTTTTTAGCGCAGGCCGCTGCAGGGCTGGTGTGGGTAGCAGCGTTGTTGTCGATGATGTTGTCGCTCGACCGATTATTTCAGGTGGATTTTGAAGACGGCACGCTGGAGCAATTGTTGCTCTCGGGGCAGCCTTTTTACCTTACCGTACTCGCCAAGCAGCTGGCGCATTGGCTGCTTTCAGCCGTGCCATTGATTTTGCTTTCACCATTGTTGGCCACGATGTTGCATTTGGATGCACAGCATTTGAACGTTCTGGTATTAAGCCTGCTCTTGGGTACGCCCGTAATCGGTTTGATAGGTGGTATTGGCGCGGCGTTGACTGTAAGCTTGCGCTCGGGTGGCCTGCTGATCTCTTTGCTGGTTTTACCGCTAACGATTCCAGTGCTGATTTTTGGAGCCGGCAGTGTGCTGGCAAGTATCGAAGGTGTAGGCGTTCAGGGGCATTTGGCATTTTTGGGGGCCTTGCTGGCGCTTAGCGTGACCATGGCACCTATTGCCACAGGCGCTGCGCTAAAAGCAGGCATGGCACATTGAAGCCACCACTCTGCAACAACACAGATAGTATCGGTAATGAACTGGACTTTTTTTCATAAATTAGGCTCGCCGCGCTGGTTCTACGACATGGCGACGCGTTGGCAGCCATGGTTGTTCGGCCTTAGTCTTGCGCTATTAATTGTTGGTACGGTTTGGGGACTGGCCTTCGCCCCGCAGGACTATCAGCAAGGTAATAGCTTTCGCATTATCTACCTGCATGTTCCTTCAGCCATCCTGGCGCAATCCTGCTATATGATGATGGCAGTCGCTGGTCTGGTAGGGCTAGTGTGGCGCATGAAAATGAGCGATGTCTTTATCGCAGCGGCCGCTCCACTCGGCGCTTCGTTTACATTCTTAGCCCTGTTTACCGGTGCGGTATGGGGCAAGCCTACCTGGGGCACATGGTGGGTGTGGGATGCGCGCCTGACAGCCATGCTGGTGCTGTTGTTCCTTTATTTAGGTTTGATTGCGTTGCGCAATGCGCTGGAAGATCGCGATTTAGTCGCCAGAGCTTCGGCCATTCTAACGCTGGTGGGTTCGGTAAATATTCCCATCATCAAATATTCGGTGGAGTGGTGGAATACCTTGCACCAGCCCGCCACCTTCAAACTCACCGAAAAACCCGCCATGCCACCGGAAATGTGGGTGCCCCTGCTAATCATGGTGCTGGGAATTTACCTGTATTTTGGGGCCGTGGTGTTGATGCGTATGCGCACCGAAATACTCGAGCGCGAACGGCGAACCCGTTGGGTGCAAAGCTTGGTAAGTGATAGTGTCAGACACACGGGGAGGTCAGAATGAGTTTTGACAGCTTCGGGGATTTTATTGCCATGGGTGGGCATGGTCTCTATGTGTGGCTTTGTTACGGTGTTGGCTTGCTCGTATTGCTGCTTAACTGGCTGGGCGCGCGCTCTGCACGTGCCGGAATGATCAGACAGTTGGCACAGCGGCAACGACGCGAACAGGCCTTGAACGAAACAAACAGTAGGAGTGAACGTGAATCCCAAGCGTAAACAACGACTCATTCTGATTGGGTTCTTACTTGGCGGTTTTTCCCTGGTGATTGGATTAACCCTGTATGCCCTGTCAGAAAACATCAATCTGTTTTATAGCCCCACTCAAATTGCCGCCGGTGAGGCGCCTGAAGGCGCGCGCATTCGTGCCGGGGGAATGGTGCTAGAAGGTAGCGTTAGTCGCGATGAGAAGAGTCTGGCGGTGAACTTTGTGTTGACCGATTATCAGGCAACGGTGCCGGTGTCGTTCCAAGGGATTCTTCCTGATCTGTTCCGCGAAGGGCAGGGTATTGTGGCGCTGGGGCGCATGAATAAGGAGGGTGTTCTGGTCGCCGATGAGGTGTTGGCCAAGCACGACGAAAATTATATGCCGCCTGAAGTGGCAGAAGCGCTTGAGCAGGCTAAAGGCAAAAGCTATGAGTATGGTGACAAGACACAATGATTCCTGAGTACGGACATTACGCACTCCTACTGGCCCTCGCTTTGGCAAGCATGCAGGCGGTATTACCTTTGCTGGGAACATGGCGCGGGAACGGCTTATTAATGGCCTCAGCGCGATCACTGTCGGTAGGGCAGTTTGTGTTTGTACTCATTAGCCTGGTGTGCCTGGGTTATGCGTTTTTACACGATGACTTCAGCGTGCAATACGTGGCCAACCACAGTAATTCGCTACTGCCGGTGCAGTATAAAATCTCCGCTATCTGGGGCGGACACGAAGGCTCTTTGTTGTTGTGGGCGTTTATATTGGCACTTTGGACATTGGCGGTGGTGGTGTTTAGTGGACCCTTGCCGGAAGATATGCTTGCCCGCGTACTCGCGGTGATGGGCATGATCAGTGTCGGTTTTCTTTTGTTCATTCTGCTTACCTCTAATCCCTTCGACCGCTATCTACCGAACTCGCCGGCGGAAGGCGCTGATCTCAATCCGCTGTTGCAGGACTTTGGTCTGATTGTGCATCCGCCCATGTTGTATATGGGGTACGTGGGGTTTTCGGTTGTGTTTGCCTTTGCCATTGCGGCCTTGATGAGTGGTCGGCTTGATGCAGCATGGTCGCGCTGGTCGCGTCCCTGGACGACCATAGCCTGGGCCTTTCTCACTTTGGGTATTGCACTCGGCAGCTGGTGGGCGTACTACGAGCTGGGCTGGGGCGGCTGGTGGTTCTGGGATCCGGTTGAAAACGCCTCCTTTATGCCATGGCTGGTAGGCACAGCGCTGATCCACTCGCTGGCGGTCACAGAAAAACGTGGGGTTTTCAAAAGCTGGACGGTTCTGCTGGCAATACTGGCCTTCTCGTTAAGCTTACTGGGTACGTTTCTGGTGCGATCAGGTGTGCTCACTTCGGTACATGCTTTCGCATCTGATCCTGCCCGTGGTCAGTTTGTATTGGGCTTACTCGGTATCACGCTAATCGGTGCTCTGGGTCTTTATGCCTGGAAAGTGCCTGAAGTACGCAGTCGCGCGAGCCATCAATTTGGCTCACGTGAAACCTTCTTGCTCGCCAACAACGTGATTCTGGTGGTGGCCTGGATCACAGTCATGTTGGGTACGCTTTACCCGCTTATTCTCGACTTTATGGGGGCTGGCAAGCTCTCGATAGGCCCGCCGTATTTTAATGCGGTTTTCAGCCCCTTGATGGCGGTGCTGGCCATCGTGATGGGATTTGGTGTCGTCGCACACTGGAAGCAAACGCAGGTGTCTGTTTTTGTTCAACAGTTGCGTTGGGTTGCCATTGGCGCAGTCGGCGCAGCGCTGGTATTGCCCTGGTTAACCTTCGGTGAGTTTAAGTTCGCTGTATTTCTCGGTTTGTTGTTGGCGCTATGGATTGTTGGTGTCACCCTCAAAGACATTCTCTACAAATCCCGCAATAGCGCCGGGCTTGTAGTCGGCTTACGTAAACTACGCCGCTCGTATTGGGGAATGGTATTGGGGCATCTTGGTTTTGCGCTGATGATCGTGGGTGCCGTGGTAGTGAGTTTTGAGTCTGAAGAGCGCGATGTGCGTATGCAGGCGGGAGACCGTGTCACATTGCGTGAATATACCTTTTCCCTTGAGGGGCTGCGTTTGGTTGAGGGCCCTAATTATCGTGCCGATCAGGCCGTTTTCAGAGTGATGCAAGGGGATGAGGAGGTGGCTGTCTTGCTGCCTGAAAAACGCGTGTACTTTTCGCAAACCAATCCAATGACAGAAGCCGGTATTGATCCTGGCCTGTTCCGCGATCTCTACGTGGCGCTGGGAGAACCTTTGGGGCAGGGGGCCTGGGCTGTGCGCATACAGGTGAAATCATTTGTACGCTGGATTTGGTTGGGAGCCATTTTTATGGCCGCCGGTGGCGTATTGGCAGTATCGGATAAGCGTTATCGTCTGCAGCAACGCCGTGCAGCGCAGCAAGAGCTTGCCCCCTTGGTGCAGGATGCCTGAATTAACAGTGAGTGAAACAAGCAAGTGAATCAACGTCTAGTCTACATCACCCCCATCATTGTTGCCCTCGGCTTGGGCCTTATTCTATTCACTGCAATTGGTAAGGATCCTACCCGTCTCGAAACGGCACGCTTGAATGACCCTATCCCTGCATTCAAATTGCAGGATCTCGATAACGCCAAGCGGATGGTCGACGAGTCGGTGCTCAAGGGCAAGGTACGTTTGCTCAATGTGTGGGCGACCTGGTGTCCGGCGTGCCGTGCTGAGCACGACTATCTGCAGTATCTGGCGAACCAGGGCGTACCCATTATTGGACTCAATTACAAAGACGACCGTGAAGCGGCGCTAAAGTGGCTAAAGCAGTTGGGCAACCCTTACGAAATGAATATCTATGACCCGAAAGGAAGTCTGGGTTTTGATTTGGGTGTTTATGGCGCACCTGAAACTTACGTCATTGATGCCAAAGGTCTTGTGCGCTACCGCCATGTTGGTGAGGTCAATGCGCGCATTTGGGAGTCCAAACTGGCACCGCTCGTGAGAGCCCTGCAAGAAGATGCAGCCGCCTCGGCCCGCTCTCCTCAAGAAGAGGACAAAGTTTAAATGCGACGACTTTTTAGCGCATCTGTGGGCGCTCTGCTATTGATCATGGCCTTTACCGCAGCGGCCAGCATCGATGTATACGAGTTTGAAACTGACCAGCAGCGTGCGGCATATCTGGAACTGATCAGAGAGTTGCGCTGCCCTAAATGTCAGAACCAGGATATTGCCGATTCGAATGCGCCCATCGCTCAAGATATGCGCGCTGCTGTACACCGTTTGTTGAACGAAGGTAAAAGTCACGACGAAATCGTCGCCTATATGGTCGAGCGCTTTGGTGATTTTGTGTCTTACAAACCTAAGGTATCGAGCGAAACCTACTTATTATGGTTTGGCCCTTGGTTGCTGTTAATACTGGGAGTGGTGTGCATTGTGGTATTGGGGCGTAAACGAGCGTCCGAAAAGGCCGCATCGGCGGATCAACTCAGCAAGCAGGAGCAACAGCGTTTGCAGGCTCTGCTCAATATGCACACACAAGAGCCCAACGACAGTGCGCGTTCTCAAGAGGGACAACAGGAGTGATCATGCCATTCTGGATCGTAGCGGCCACGATGGTCCTTTTTGCGGCGTTGTTTGTTTTCTGGCCCTTTTTGAGGGCTAACAAGTATGCACCGGTTAAATTAAGCGCCGAAGACTCTTCACGTCTGGAGCAAAATGTAGCGATCTTCAAGGAACGCGAAGCCGAATTAAAGCAGGATCTCGAGGCGGGTCGTATCGACGCGTCCGAGTTCGGCAAGTTATTGCTGGAGCTGCAGCGCGGTCTGCTGGAAGATGCCGATAAACATGCGGCGAACAGCGCGAGTGGCCTAAAAGGCGCGGGTATTGTTACGGCTGCATTATTCGTCGTCACGATCAGCGTGTCGCTATGGTGGTATCAACAGGAGGGCGCATTAAGCAAGTTAGCCCAGGCTGATGCCATGCAATTTAGCGACGCCGATATGGCAAAGGCCAGGGCTGCGGCTGAACAGGGCGATGCGAATGCGTTGGTGGAGCAGCTCTACTCCAAGTTGCAACAGGCGCCCGATAACATGGAAGGCTGGGGCTTGTTGGCTCGTTCTGCCATGAATATGGAGCGCTATGATCTGGCTGAGCAAGCCTACGTTAATATTATTCGCGTTATGGAGCAGCAAGACGCTAATCCCGCCCCAGTATATGGCTTATTAGCGCAAGCGCGGTATTTTGGTGGTCAGGGACGCATGACACAGGCCGTGCAGGATGCGTTGAACAAGGCACTTACGCTGGATGCCAACGAAAATAACGCATTGGGCCTGCACGCGATTCATGCATTTCAATCAAGAAATTATGCCGAGGCCGTCAGCTTTTGGCAGCGTATTCTGGCCAGTAATCCAGATCACCCTTCGAGAGCTTCGATTGAAGCAGGCATTGCTCGCGCGCAAAATTTTTGGCAATGGAGCCTCCGCCCAGGCCTATTAGCAGAAGCCTCCCTGGTTTCTCAAAGAAATAGCGCGTTAGATCCATCACAGCGACATAGGGATAGGTCGACTTCCAAGTGGACGGATCGACGGTCGTATGTACCCCACCGTCAATTAGTAGATGCCGGCGATTCTCGGTTTCAAATACACGTATCTGAGCGTAAGGGCTTTGTCTGATTGCAACCAACCCTCTTTCAGTATCGGCCCGATCGCCAGGCAGCAAT
>JAWWBW010000049.1:0-15513 GCA_033720775.1 Oleiphilaceae bacterium | reverse complement strand
TGGCTTCTGAAATCAATCGTCTTAATGTTTAAGCTTTAAGCAAATAGTCGTAGAGGCTCTATTCTGGCTCAGAAGTTTAAATCAGTAATGAAGGAGAGCTTATTTTGCTATCGTGTCTCATCACTCCGGCTCAGGTGTGGGGTGACGAATAGGGTGGGTAAACAATCCGTATGATTGTCAGAATCGTGTTGCGACTAATAGGTCTCGGATAACGCTGCGCGCTTCCGGGGTGACGAAGATTCGGGGATTGTATCGAAGATAGGAGTTTGGCTTTTAGCGTCAGACTCCAGACCTCCGACCAAGCCGCGCCACGAAAAAGTGTCTCCCACAACTCCAGCTTCCCGTCCAAAGCCGAACCTGGCCGAAAGGGGCGAAACCCCATCAAATTCATCGCCAAGCAAAAGTCCGCTTTAAAGGTTAAGCGGACTCAACGAAATGAAACATTCATCCAACTAAGTAGAAGCCTCTTTGCAGTCATCCTCGCGAATGCGGGGGATTAAGCAAAAGGGACGCATTAATTTTTTTGATGCCGTGAATTTGCTGATGCCCGTGAATAGACGACGTACCGTTGCGGGGTGACGGAGTGGGTAAGCATCCCCGCCCATATAATTGTCTAAAACGCGGCATACCCCTTAGACTCGAACAACGCAATGCGTTTCCGGGATGACGTAGTTTTTGGGTGAATTAGAGTGCATGATCGAAGTTTGCGGTGTTGCTTGTAGCGTCAGACGTCTGACTTCCGACTAAGCGGCACCCAAAGAAGCGCCTCCCGCCTCTCATCAATCATCTCACGCGCTTTCTACAGTGCGATTAGCTAATCACGAGGCTGATAAACGGCCAAGCCAGATGAGGTGCAAAATTAAGCAAATGATCAAAGCTGCTAAGGCTATGAGGTCAGCGATGACGACGCCTTTAATTTGCGCGTTATAGGTTCCGGTCGACAAGGCAATGGCGATAAAAGACACAACGCTGATCAGGCCTGCCACAATGGCGATATTCCAGAGCGTTGGTTGCCATGCAGCGTAGATTAGAAAGGCGCCCAATAATCCAAATAACACGGCGCGATGGCGCATCAGAATTTCAAGATTGGGCTCCGATGCGTCAATGCCGTACAGCTTGCCAATCTGCACGGCGCCCAATATTCCGGTCACGGGCACAAGATGGATCAGACCGACCAGTATCAAACATGCGCTGATGACTTTATCCATCATGTGCTCCGTGGTGATGCGAACTTGGTTTTAAGCGATTGCCGGCGTGGCGCTTGGTTTGTTGCTGATTAAATGGCTGCCTACCAATACCATGGTGAGTCCTTCGATGGTGAAAAAGAAGGTTTGTATGCTGGTGATCCCTTCATCAAAAAACACGCCTAGAATACGGCCTGCCAGTAGGGTTCCGACAATCGTGATCACCGCCACCAAACCGCTGCGTATTGAAGTGTTCAGGCAGTAGAACAGGTAGCCTGCAATGCCTAGCATGAGGCCACCGTATGCCGCCATAAACTCCATACGTGCGCCGGGCCCTGTAAACGAAAAGTTCATAAGATTTGCCGATGTGTCTGGTGCAACGAGTGCGACGAGACCAAAAAAGACAAAAGAAACGATATATAGAATTAATAGACATTTACCTGACATGTGGGTCACTCCCTTGTGTGTTGAATGTTGGAGCAAGCTTATGGCGAGGGGGAGGGAGCCGCAATTACTTGGGAGGTAATACTGTGGGAGGAAGGAGACGCTTGGCATCCCGGCGTGGATGCCGGGATGGTGCTGTGATGTTTAGCGCTGTAGGCAGAAGACGCTGAGTTTGTTGCCGTCGAGGTCGCGAAAATAGCCAGCGTAAAACCCGTCAAGATCGGTGCGAGGGCCAGCGGGGCCTTCGTCTTTGGCACCGAGTTCTATGGCCTTGTCGTACACGGCGTGCACTTCTTCAGGGCTGGCCACTGCCAGTGCCACCATTACCCCGTTGCCAACACTGGCGGTTTCGCCGTCAAAGGGTTTGGTGAGTGATAATCCGGGTTCAGAGGGGCTGCGGCTCCAGGCGATAAAGTTTTCGTTTTCCATAAAGCGCTTGGCGCCGAGTTGGGCGAGAACTTCGTCGTAGAAGCTTGCTGCACGAGCGAGGTCGTTGGTTCCGAGGGTGACATATCCAATCATTTTTTACTCCCTAAGCCTTGGAGATGAACGGTAGGGGGCGATGATAAGGGGATAGGTGGGTCATTGCCACCCATCACCAGCAGCTAGCCGTTTTGTAATGCCCCAATGGCGTGTTTTTGACGCGTGGCGAGCAGGTAGAATAAATGCTCTGCCAGAGCAGCCGGTTTAATGGGCATGGTGAGCCAGCCTGCGAGTATCTTTAAATGTTTTTCGACTTTGTCGCCGGTGAGCGTTTTGGGGTATTCAACGCTTACCCCCATACAAATGGCTTGTTGCTGCAGGGGGGCCGCACCAATGCTTTGCAGCAAATCGAGTTCGGCGACGTCGCCTTTCCCGTCAGGTTCGAGGTTGATTAAGATGGCATCAAACTGGCGATTGCGCAGAAACTCCTGAGCAACGTTGCGTGCATCAGCGGTGTAGACCAAATAACCGCGGTCTTCGATTTGTTCGATCACTCCATGAAAAATATCAATGCCGTAGGTGCCGATAATCAGTACTTCGGGTTTGCTATGCATGTGCAGGCCACTCAGGTTCGCTTTTAATAAAAAGTAGCCTCACCTGCGGCTAAGCTCAACCTTTGGTGCACGGTGCGAGCGTTTATTTTAAGCGTTCTAGGTTTTGCTGCAGTATTGCTTGCTCGCGCTGGAGTATGTCGTAAAAGCGTCGGTAGGCGCGTGGAAAATACTTTCGCTGAATTTTGGCGATGCTATTTTGCTCAAGTGCGCGCGATAGCATACCCCTTATCACCTCGTTAGTTGTGTGGCCGTAAAGGCCGAGTTTGGCTATTTCGTTCGCGAAGCTGACCAGTGTTTTGCTGGGCCCCGCCTGGGTGAGGTGAGCGGTAGGATCAAGCAGGCGAGCCACAATGCCTGTGGCGGTTCGTTCGAGTTGTAATTTAAAGCGGGTCGATAGCGGTTGCAGTGCGCGCTGGTGCAGAGCGCTCAGGACTGGCAGGGCAAAGTGGATATCTGCCCGCAGGCGGTGATCGGCTGCCGGATCAAAATAATGGTAGTTTACACCGTGGGTATACAGGTCGAGCTGGCCATAGCTGATATGCACCTGCTGGTCGGCAGGATACGCTTCGGCGGCATGAATACACACGGCATCGTGGTGATGCTCGATCATCGAACCTTTCAGGTCGTGGTGGTTAAAACAGTCGATGACCGGCACAAAACCCGCTTTGCCCATGGCGCGGCTATCGTAGGCAAGAATCAACGTTTCGTAAGTGCTGCGTGCAATATTTGAATCGAACTGGCACAAACCGTCGAGTAGCGCCTTGTGGCGTTGCTGTTGCAGCGTAATATGCTGTGCCAGTTTAGGGCTGGCCTCGCCGATGCGCTTGAGTGCCTCCTGATCCATAAAATACGCAGCGTAGGTTTGCAGGTTGTCGTGCGTGTCGAACATGGCAAAGAATGGATGAAACTCACTTTGCTTGCCCCGTTCCCATTCGCGACTAGCCGTGTGAATAAAGCGCGCAGCGGTAGACGCCTGGGCAGGGTAGTCATTGCTATTTGGTTGCGGCAGACTCGATTTGGGAAACGAAGCCAGCAGCTCCCCTGCGGCAATGTCAGACTTGGCGTACATGCCGCCCACACCATCGATCACCCGGTATTCGAGTGCTGAATGTAGTTGCAGGCCACGTGGTGTGGCCCATTCAATGAGGCGTTCAAAGCGTTCTACTGTCACGGTTTTCGCGTGCTCCTGTTACCGGTAATTGCTAAGGCGATGCTGGTGGTAATGACTTACGCTGCCACCCATGGATAGGCGTCTCGATAAGGCGCGAAGAACTCTGTGTAGGGTTGCTGTCTATCTCGGGCTTTTTGATGAATGGCTTCACGCACCTGCACATGACTCGCGGTTTTGCTGAATAACGAGGCGTCGGCATGGCTGCTGAGGCAGCTTTCATCCCAGGTGAGCGCACAAAATGCTTTAACGGTTTGCGAGGCTGCCGCGGGTTGTGCAACAAAGTCTTCGTAGTGCACTGTGAGTAACTTGTTTTGCATCGTCTGCTGCAGCGCGGCGGCGGTTTTTTCACAGTTGTCGACGTAGCGCAGAATGTCGTTTATGGCATGTGCCCAGGGCAGTACGGCCATATTGTTTTGTAAAATGGAAACGGTTGAGGCCAAGGGTTGTCGTTGCACCAATATAAATTTCGCTTTGGGGAATACCCGCTGTAATAGCGGTACCAAAAAGATGTTTTCAAGGGATTTATCGGTAAAGCCTTTTTCGGTACTGAGCAGTTGATGCTGCTGATAGCCCTGCTTTAAGTACGACTGAAACGCGGGCCAGAAGGCACCGTTGTTTTGCCCCATTGCGGCAACGAGCGCCTGCAGGGCAACGCCGGTTTCTTCGCCTTTTTTTAAGGCATCCTGGCCCGCGCAAATGACGTTTTCGATTAGGGTGGAGCCACAGCGCGGTGTGCCGACCACAAATACTGGCGCGAGTGCCGCCAGTTCCGCATTCGCTTCGAAGCCGTGTGTTTGTGCTAACGATGTGGCGAGTTGCGGCAGGGTATCGAGATAAAAGGCGGTATCCAATTGAAAACGGCTGCTTTGTGCATAAAGGGAATGCGCCTCGACGAGGTGTTCCATCTCTTTAAACGCCTGATCTTGTTGGCGTGCCAGACTCGCCATTAACCAGTGGTAGTAAAAGCTGTTTTCTGGGTCTTGCGGGGCCGGCGCTTCGGCCAAATCGCGTAACATTGATAGCGATAGATAGTCGGGGTTGATGGTTGCCAGGCGGTAGGCAAACACCAGTTTACCAGGATACGCCTGCATGCCTTGTTCGAGCACTTTACGCGCGGCCTCAACTTGGCCCATGTGGGTGTGGAGCTTGGCAATATTCTGATATAGCCCTTCGCTTTTTAGCCCGCTATCCAGTGCGTTCTGGTACACCTGCAGGGCTTCATTGTAGTGTTGGTGGTGATACAGCAGTTCACCAAAGTTCATGTGCAGCGCGAGTACGTCCGGAAATTTTTTAATGGCGTCTTGCAAGACCTGCGCGGCCTGTTGCGCCTGCCCCGCTTTGGCTAGCGATATCGCCCAGGCCAGCCAAATGTCGGGGTGTGTTGCATCATGTGTGATATAGCGTTGATAAAGGGGCGGTATGTCGTTAGTACGTTGTAACTGTTCAAGAACCTGCGCAAGTGCGCTCACATATTCTTTATTCGAAGGTGCTTGTGCGCAGGCACTCTGAAGATGATTCAGTGCAAGCTCGGGCTGTTGTTCCTGATGCGCGATCCAGCCCAATAAAAAATGTGCCTTGCTTTCATCAGGATTCTGTTCAAGTGCTTGCTGATAATGTCTTTTTGCTTCAGGCAGGTTGTTCTGATTAAGAAAGTGGTTACCGGTGGCTAGTAATTCGCTGGCGGAGGGAGTGGTCATTCTGTGAACTCGCTTGCTTCTGGTTGTATTCGTTGTTGTCACGTCCGTGGGCGTGATCCGAAAAATAGGCTGTTTTATTTTGTGCGCTACTTTAGCGTTTTGCATAGTGTCTGTCTTGGTGACAGGTCACTCTTGAGGCGGTGACATACACGAAATTTAATGCGCATGATCACTGTTCCAGTGATTGGAATTGTGTGGCCAGGGTATTGAGGTTGGCTTGTACAAAGTCCAAAAAAGCACGCATGGCGGGCGTCGGGTGTTTGGATTTTTGATGCACCACGCACCAGGACCGCTTTAATTGAAAGCCGGCAATAGGCAGAACTTTAAGTAGGCCAAGCCGTAGTTCTGGCAAAATACTCAGCTTGGGCAATACCGCGACTCCCAAGCCTGCGAGTACCGCATGCTTGAGGGCATCATTAGAACCCAGCTCCATTTTGGGCTGGTAGGTAAGGCGATTCTGCTGGCAGTACAGATCAAAGGCGAGCCGGCTACCAGAGCCCGGTTCGCGCACCAGTAATCCGCTATTAATAAAATCCCGCATGCCTGGGGAGTCGCTTTGTAGTAATGGGTGGTTGCCCGGCACCACGGGTAAAAACTCGTTGTCGAGAAAGGGCAGAGAGGTGAGCGGTTTCTCGGTTGGCACGATGCCCATAATCACCAGATGATCCTGATTGTCGTTCAGGCGACGCAGCGCTTCAGAGCGATTGACCACCCGCATCTGTACATTGATATCGGGGTGTTGTTGATGAAAGGCTTTTAACAGATACGGCACGACATATTGTGCGGTGTTGACCGCCACCAGATTAAGATCGCCCGCAACCTGACCACGTAATGCGGCAAGGTCGTTTTGTAATGAGCGCAGTTCATTAAAAATAATGTGCGTGCTCTGCGCGAGTTTTTCGCCCGCCGCCGTGCAATAGAGTTTACGGCCAACATATTCAAACACCGGAATACCCAGAGCTGTTTCCAGGTGCTTAATCTGGCTGCTGATGGCGGGCTGGGTGAGCCCTAACAGATCACCGGCTTTGGAATAACTCTTAAGCTGGTATACGCCTAAAAACACCTGTAATTGACGAAAAGTCAGGCGATTCGCAAGTTGCTGGACCGATAAAGGCATGGCTCTGCTCCATCTATAAGCAATAACTTATATTAGATAAAAGTAATATCAATTTTACATTATGTATAGCCTGAATATGCTTAGGAAGCTCTGTTAACCAAGAAGGATCGACCTCATGTTGCAGAAAATCCTCATCGCCAATCGCGGTGAAATTGCCGTGCGTATTATTCGTGCCTGCGCCGAGATGGACATTCGCTCCGTGGCAATTTACACCGAACCCGACCGCTATGGTTTGCATGTGAAGCGTGCAGACGAAGCCTATTCATTGGGCGAAGACCCGATCGCAGGTTATCTCGATCCGCGGCGTATTGTGAGTCTGGCTAAACAGGTGGGTTGCGATGCGATTCATCCCGGTTACGGTTTTTTGTCTGAGAACGCCGAGTTTGCCCGGCTTTGTGAGGAGCAGGGGATTCGTTTTATCGGGCCCAAATCCGAAGTGATTCATAAAATGGGGGATAAAACTCAGGCTCGCGACAGTATGCGTGCCGCGGGTGTACCCGTGACGCCGGGCTCTGATGGCAACCTGAAGGATCTCGACGAGGCCTTGAAGATTGCCGATGAAATTGGTTACCCGGTGATGCTCAAAGCCACCTCGGGTGGCGGTGGGCGTGGTATTCGCCGCTGCGATTCGCCTGATGATCTGCGCAAACAGTATCCGCGCGTGATTAGCGAGGCCACCAAAGCCTTTGGCAGCGCTGAAGTGTTTCTGGAAAAGTGCATCGTTAATCCCAAGCACATTGAAGTACAGGTGCTTGCCGACAGCACGGGTGAGGCCATTCATCTGTTCGAGCGGGATTGCTCCATTCAGCGTCGTAATCAAAAACTGATCGAGATAGCCCCCAGCCCGCAACTCACCCCAGAGCTACGTAACTACATCGGCGAATTGGGCGTGAAAGCGGCCAAGGCCGTGGGTTATGAGAACGCCGGTACGGTGGAGTTTTTGCTCACTGGCAACGAAGTGTACTTTATGGAAATGAATACGCGGGTGCAGGTGGAGCACACCATCACCGAGCAGATCACCGGGGTCGATATTGTGCGCGAACAGATTCGCATTGCTTCAGGATTACCTCTCAGTTATCGCCAGGAAGATATCCACTACCGCGGCTACGCGCTGCAATTTCGCATTAATGCCGAAGACCCCAAAAACGACTTTTTGCCAAGCTTTGGCCGCATCAGTCATTACTATGCGCCAGGCGGCCCCGGTGTGCGCGTCGATACGGCCATTTATACCGGGTACGACATTCCGCCGTATTTTGATTCCATGTGTCTCAAGCTGGTGGTGTGGGCCTTACAGTGGGATGAAGTAGTCGCACGCGGGCAACGCGCGCTAGACGACATGCGCTTGCAGGGTGTGAAAACCACCGCCGCGTATTACAAGCAGATTCTGGCGCATCCTGATTTTCAGGCGGCGAGCTTTAATACCAGCTTTGTGCCGGAACATCCCGAATTATTGAAATATTCAGAGAAGAAGCACCCACGTGAATTGGCGCTGGCTATTGCCACGGCGGTGGCAGCCCATGCGGGTTGGTAAACGAGCTTTAATCAATACTTATTGACGCTACTGGAAAAGGACAACGCAATGACTGCCAAGAAAGCGATTGAAATTACCGATGTGATTTTACGTGATGCGCACCAGTCTCTGATTGCCACGCGCATGCGTACTGAAGATATGCTGCCTATTTGTGACAAACTCGATAAGGTGGGGTATTGGTCTCTTGAGGTTTGGGGTGGCGCGACCTTTGATGCTTGTGTGCGCTTTTTGAAAGAAGATCCGTGGGAACGTCTGCGTCAGCTGCGTGCGGCACTGCCCAACACGCGACTGCAAATGCTACTGCGCGGGCAAAACCTGCTGGGTTACCGCCACTATGCCGATGACGTGGTCGAAGCCTTCGTGCAAAAAGCGGCGGATAATGGCATGGATGTCTTTCGCATATTCGATGCACTCAACGATGTGCGTAACCTCGAAACCGCCATGCGGGCCACCAAAAAAGCTGGCAAACACGCGCAAGGCACTTTGTGTTACACCACCAGTCCGGTGCATACACCCGAGACCTATGTGCAATTGGCGAAACAGTTACGTGACATGGGCGCCGACTCCATCGCCATTAAAGATATGGCAGGGCTACTAACGCCTTTTGCTACAGCAGACCTTGTCGCTGCTCTTAAAGCCGAAGTCGACTTGCCACTAGTGTTGCATAGTCATTCCACCGCGGGCTTGGCGCCGCTTTGCCAACTGAAGGCGATTGAAGCCGGGGTTGATCGGATCGATACTGCCATTTCATCCTTTGCCAGTGGCACCAGTCATCCTGCCACCGAGTCGCAAGTGGCCGCTTTGCGTGGCACTGAATACGATACGGGGCTCGATCTCAATCTGCTTACCGAGATCGCGGATTACTTCAGAGAAGTACGCAAGAAGTACCATCAATTCGAGAGTGAATTTACGCGCGAAGATGTATCGGTACAGATCAATCAGGTGCCGGGTGGCATGATGTCCAATCTGGCTAACCAGCTAAAGGAGCAGCAGGCGCTGGACAGGATTCGTGAAGTGTTTGATGAGATACCGCGTGTGCGCGAAGACCTGGGTTACCCTCCGCTGGTAACGCCGACATCGCAAATCGTTGGCACACAGGCGGTCTACAACGTACTGAGTGGCGAGCGCTACAAAACCATTACCAATGAGGTGAAGCGTTATCTTCAAGGTGGTTATGGACAAGCGCCGGCACCGGTCAATGCCGAGCTACAAAAACGAGCGGTGGGTAATGAGGACTTGATTGAAGGGCGGCCTGCCGATTTGCTTGAGCCGGAACTGGTCAAACTCAAAGAGGAGATTGGGGCTTTGGCGAGCAGTGAAGAAGATGTGCTCACCTACGCGATGTTCCCGGATCTCGGGCGGGACTTTTTGCAGCAGCGTAAAGATGGCACATTGCAGCCCGAAGCCCTGTTACCCCCGCAGGAGGGAGGGAAACCCGCCGCAGCGGGCGGTGCGCCGACCGAATTCAAGCTCGATATACATGGTGAAACCTATGAGGTGCAGATTACAGGTGTTGGGGATGCCGGCAGCGGCAAACGCAAAATATACCTGTCGCTAGATGGCATGCCGGAAGAAACCGTGTTCGAACCTCTAGGTCATTATGAAGGTGATGGCGGTAGCAAACGTGGCCGAGCCACAGAGCCGGGGCACGTTACCACGGCGATGCCGGGCAATATCGTCGATGTGCTGGTAAAAGTCGGCGATCACGTTAAAGCGGGACAAGGCGTGTTGGTCACCGAAGCCATGAAAATGGAAAACGAAATTACGGCCAATATCGCGGGCAAGGTCACCGCCGTACATGTGAAAAAAGGCGACCGTGTGACGCCCGGTGAAGTGCTAATCGAAATCGAAGCAGAGGGTTAAGCATGCCAGATATTGTTGTAATGTTTTTCGTATTGGGGCTAGTGGCAGGTTTGCTTAAGTCTGACCTCGACATACCCAAAGCGGCCTACGATACGCTCAGTTTGTTACTGATGCTCACCATTGGTTTAAAGGGCGGTATGGTGTTGCACGGTTCATTGGCCTGGGACCTCGCTGTAGAGCTTGTCATGATCGCCATGCTCGGTGCGCTGATTCCCCTGTTGGTATTTCCGGTGCTGCTTAAGCTGGCGGGGGCCGAAGCAGAAAATGCAGCCAGTCTGGCGGCACACTATGGCTCGGTAAGTGCGGGTACCTTTGCTGTGGCGCTGGCCTATGTCGACTCCATGGGCCTGGTCACAGATCCACAAGTCACCTTGTATCTGGTGATGCTGGAGTTGCCAGCGATTCTGGTATCACTTTATATCTACCGCAAATTTTTTGCCGGAGAGGTCAAGCCCGGTTCGCAAAGCGAGCTATGGCACGAAACCTTTACCAACCGCGGCGTCGTTTTGCTGGTGGGTGGCGTGATTATCGGCTTTATGTATGGGCCACAGCAGGGTGCCGCAGTGACCGAGCTGCTTACCGGTGCATTCAAGGCTGTGCTCGCGTTGTTCCTGCTTGAAATGGGGCTCACCGCCGCCGATACGCTTAGCCCCATGCCGTGGAAAAAATGGCGCTTGCTGGTGTTTGCGTTGATCGCGCCGCCTTGTCTTTCTTTGCTGGGGATGGGGGCAGGCATGGCGCTGGGTCTGGCGACGGGCAGTGTATTGATTCTCGCCACGCTCACCGCCAGTGCCAGTTATATCGCAGCGCCGGCAGCCATTCGCACCGCCATTCCCAAAGCGGATATTGGCTTGGCTATGCTTATGTCGCTGGGCATTACTTTCCCATTTAATGTGATTGTGGGGATTCCTCTCTATCACTATATAATTGGGCTGCTCTAGCACAGACTCAGGTACTGCCGGTGAATGTGATTCGCCGGCAGGCTTATATACACACATCAGGGGGCAAACATGGCCACGGAACTAAGAGGGCACAAGAAAGATCTCGACGGCTTTAGCGTGACGCGCATACTGCCGCACGCAAAGACCACCATGGTTGGCCCCTTTATTTTTCTTGATCACATGGGGCCTGCCGATTTTGATGCGGGTGAGGGGATTGATGTCAGGCCACATCCCCACATTGGGCTGTCGACCATCACCTATCTGTTCGAAGGCAGTTTGCTGCATCGCGACAGCCTGGGAAATAACGTTGAAATTTTGCCGGGGGATGTTAACTGGATGACCGCCGGGCGTGGCATTGTGCATTCAGAGCGCGAAACCATTGAGGTAAAAGCACAACAACACCGGCTCGATGGTTTACAGTCATGGTTGGCTTTGCCTCGGGAGATGGCCGAAATCGCGCCCAGTTTTACGCATATCAAGCGCTGTAAATTGCCACACTCTATGCACGATGGAGTGGTGATTCGTCTGATTGCGGGTGAAGCTTACGGACTCACCTCGCCACTTAAAACCTATTCGCCCATGTTCTATGTGGATGTACTGGCCAAGCAAGGCAAAGCGGTAGAGCGACCCAACCCGCAACAGGAGTGCCTGTTATATGTGATCTCTGGTGCCATTCATCTTTCGGGTGAGCGTGTCTCCGCAGGCCAAATAAGGCTGCTAGAGCAAGAAGCGTCATTCACTGCCGATGAGAACGCCCGTGTGGTGATGCTAGGGGGCGAGGCTTGGCCAGATGTGCCACATATCTACTGGAATTTTGTGTCTTTTGATAAGCAGCGTATTGAGCAGGCGAAGGACGATTGGCGGCAACGGCGCTTCCCTGATATTCCGGGTGATGCCGAGGAATTCACGCCCTTGCCCCAAAAATAAGCAGCTAGCGACAGCGCCAGATGTCGTCGAGTGGTTTGCGACTGTTTGGCGTTTCTTTTTCTCGCTGCTCGGCGCTCAGCTGACTTAAGTCAGCCAGTTTGCCCACTGCAAACGCCATCACTAATTCTTCAGAGTCGTCGAGCTGGAGATACTCGGTGGCTTTTTCAAAATCAACTCCGGCCATACCATGTGCGTAAAGTCCCTCATGGCGCGCCTGCAGACACAGCGACATCCACGCAGCGCCACAGTCAAATCGTGCATGGGCGTTTGTTTTGCCGTTTTTGGCAAAGGTTTTAGTTGCCACCAAAAAGCCAATCACGGCGCAATCTTTTGCCCAGCTTTGATTCGCCTCTGCCAATAAACCGAGGTAATCCTCAAAATTCTGGGCACTGGAAGTGTAAAAGCGCCAAGGTTGCTCGTTAAAGCAGGAGGGGGCCCAGCGCGCCGCTTCGATCAGTCGTTTTATGACCACGGGCGTCAGTTCGATTTTCTCAAACGCGCGGGGTGACCAGCGCGCAACAAAACGGGGGTCGAGCCCTTCGACAAAATCGCGCTGGCTAAAATCAATTAGTGCTTCGTCAGGTGTGGTAGACATGTTAGCTTCTCCATTCTTTATGATGCGCTGCGTGCAGCAAGCTTAGTCTATGTGCGCGCATTCGTAGCAGGTATTCATCCTTACTACGCGGTAAAAAGGGAGTTGGTTTTTTGGAATTTTGGATGCTCGCGGTGTTGGGCGTGTTATTAACCGGTATTTCCAAGTCGGGATTTGCCGGTGGTGCCGGGGTGGTCGCGGTGCCTCTGCTGGCCTTGGTAATGCCGGTTGCTCAGGCCACAGCGCTGGTGTTACCGCTTCTATTGGTGATGGACGCGCGCAGCATCAGCTACTACCTGCGCCACATCAATAAAGCCATTTTGTGGCGAATTATCCCTGGTGCCATCGCGGGTATCGCCGCAGGTGGTTTGCTGTTAGGCGTGTTTTCCGATGCCGTGCTGTCTGGCATCTTGGGTGTATTGTGTGTGGTGTTTGCTGTCTGGCAGAGTATCGCGTCAAGACTCGCCAAGTGGCGCGGTGCGGGATGGTTCTGGAGCGTCAGTTCGGGTTTGTCCAGCACCTTGCTACATGCAGGTGGGCCGCCTATCAATATCTATATGCTCAGTCTTCGATTACCTAAATTGCAATGGCTTGCGACAACGGCGGTGTTCTTTGGTGTGATGAACGTTGTCAAAATCATCCCTTACACGCTGAATGGGCAATGGGCAGGCACAATGTGGTGGCAGGTGCTTTTGCTGTTGCCGGTGGCCCTGTTTGGCGTGTTTTTAGGCAAGCGCCTGCAAGAGCGGATATCGGAACAGTGGTTTATGCGTTTTTGTTGCTTGTTGTTATTTGGATCGGGCATGCTCTTGCTCAAACCCGTTCTCTTTGCCTGAGGGCTAGGGGCTAATCGCGCACTTTGCCGCGCAGCGCTTTGGTTTGGCCGCGCTTGGTTTTGCTGTCCATGCGCTTACGCTGGGAACTGCGCGAGGGTTTGGTAGGGCGACGGGTTTTATGCACAACGGTTGCCGCCTGAATAATGCCTAAAAGGCGGTTGAGCGCATCTTCCCGGTTTTTCTCCTGTGTACGAAACTGTTGCGCCTTAATCACCAGCACGCCTTCTTTATTGATGCGGCTGTCATTGAGATTCAGCAGGCGCTCTTTGTAAAAGTCGGGTAAAGACGAGCTGGCGATATCAAACCGCAGATGAATCGCCGACGAAACCTTATTAACGTTCTGGCCACCCGCTCCCTGTGCCCGGATCGCGTGCCACTGCAGTTCTTCGTCGGGAATGGTTACATTGCTAGAAATGGTCAGAGGCATATATCTGTGCGTGTTCAGCGTAGGGTAAACGATTAAGGTATCCATACACGCTAACACACTCTATACTTGCCGCAAATTCGGATTACTCCACACGGGCACTGTTCCGCTCTCTGTTCGTTCTTTGATTACCTTTCTTGAGATAACTATATGGGTTTTGATGCTTTGGGCTTGTCGTCGCCTATCCTTCGCGCTGTTGCTGAGCAGGGGTACGATACGCCCTCGCCCATACAGGTAGAGGCCATTCCGGCTATTTTGCGTGGCCGCGATGTGATGGCAGCAGCGCAAACCGGTACCGGTAAAACGGCTGGATTTACCTTGCCTCTGCTCGAAATACTTAGCGCTAATGGCACTAAACCTGGTGGTAACGAGGCGAGGGCCCTAGTGATTACGCCCACGCGAGAACTGGCTGCGCAGGTGAGTGAAAGTGTACGGGTGTACGGAGCTCATTTATCACTGCGTTCGGCGGTGGTGTTTGGCGGTGTGAATATTAATCCGCAAATGCTGAAGCTACGCAAAGGCGTGGATATCCTTGTTGCCACGCCGGGGCGTTTGCTCGATTTGCACAGTAAGAATGCAGTAAAGCTCGATAAACTCGAAGTGTTGGTGCTTGATGAGGCGGATCGTATGCTGGATATGGGTTTTATCCACGACATGCGCAAAATCATCGAGCTGTTGCCGCCCCGGCGACAAAACCTCATGTTTTCAGCGACCTTCTCAAAAGAAATACGTGCGCTGGCCAAAGGACTAATACACGACCCGGTTGAAATATCGGTGTCGCCCGAAAATGCAGCGGCAAAAACTGTTGAGCAGCTGGTGATACCTGTCGATAAGGCAAAGAAATCCCAAATCTTGATTTACCTTATTAAAGAGCATAGCTGGCATCAGGTGTTGGTATTTTGTCGAACAAAGCATGGTGCTAACCGCTTGTCGTATCAGCTTAACAAGGCGGGTATCAAGGCAGCGCCGATTCATGGCAATAAGAGTCAGGGCGCGCGAACACGGGCATTGGCTGAATTCAAGAATGGCGATACTCAGGTTTTGGTTGCAACAGACATCGCGGCCCGAGGGGTGGATATTGATCAGTTACCACAGGTCGTCAATTTCGATTTACCGCACGTCGCTGAGGATTATGTCCACCGCATTGGGCGCACAGGAAGGGCAGGCGCTGAAGGCAAGGCGGTGTCGTTGGTATGTGCCGAGGAATTTAAAGAGTTAGTTGGTATTGAAAGGTTGATACAGCAAATCTTGCCGCGACGCGGCGTGCCCGGTTTCACGCCAAAAGACAAACTGCCTGACACGCCTAAAAATCTTAAGCCGCCAAAACCTAAAAAGCCAAAGAAGGCTAAAAAGATAAAAACGAACAAGCCCGAGCACCGTGATGGCAGTCGATCAGATAAAGCCAGCACAAAAAAAGTACAGGGCGGTGGCGCGTCTAAACGACCGGAAAGATCGGGAGCGACAGAGACTAAGCGTCCAGCGCGCGGGCCGCGCAAGCGCTCTGTTGTGAAGGGCGGTTGATTGATTTGGTTGGGGACGGGATGAGCTGCTTGAAGCAGGAAGCAGGAAGCAGGAAGCTTGAAGCAGGAAGCATGAAGCATGAAGCTTGAAGCTTGAAGCAGGCATGATGCGGTTTAGCTATGGTGGGAACGGGGCTGGTGCTGCAAACAAATATTTGCACGTTGTGTGTGGGTCGAAATTTATTTCGACGGGATTTACGGTAATAGAAAAAGTCTTGTTGGACTAAAG
>JAWWBW010000048.1:0-15534 GCA_033720775.1 Oleiphilaceae bacterium | reverse complement strand
AGGGGGAAGGGGTGTATTTTGCGGGCCCGTGGGAAAAACCCGACGAAGCACGTATTCGTGCCTTGAATCTGGGCTTTCAGATTCGCCTGCTCGAACGTGGTGACGACTTGTGGGTAGAGCTCGAAAAAGCCGTTACTGCCAACCGCCCCATCGTTCTGTTCAACTGGACACCAAACTGGGTAGAGTCGGTATTCCCGGGGGAGTTTGTCGAGTTCCCGGATTATCACCCTGACTGCGAAACCGACCCAACCTGGGGGCAAAACCCAGACTTTTCTTACGACTGCGGCAACCCTAAAAATGGCTGGCTTAAAAAGGCCGCATGGTCGGGCATGGAAGAGCAATGGCCCTGTGCCTGGCAGATTCTCAAGGCAATGAATATGGATAACGCGCATATCGCTAAAGCCGCGGCACTGGTGGATGTAGACGGGTTGTCGGTGCAAGAGGCAGCGGAGCGCTGGTTGGAACTCCACCAGCCCCTGTGGACCGGATGGATTGGTGAGGAGTGTCGCGGTGAGTAATACCGAGGTCAGACCACCAGAGCGCAAGCCGGGTTCTATTTCGCACCAGTTGATGCGCGTGGTGTTTGCCCTTTACTGCGTGATTGCCTTGATCGTTACCCTGATCCATATGGTGCAGGAGTATCGCTATACGCAGGATCAGGTGCGTCAAGAGTTAGCCTCGTATCAAAACATCTTTGGTGAAGTCTTGTCGGAAGCCATGTGGAATCTGGACCGCAAGCGTATTCGAGCCATTGTCGATGGCATGATTCAGGTGCCCGTCATCACAGGTGTCAGTATCGAGCGAAATCAACAGGGCAGAATGGTACCCATGTCGCAACGTGGAACCGTGGTAAGAGGTGAAAGTACGGTCTTGGTCGATGCCTCGGGCGATAGGCAGGCTTTGGATTTGTCGGTTGATGACTTATTAGTGTATGAGTTTGCGATTTCTTATCAGGTAGACGAAACGCTCATCCGTATGGGCACCGCGCGTATTTATGCCAGTAACGACGTTGTTTTTGATCGCGTGCGATTAGGCTTTATCTTTTTGCTGGTCAATGCGGTGATAAAAGGCGTGGCCCTTTGGTTGATCTTTTTATGGGCCAGTAAGCGCATGTTATTGCGCCCCCTTGAACGCCTGATCACGCACATGCAGCAGTTGCAATTCGATCGGCTAGATGAGCACAAGGTGGACTTGCGGCTCAAGCAAGAAAACGAGTTGAGCCAGGTCGAACAGACCTTTTCTAACACCTTGCAGGCGCTCGCGGATGCGCGCAAGGAAATTCTCCATCTCAATGCTGGTCTGGCGGCACAGGTGCAAGAACGCACCGAAGCGCTGGTGTACGCCCAAACGCTGGCGGCAGCATCGAGTCAGGCCAAAAACGATTTTCTCACCAAAATGAGTCACGAACTGCGTACGCCGCTGCACGGGCTGATGGGGATGTTGAATCTGCTGCAGGAAGAACCTTTAAACGACATGCAGATGCGCAAGGTGCGTCTTGCAAAAGAGAGCGCCGAGGCTTTAGAGCAGTTAATCAATGTGACGCTGGATTTCTCGCGCGTACAGGCCCATCGCTTGGATCTGGAAGTGCAGGAAGTAGATATCGTGCGCATCGTGTCGGAGGTCTGTGAGAGCCAGCGTCAGCAGGTCGATCGCAAGTCGCTCGAGATCATTCTTGATCTTGCGGATGTGACTGAACCAAAGGCCAAAGGAGATGCCAGTCGCATTCGGCAGGTGATGCAAAATCTGGTTGCGAATGCAGTCAAATATACCGAGAGAGGTCACATCGTTGTGACCGCCTCACAGCATCGAGTGGGTGAGCGCGTGATGCTCAATGTTCGTGTGGAGGATACCGGTATTGGTATTTCCGAGAACAACCAAGGGGCTATTTTTGAACCGTTTACCCAAGTAGATGAGGGTACCACTCGTCGCTACGAGGGGGCGGGGCTAGGGTTGGCGATTTCGCGGCGCTTGTGCCAGTTGATGCAAGGCGATATTACTGTCAGCAGCACTCCCGGCGAGGGCTGTCGGTTTGATGCGACCATGTTTCTTGAGCCTTCAGAGCAGAAAAATAAGCAAGACTGGTCTCAGGGCTTACAGGGCTTATCGATTCTATTGTTGGTCCAAAGCCCCGTCGGTCAGCGGGTCTTGTCGCGGCAGCTTAGGGCATGGGGGGCCAAGGTCGACACCTTGGGAACCATGGTGTCAGAACAAGACCTAGAGACGCTGGTGTCAGACTGTCAATACAACGCGGTGATTGTGGATGCGAGCATGAATCATGCGTGCATGCTGGTTGAATTGCTCAAAGTGCATTTGGCCGACCAGTCGCCTGAGTGGGTGATTCTGCAATCTGATCGCGACGATACCGATGCCATTATGGCGCTCAATCTTGATGCAGTCTCTACAATTGCCAAGCCGGTCATTCCAGAAGATCTGTTTCGAGCGTTGGTGCTTTATTCCGAACCTGATGAATGCGAAGGTCCCCAGCGGCGCGTCACTTCAGTGGAGCGCGAGCCCACCGCGCGCGAGCAAACCACTTGGCCGCCTCACACGCGCATACTTGTGGTTGAGGATAATATTGTTAACCAGCACGTGGCAAAAGGCCTGCTGGAGGCGATGGGTTTGTCGGCCGATCTTGCCGAAAATGGCGTACACGCTTTGGAGAGAATGCGTGAGGCCGAAGCTGATCGTCCTTATACGCTGGTGTTGATGGACTGTCAGATGCCCGAAATGGATGGTTACGAGTGCACCCGGGCTATTCGCCGTGGTGATGCCGGTGAACGCTATGCTCAGGTGACCATTGTGGCGCTCACCGCAAATGCAATGAAGGGTGACAGAGAGCTTTGCCTGGCGGCAGGCATGGATGATTATTTGGCAAAACCGATTGATCCGGCAGTGCTGCGCCAGATAATGGAACACTGGTTGTTGTCGGTAATCGATTCTTGAATGCGTGATGGCTGGAGGCAACAGATTCGCTGGTCTATCTTTAGTGCAGCACGATAACGCTTTACTTTCCTTTCGCAGCGGCTGGTTATGATTCTTCCTCTATTAGCAGTGCTTTTGGCGACTACATTGCTGACCAGTCATGCGTATGCCTTGCATGGTGAAGCGCTTGTCAGCACGCTGCACAGCTTGGTGCCTAATGTTATTTGCCTGCTACTCCTGCTGCTTTCGCTGGGCTGGCTGATGCAAAAACGGCAGGAGGGCAAGCCATGGCTCTGGCTGCCTCAGGTACGCTGGTTAAGCATCTTTGGCTTGCTGCTGCTGTTTGGTTTTACTACCTGGCATACCTGGCAATCGACACAGAGTATCGAAGAGCAGGCTCAGGCTGCCATCAAACGCCAACTCAATACTGTGCTCAGTACTACCCACTTTGCGCTGCAACAATGGGTGGCGCGTCGCCACAGCGAGTTGCATGGGCTGGCGAGGGACTTTCATGTGCGTGCGCAAGTGCAGGGCTTGCGCGAGACCGAAAACGCAGCGCGGTTGATTTATGCGCGCGAACAGCAGCGATTGCACGATTATTTCTTGGGCTTCAGGGCCGCAGGTGAACGCCCAAATTTATATGTGATCGCACCTGATGGCACCAATCTGTATGCGCGACAAGAAGGCGACCTGGCGCGCCAGCACCCCATGGCCGTTCACTATCCTCACTTGTTAGCGCGCAGCTTGCAGGGTTTGGCCGTGTTAGTACCGCCGTTGCCTGCGCACAAGGCAGCCCCTGGTCGTCCCAATATTGCTGGTTACAGTGTGCCCCCCGCCATGTTTGTGACGGTACCGGTTTACGACGAACACGGGCAGGTGCTGGCGCTGCTGGCGGAAGAGTTGAATCCCTTGGGCGAATTCTCGGCAGTGCTCGCACACGGCCGCATTGGTAACAGTGGTGAAACCTATGCGGTGAGTAGAGAAGGTTTGATGCTGTCCCAAAGCCGATTTGTGGATCAGCTGATTCAACTCAAGCTGCTCATGCCCAATCAAACCAGTGTCTTGTCGATCAAATTGTCTGATCCAGGAGAGCAACGCACGATCTTGCCGTCTTATCGTACGGAACAAGGAGATAGTGCACCTTCGTGGACGGTCATGATGCAGGGCTTGATGCAGGAGGACCGGGGCGGCAATGTCGAGGGTTATCGTGATTACCGTGGCATACCCGTGGTGGGTGCCTGGCTCTGGGATGAGCGATTGCAGATGGGGCTGGTCTCCGAGATGGACCTTAGTGAAGCTATGGCCACGGCCGAAACGCTGGAAAGTATGTTGTGGGTATTGTGGAGTAGCTCGTTAACGATTCTGATCGCCGCGCTGTGGTTCCTGTGGCGCATTGTTGGTCAGATGCAGCGTGACTGGGCCTTAAGCCAACAGCGTCAGCAAGAGCAAACGGTCGCGACCGACGCCGCGCAGCGCAAACAGCTTGCGCGCTTGTTTGCCAGTGTTGAGCACCTGCCCACTCCCTTCTATTTGAGTAATCCCGCGGGCGAGATTGTGCTCTGCAACGACGAGGCGACAAACCTGTTTGGCATAAAACCGGGCGACATGAGTGCCGATACCAGCCTGCCTCTCACTAACGAGGCCTTTGAATCGGGTGTACAGGAATTTTTTAGAGAGGGCGAGCTTCCTTGGGCCAATGACAAGGATGACACCCGCCAACTCTGGTTCCGCTCGCAAGGCTTTGAAGTGGTCGATGGTGAGCAGGTAGAACACTATGTGCTTAACCTGTTTTTTGATGTGACCCGATACAGCAATGATGAGCGCGCGCATGCACTGCAACAGATTGAACAGGAGCGCAGTTTGCTCTATCTGCAGAGCTTGCTCGATGCCTCCGGGTTCTCGATTATTGCGACCGATACCGAGGGAACCATTAAGATATTCAACAAAGCAGCAGAGCGACTGCTCATGTATAGCGCGATGGAAATGGTGGGCAAAAATACGCCTGCCGTATTTCATGATGCCAATGAGATGAAGGTGCGCAGGCAGCTGTTGGAGCAGGAGCTCAATCGACGACTGACCAGTGACTTCGAAGTGTTTGTTGCCAAAGCGTCCATCGGATTTATTGATGAGCAGGAGTGGACCTATATTCGAAAAGATGGGGTGAGAGTGCCGGTGATTCTGTCGGTGACAGCGGTGAGGGATGCCGCTAACAATATCACTGGTTTTTTAAGCGTGTCCAAGGATATTTCTGATATCAAGGAAATGCAGCAAGCCATGGTAGAAGCCAAGGAAGAGGCAGAGATTGCCAACCTCGCCAAAAGTGAGTTTTTGGCCAGTATGAGTCACGAGATTCGGACGCCCATGAATGGCGTGTTGGGGATGTTGGGGCTGGTACTTCAGACGCCACTCGATGCGGGGCAACAACACAAGCTCGAAGTGGCGCAACAAAGCGCCCAATCGCTACTGGGAATCATCAACGACATTCTGGATTTTTCTAAAGTTGAGGCAGGTAAGCTCGAACTGGATTCCGTACCCTTTTCGATACACAAACTCTTCGACGACAGCGTGAAGGCCTTGGTGGTCAGGGCCGAAGAGCGGGGCCTTGGCTTGTTTCTTGATACCACACGCGTGCATGTGAATTATGTGGTGGGTGATCCCGCTCGTGTCAGGCAGGTAATTAGCAACTTGCTGTCTAACGCCATCAAATTTACCGCGCAAGGCGAAGTTATCGTGCGTGTTGCCACGCGCTTTTACGACGATACCCATTTTCAGCTTACCTGCTCGGTGCAGGATACGGGTATTGGCATTCCTGAAGATAAAATCGAGCACTTGTTTGAGTCGTTTACACAAGTAGATGCCTCCACCACGCGGCAATACGGCGGCACGGGCCTGGGGCTGGCGATTTGTAAAAAGCTGGTGGAACTGATGCGAGGCAGTATCAGTGTCGAAAGTAAAGCGGGTGAAGGGAGTACCTTTCGCTTTAACGTGTTGCTAGACAATTATGGCGATGATTCGCCCTCAGACTTTAAACTGGATTTAAACGGTAAGAATTTTCTTGTCGTCGATGATCATCCTATCAATCGGGAAATACTATCGGAGCAGTTGAAGCTCTGGGGGGCTGAAGTGTGGCTTGCCGAGAGTGTTGCACAAATGCAGCAACGCTGCGAGCAGGCAGAAAAAAGCGATCGGCCCTACGATATGGTACTTCTCGATCAGCAGATGCCGGAGCAGGATGGCTTTGCGGCGGCTGCCTATCTTCGCTCCCGTGCGTTCTGGAGCAAAACGCCCGTATTGATGCTCACCTCGGTGAGCGCTCAGCACGATCACGAAGAAATGCTCGAGCTGGGCATTTCGGGTTCTTTGACCAAACCGGTGAGTGCGCAGGATCTTCATCAGGCTTTGTGTTTGATGTTGGCCGCGCAGGACCAGTCGGATTGTCTGCCAGTTATGGGTGATCTGACTGCGGTTGGCACTGCAAATACGTCAGGCGATTCTGGCGATGGTGATAACTCATGGCCTGCTGGCGCACGCGTGCTGCTGGTAGAAGATAATCAGGTTAATCAAATGGTGGCGCAGGGCATGATCAATACGCTGGGGCTCCAGTGTGATCTCGCCGCCGATGGCAATGAAGCGATCTATAGCCTCAAGTCGGCCCCCGAAGATGCTCCCTACACTCTGGTGCTCATGGATTGTCAGATGCCCGAGTTGGATGGCTACGAAGCCACTGAGATTATACGTCGTGGCGGTGCTGGTGCGCGCTACGAAACTGTACCGATTATTGCCTTGACGGCACATGCCATGCAGGGCGATCGCGAGAAATGTCTGCTCGCCGGAATGAACGACTATCTAGCCAAACCCATCGAAACAAAAGAGGTCTTCGACATGCTCAAAAAATGGCTGGGTGCGGGGCCGACCGACCTGGAGCTGGTAGACCAAGCAGCGCAAGACCCAATCGACGCTGTTCAAGCGCATGGTGACAGCGAGCCCGGCCACGCACAACCAGAAAGACGCGAGCCAGGCCCTCTTGTATGGGATCAGAACAAGGCGCTTGATCGATTGGCTGGCGACGAGCGTTTGATGAAAACGATCATTGATTTGTTTTTGGAGGATAGCCCCAAGCGCATACAGGCCATACAGGAAGCGCTGGCGGTGAATGATATGCAATCTTGCGCGGCCAGCGCGCATGCGATCAAGGGGGCATCGGGGAATATCGCTGCCAATGCCTTGCATGCCGCTGCGCGGGAGCTGGAACATGCCGCACGCCAAGGGGCGAGTGAGCAGCTTCGTGCATTGCTTGGTGTGCTGGAGCGGCGTTTTGATGAAACGCGTCAACGGCTCAGTGCCTGGCTGCCCGAAGAAACCAGGCAGGGAAGTGAAGCGCTGATGGATGAGACGCAGCTTATGGAGCAGATTGGTATGCTAGCAGAAGCCCTGCAGAACGGAGACTATATTGATCTCGATGACGTACTGCGAATTAAAGAAGCGGGTTTTGAAGGCGAGTTAGGGGGGGCGGTGCAGACATTGGCGCAACAACTGCTATCCTTTGAAGTGGATTCAGCGAAACACAGCATTACTCAGATTCGTCGACTGCTGGGCGCTTCAGAGCATTGATCGGGCTCGCGAGCACCTGTCTTGCGATAACCAATTAAACGAGGTGGCATGAAGGACAAACCGGTTGTATTGATCGTGGACGACGCTGCGCCCAACATACAGACTCTGGCGCAGTGCCTAAAGGATGACTACCGCATTAAGGTAGCCACCGACGGGGTACGTTGTCTCGAGTTGGTCAAGTCTGACCCTGCGCCAGATCTCGTGTTGCTGGATGTGGACATGCCCGGTATGAACGGTTACGAAGTAATTACCCACATGAAGCAAGACGAGCACATGGCCGATGTACCGGTGATTTTTGTGACCGGCATGGACAACGACGAAGATGAAGAGAAAGGTCTTGCCCTGGGGGCGGTCGATTATGTTGTCAAACCCGTGCGCCCAGCGATTGTACGGGCGCGTGTGAAAACCCATGTTTTGCTCAAGCAGCAGCGGGATCAATTAGCCAAAATGGCCATGTGTGATCAGTTGACCGGCCTTTACAACCGGCACTTCCTCATTGAATCTGCCAAGCAGAAAGTTTCTTTCAGTCGGCGGCATCAGCAACCCCTAAGCGTGATGATCCTCGATATCGATCTATTTAAACAGATTAATGATCAGTATGGTCATGCCATGGGAGACCAGGTGTTGACTGCTGTTGGCGGCGCGATTCAGGAGCGTTGTCGTAAAGAAGATTTATTGGGTCGACCGGCCAGCCGTGAAAGCGTCAGCGAATCGGGTGATGCCATTGCTGCGCGTTACGGCGGAGAAGAGTTTCTGGTATTGCTGTCGCCTTGCGACTTAGCAGCTGCGCAGCAAAAAGCAGAGCAGTTGCGTGAGGCGGTGGAAACTTTGCAGCCCAGCGGTATTAACGTCAGTACCAGCATTGGCGTTGCCCAACTCCAACCCGAGGAGACGTTTGAGGCGCTGGTCAGTCGTGCCGACAGCGCGCTCTATCGCGCCAAAGAGGCTGGGCGTAACCGCGTCGAAGCAGCGTGAGTGGTTTGCGCGCGTCGTGAAACTGTCATAATGGCCCATTAGGGTATTCCCGCGTAAGTCAGTCCGATTAAACGGCCGACTTTTGATACTCATAAACCAGGGGAATACGATGACTAAACCAACTTTAAACGTGTGGCTGTTCAGCGCGACAGTCGCCTTGGGCTTGGGCGGCTGTGCCAGCCAGCAAACTTCTGAGCAAACTGTCGAAACGGCGTCTGAGACGGCTGCCATGCAGACCGCCACGGTTGCGGAGCTCTACGAAGTGCATCACGACGGCCGCATCTACTTTTTCTATGATCGTGGCTTGTACGAAGATTTTGTAAAAATCGGACATACCGCTTATATGGTGGCTCGTATTGGTGCTGGCCCGAAAGGCGAAACGCTTAAGTATGCATTGACGGGTGCCGACAAGAAAAAACGCGAAGGTATCCCGAGTATTGATCTGATTGAAGGCAAAGCCCAACCGGCAAGCCCCTTTTATGGTGAAGTGCGTTCAGAAGGACGTATTTATGTGTTTGATCAACTCGAAGATATGAATGCCTTTCGCAAGGTGGGTGAAGCGCCCTATCGCTTCACTCAAATCGGCGCAGGCCCCAAAGGAGAAACCCTTGTGTTTGTGTTGAACAAAACTAATAAAAAAGAGCATCCTGCGGCCTTGATTGAGGCGTTCAAACAGCGTAATAGCTAGGCTCTTTAGTCAAGCCCAAAAAAGCGGTGGCACGGTGTGTCACCGCTTTTTTTTGTGCTTGATTATTGGGGGTAGGGGGCTGGTTTGAGTTATTTATTCCTGTAATGCCTCGCCATATTTTTGTTGATTAAGTTCATGCAGCGCATAGCTTTGCGTTTGGTAGTTGGTCGACAGCAGCGGCATGCGCTCTATAGGTACTCCGACTTTTGCGAGTGACAAGTGCTTGAGGGTGTAAGGCCCGGCTTCTTCGCTGTCGTGCAGCATCAGACCATGAAATTCGAGCGGTAGCCAGTGACGTCCCGGTGCTAATTCGCCAGAGAACTGTGTAGTACCAACGGGGCTACCCGAGATGGTGTATAGAGAGGCCTGCACGTAGTAGCGGTGTGCAGCCTGCACGTCAACTTCGGCCTCGATGCGTAAATTTCCGTCATCTGTAAGGCTTTCACGGAACTGGCCGGTACTGGCGATCACTGGCTCTGAGATAACAAAAGCGACCGCATCCACCACTTCGCTGTTTTGCTCGGCTACCAGCACTTTGTAGATGCCGGGAGGTAAGACTTGGCCTTGGTAGTCGCTCAAGCTGATGTGCGCCTGATAACGATGATCGCCACGTTTATCTTCAAAGGAGACAAAGCCTAATTCTTTTGTCTCGTTATAGATGAGCTGACCTGCCAGTTTGGCCGGTATCGCTACGCCATTTGGATTCAGCAGGGCGGCATCAATGATGGCGTATTGAGATGGCAAGTAGTATTTCTGATCGCTGCTCAGGGTCAGTGCAAAGTGTTCATCTCCGCTGACCGTGACGCGTTCGTCTCGTGCATAGTGGCGTTGTGTCGGGTCTTGGCTGGGGCTATCAAAGCGGCGGTTAAACTCCGGGTAACGCACGTGCTGGGCATAATCCTGCAACAGACTTTGGTGCAGGGCGGTTTTCTCCTGAATGGCACGAATGCGCGCGATAGGGCTCATGGTGGAGGTGGCATGGGGTTCTGTCGGCGCGGTCGATTCGTTTGGAACAGAAGCCTGTGCACTCGCCAGTATGGGGAGATTGGGGGTGTTTGCCGGCAAGGTGCTTTCGGCTTCAGTTGCCGTGTGGGTTGGCGTGCCGCTGTTGTTGGCCTGGGTGTCGAAGGTGGACGGTTGCATCATAAAAAACGCGATCGTCGTGGCGATGGATAGCGCGACGACAGTGAATAAAAGGCGATACCGATGGTTTTTGGGTGTGCTCATAGTTTGATTCCTGAAGTAGCCGGCCAGCCCCAAGAGGAGGAGAGCTGGCCGGCACTTTACTGCTAGTTAGTACAGGTGCTTATGCGGCCTGCCATGCTTTGACCATTACCACAACTGATACCGTTCTCAATGGAGGTATAGCTGGGGTTGGAGATACCGGCATTGCGCTCGGCGTCGTGGTCGGTATACACGCTGGCCATGTTATAGGTACGCGGTGTGCCCTTGTTGGCGTTGTTGCAGCGGAAAATCGGACTGCCGTAGGAGATACCGAAAATACGGCGATACTCGTTGAGGTCTTCTTCAATGGGGCGTTTACCGGAGCCGGCACAGCTCATTTGCGAGGCCATATTGATGTAGCCATCGTCTTCACCGGCCAGCATGGAGGATGAGGCGCTCTCGAGCCCCGGGAAGCCTTTATAGCCGCCCAGCACATAGTAGGGGGCGCCCAGATTGGTGCCGATGTAGCTGCGTGCCGTATACACGTCGTTCGTTTGCAGCCACTCAACACTGGGGTTGCAGTCGCGGCCCAAAAAGGCAAAGTTGATTAGCGCGTCAAGCCAGTTGCCGTTGCAGATACGGTCTGCGCCTTCGGTTCCCGTAATCGCGCCACCCAAAGCAAAAATACCCAATACGCCGTTCATGGCAGAGCTATAACTCACTGAAACGGAAGAGCTCGCAGTATAGGCTGTGTTGTAATTGGGGGATCCCGCTACGGCGTTGCCAGCGATGAACATCATCTGCTGGGCGCCCTGGCTGTGGCTGATGACCCAGAAATTATCGTTGGCAGAGCACTGCGTGCCCGGATGGGGATGATTTTGTCCGTCGCCATTGCCCTGCTTGATGGAAATGATCTGGCGTGCGATTTCACCTGCGGTTTCATTGCGCCAGTAGGGGTAACCGCTGGCATCGGTTGAGTCATAGCCTACGATGGCATAGTTATCGCCGGGGCCGAGCAGATCATCGAAGAAGGAGCTACCGGCATACTCGCTAAAGTTGTAGGAGCTCCAGTAGTCGAGGGCATTACTGCCTACATTGCCTTGAGTACCATGGCCATGAACCATGATGTAGCAATTGTCGGCGGCGTTCGCCTGAACGGCACCAAAGGCCAGCCCGAGACTGAGCGCACAGCGCGCGAGCCAAGAAGGTTTTTTTCGTGTGTGTGTAGATTGAGACATAGTAGGACCCTTTTGTCGTTTGTTTTTATTTTTGCGTCCTGCGACAAAGTACAGCGGGAGAGTGCAGTGCACGCTCTCTTTGCTTGCCCCGATTGCGGTGGGGGTGTCCTGAAGAGGTGTCGCAAGCCATGATGACTGCTTCACTTCTTAATCAGGCAGGCTAACTAATTGGAGGGTGAGTGGGAAAGGTCTGGTCGTCTGTTTTGACCTTTTTCAACCCGAAAAAACACGCCGGATAGGAGAGGGATTAATACTTACAATACAGTTGTTTGATGCGTGCGTGCACAGCTTGCTCTTCGGGAGGAAAGTAGAGCTCAAACATATGGGCAACGCGCTCCCGATGCACCACATATTCACACCAGTATTGCTGATTGTCGGGCAGCCAGTCTTTGGCGCCTCGATAGGCGCGTTCCTGCTGTGCCTTGGCCGACACGGCCACCAGATTATCGGGGGCATTGGCAAACAGGGCGCGTTTTTTTCTGGGCCAGGCTGTCGCGCCATAGAGATGGGCTTCTTGCAGGCTAATACGGTGATCAACGGCCATCAGCCAGGCCTCTTCAATGTTTTGACCAGTATAGGGGTCAATCCAGCTGCCACTGTGGATGGTTTCGCAAGGGTCGTCCTCACCGTATTCCGGTTCGGTCTGGCTTTCGCGATAGAGCGTTTGCAGGTCTTCATTCTGGCAGTTGCCATCCAGGTCAAGCCAGTGCGGCCAGTCTGTTAGTTTAAAGTTGATGTTATTCTTAGTGGGGTAAGCATTGCGGTGAATGGTAAAGCACGGTTCGCGATAGCAGTGATATACGCCGTCTTTAAAGTAGCCGCCGACAAAATCCAGCTTGGGAGGTGTTCCCTCCTCGGCATGACCGGCCGGTGCAAAAATGCCCGCCACAAAACAGCAAAAAGCAAGAGCCAAAAGTAAAAGTTGACGAGTATGAGGCGTTGTTAACACTAGTGATCCATGCGTGTTCATAATTACGGAAAGACCCGCTTTCTCCCGGGGCGCTTACGATATACTCTTGCCCCGCGATTGTTAAGTTGCATCTGTCACAAACCGATTACCTAAGAAGTTTGCTCCTTGAAAAACCAACGAACATCACGCTTTTACAGCTTAGTTGCAGCGCTATTGATGGCCATGTTGCTGGCTCAGCATGCCTCGGCGGCGGGTGCCCTGGTCTCGCGCAAAGTGTGCGTGTGGGACCCGGTGGGTAATCATGGGCCGGTGATGGCGTTTTTTGGCGATCTGGTTCCCACGGCGATTCGCTGGGGGCTGGATCTCGACTTTTTACCCTACGCTGACGAAAACAAGGCGGCGCAGGATTTGCGCGAAGGCAAGTGCAGTATGGCGATTGTGACAGCCATTGAAGCGCGGGCCTTTTCGAAATTTGCCGGCACCCTGGATGCGATTGGTGGTATCACTTCTGAGCGCGGTCTGCACATGACGCTGGCTACCCTGACGCGCAAGCGGGCAGGGGAGCTTATGTCCGATGGTGAGTTTGAGGTAGTGGCGGCCATGCCGGTCGGCTCAATGTATGCCTACGTGCGAGATCGTCGTATCACCAGTATCGAGACCATGCGTAGCAAAAAAATTGCGAGTCTCAATAACGACATTCAAACCCGTATGCTGGCCAAGCTGGCCGATGCCACGGCAGTACCCGAAACACTTTCTTCTTTTGCCAACAGTTTTAACCAGGGGCGGCTTGATGTAGTGATTATGCCTGCGTTGGCCTATAACACCTTTGAGCTGTACAAGGGCTTGGGTGAGACGGGAGGGATTATCGAAGACAGAATGTTCTACGGTATGCTCGAGATCGTGGCGCGTAAAAGCGAATTTGATGCCGATTTTGGCGATAAAATGCGGCATTATGCGGTGAACCGGCTCAAAGCGATGCTTGATATGATTGCCGAGGCGGAATCCACCATTCCCAAGCATTACTGGATTAAAACCACGCCTGAAAACAAGGCGCAGCTCGAAGCCTTCTTTAAAGACATTCGTCTGACCCTAATGGTTGAAGACAAGTTCGATAAACGCACCTTATCGATGCTCTATAAGATTCGCTGTAACACCATGCCCGAGCGCGCAGAGTGCTCCGCTCCCGGCCAATAATCTGCCTGTTTATTCAAAATCCTCGAACAAAGCGATCAGTCATGTGCGGTGTATTGACTATCTATGCATAGGCATACTGGTACAACTTTCATGAGGAGATAGCTTTATGGGGTTACTGGTTAAAGGTGAATGGCGTGATCAGTGGTACGACACCGAGGGCGATGAGGGTGAGTTTGTTCGTCAGGATTCCCGGTTTCGCAAGTGGATCACGCCGGATGGTGCCGAGAGTGAGTTTCAGGCAGAAAGCCAGCGGTATCATCTGATTGTTTCTCTGGCGTGTCCCTGGGCGCATCGCACATTGATTTTTCGCAAACTGAAAGGACTCGAAGCGCATATTCCTGTCACCATTGTGCAGCCCGAAATGCTGGAAAATGGCTGGGAGTTTTCTGAAGAAGATCGCTTTCTCGGGTTGCACTATCTCTATCAGCTCTATCAAAAGGCGCAGGCCGATTACAGTGGTCGGGTGACCGTGCCGGTGTTATGGGACACACATACGCAGACCATCGTCAATAACGAGTCTGCCGAGATTATTCGTATGTTCAATAGTGCCTTTAACGCGCTTACCGGCGACACGCAGGATTTCTACCCTGCTGCCTTACGTGCGGATATCGACCAGGTGAATGCCGAGGTCTACGAAAGCATTAACAACGGCGTGTACAAGGCTGGTTTTGCTACGCGACAGAATGTGTACGAGAAGCATGCAGGGCGGCTGTTTGAAGCGCTGGATGCGCTCGATCAACGCCTCGCTACGCAGCGTTATTTGTGTGGCTCATATCTTACCGAGGCCGATTGGCGACTGTTTACCACTTTGGTGCGTTTTGATGCGGTGTACTTTGGGCATTTTAAAACCAATCTGCGGCGTATCGCCGATTACGCGCACCTGTCTGGCTATTTGCGCGATTTGTATCAGCATCCGGGTGTGGCCGAGACGGTCGATTTTGAGCACATCAAGACGCATTACTACTACAGTCATGACACCATTAACCCCACCCGCATCGTGCCGCTTGGTCCAGACTTGAACCTCTCTGCACCGCATGGCAGAGAGGTGTTGGTCGCGCAGGGTTAATGCCAGTCGTTATCGAGCACGATACGATAGTGTGCCTTGCCCTCGCGCAGGTGGTCGAGCGCTTCATTGACCTGCGACATGGCAAAGTGCTCGACCTGCGGAGCAATGTTATGGCGCTCGGCAAAGTCCAGCATCGTGGCAATGGCGGCCGGGCTACCCACAGGTGAACCCGATACGCTGCGCTGTGCTGCGATCAGACCAAAGGCCTGCAGGTTGAGTGGTGCCAGTGTCGCGCCGACAAAATGTAAGCGACCTCTTGGTGCCAGCAATGAAAGGTAGAGATTCCAGTCGAGTTCCACGTTCACCGTCGAAATAAGCAGATCAAAGCTGCCTTGTGCTGCCTTGAGGGCTTGTTCGTTGCGGGAGTCGAGCACGGCATGGGCGCCGAGCCGTGTGGCTTCTTCGCGCTTATTGGCCGATGAACTCAAGGCCCACACTTCACAGCCCCAGGCATTAGCGAATTGCAATGCCAAGTGGCCGAGCCCGCCAATGCCAATAATGCCAACTCGGGCCGAAGGGGAGATGTCGTAATCCAGAAAGGGCGTAAAGACGGTGATGCCACCGCAAAATAGCGGACCCGCTTGGGCGGCGTCAAGGCCTTGGGGTAGTGCGACGACGCTGCTGGCCTGAGCACGCACGCGCTCGGCAAAGCCGCCGTGGTGATTAATGATGGTGCCTTGTGCTGCGCCACACAGATTATGATGTCCGGTGTGGCATTGTTTACATTGGTGGCAATAGCCTGCGTGCCAGCCCAAACCGACACGTT
>JAWWBW010000047.1:0-15845 GCA_033720775.1 Oleiphilaceae bacterium | reverse complement strand
TGAAGTGGTGGCAGCACCGCCATTGGCGCGTTCGGTTTATTACCATTCCGAGGTTGGTGAAGAGATTCCCTCGGGTCTCTACATGGCGGTGGCTCAGGTATTGGCATACGTCTTCCAGCTCAAGCAGTTCCGTCGCCGCGTATCGCCCCGTCCTAAAATGCCTGACTTTCCGATTCCCGATGATTTACGTCGTGACGAGTAGGGAGGTTTTCTTTTTGCGCGCTTAACTTATTAATAACGCTAATAAAGTTAAAGTGTGCATAATCTTTGCAGTACTCCCTGAGCGAGTGGTTTTTGCGTCATATTTTTGGCGTGGACCGGTTTTTATTCGGGAGTGGTAGTCTTTCATGCAGCAGATATTTGGTCTCAGTCAGCTCAAATCGGTACAGGCCCATATGGCCATACCGATATTGCTGATCGCTATATTGGGCATGATGACTCTGCCGGTACCACCGTTTCTGCTCGACCTCCTGTTTACCTTTAATATCGCTTTGGCTCTGGTTGTATTGCTGGTCTGTGTGTATGCCTTGCGGCCGATGGAATTCGCGATTTTCCCCACTGTGTTGCTGGTGGCAACGCTACTGCGATTGGCGCTAAATGTTGCGTCAACACGTGTCGTCCTGCTCGAGGGGCATGAGGGTGGCGATGCGGCCGGTAAGGTGATTGAGGCCTTTGGTGAGGTCGTCATTGGCGGCAACTACGCTGTTGGTCTGGTGGTCTTTGCGATTCTTATGATTATCAACTTCGTGGTGGTCACCAAAGGCGCCGGACGCGTCTCGGAAGTAAGTGCGCGTTTTACCCTCGATGCCATGCCCGGCAAGCAGATGGCCATTGATGCCGACTTGAACGCCGGCATTATTAATCAGGACGAAGCCAAAGCACGGCGTGAAGAAGTCGCCTCCGAGGCAGATTTTTATGGTTCGATGGACGGTGCCAGTAAATTTGTTCGCGGCGATGCAGTGGCCGGTTTGTTGATTCTTGCCATCAACCTTATTGGTGGGCTCAGTATTGGTATGCTGCAGCACGATCTGGAGTTCAGTGATGCCATGCAAAAGTATTCGCTGTTGACGATTGGTGATGGCCTGGTCGCTCAGATTCCTTCGCTGCTCCTGTCTACTGCGGCGGCCATTATGGTGACGCGAGTGAGCACCACTCAGGATATGTCGTCGCAGGTGCTCGATCAGATGTTCCTGTCACCCAAAGCGCTGTATGTGGCTTCGGGTATTCTGATTATCATGGGCCTGGTGCCCGGTATGCCTCATCTTGCGTTCTTGGGCTTGGGAGGGCTCATCGGCGGTTTGGCCTGGTGGTTTGATAAGGGGCGCCATAAGCAAGACGACGCAGAGAGTTATTCGGGCCCTATGCCGTCTCGCGGCGCAGCCAAACGTGGTGGGCCTGAGTCAGGCATGGTGACCAAAGATGTTGACGCCTTGCCTGCTGCAGGGGCGAAAGACGAGCCCGCACGAGAGCTCGGTTGGGATGATGTTGTGGCGGTCGATATTATCGGGCTCGAGGTGGGCTACCGGCTGATTCCACTGGTTGATAAGTCGCAGGGTGGGCAGTTGCTTGGGCGTATTAAAGGTGTCCGCAAAAAGCTGTCACAGGAGCTGGGCTTTCTGATGCCCTCGGTCCACATACGCGACAACCTCGAACTCATGCCGAACGTTTATCGCATCACGCTCATGGGGGTGACACTGGCTGAGGCGGAGATTCATCCTGAGCGTGAACTGGCCATTAACCCCGGTCAGGTATTTGGCAAGATTGAGGGTATTGAAGGTAAAGACCCTGCTTTTGGTCTGGATGCCATCTGGATTGAACCTACTCAGAAAGATCACGCACAAACGCTCGGATATACCGTTGTTGATGCCAGCACAGTGGTGGCTACCCATCTGAATCAGGTGTTGCAGAAACATTCCAGCGAACTGATTGGTCACGAAGAAGTGCAACAGTGGCTGGATCAACTCGCCAAGGCCTCGCCCAAACTGGCAGAAGAGCTGGTGCCCAACACCTTATCGGTTAGTCTGCTGCTTAAGGTATTACAGAATCTCTTGATTGAAGAAGTTCCGATTCGTGATATGCGTTCCATCGCTGAGGCGTTGGTGAACGTGACGCCCAAGAGTACCGATGCGACGCAATTGACTGAGGCGTGTCGTCAGGGCCTCAAACGACTCATTGTGCAAACGCTCTGCGGCGCGGAGCCCGAGATCCCCGTTATTACCCTCGAGCCTGATTTGGAACAGCTCTTGCTTAAGTCTGTACAACAGTCGCAGAAAGTCCCCGGAGCAGAAGATATGGGATTGATTCTTGAGCCACGTATCGTAGAGACCCTTCAGAAGTCTTTGGTCGATGCTGCACAGCGACAGGAAATGTTAGGTAAGCCCGCTATCTTGCTGGTTTCCGGGCCATTGCGACCGGTTCTGGCCAAGTTTGTGCGACTCGCGGTGGAGTCTTTACGCGTGTTGTCGTACCAGGAAGTACCTAACAATAAACAGATTAATATTGTGGCGACGGTCGGTCAGTAATGACGTGTTATCGGCGCAGACTAGTAGCCAAAGTCAAATGTTTGGCGTGTGGTGGATGAAACGATGAAAGTACAACGTTTTTTCGCGAAGAACATGGCCGAGGCCTTGCGCCAGGTTAGAGAGGAATTTGGCCCGGATGCCGTGATTCTTTCCAACACCAAAGTGGACGGCGGTATGGAGCTGGTCGCAGCCCTGGATTATCAGGAGGATGCACCGGTTGAGGAACTCAAAGAAGACCTGTCTCGACAGGGGCAGCCCAGTCCCTCGCAGATAGCGAGAATGCACGCAGAAAAGCATCTTAAATTGCAGCGTGAAATGGATCGTGCGCGTCAGCGCATTGAGGAAGTGCGGCGCAAGCGTAGTCAGGAAGGTGAGCGTTTATCCAGGGAAGCGATCGAAAAGCCAACAATGTCTGCGGCCCAATCACCGCTAAAGATGGCGGCTGTGCAGCCTGAACTTAATGCGCCGCGTTCAGATCGTTCCAGCGGTGGCTGGGAAGAGCTTTCGGATATGAAAGCGGAGATTCTCGAACTGAAAAATATGATCAGCGAACAGGTCACTCAGAAACGCCCCGTTGCCGAGCAAAAATCCATGTTGTCAGTGGTACAGGAGCAGGTGGACAAAATGCTTGGTTCGCTGTGTCTTGCTGAGTCTTTGCGTAAAAGGCTTAAACGCGAATGCGCCATGGCCAGTTCGTTTGATGAAGCCTGGAGTACAATCCGAGACAGCATTTGCGCGAGTGTTCAGCACGAGGGCGGTGAAATTATTGATCGTCAGGGTGTGATTGCTCTGGTTGGCCCAACGGGTAGCGGCAAGACCATGACCATCGGAAAAATGGCAGCGCGGCACGTCATGAAATATGGGGCAGAGGGGCTGGCGCTAGTCACAACGGATCGTTATCGCATCGCTGCACATGAACAACTTAAAGTGTTCGGTCGCATTCTGAATGTGCCCGTTCATGTGGTGGATGAGCGTAATGATCTTGAGTCCATTTTGCGTGGTTTGAAGCACAAAAAACTGGTGCTAATCGACACGGCGGGTTTGCAGCATAATGATACGTGCTGGTCTGAGCAGTTGCAGGAAATCCGCATGAGTGGGCAAGAGGTTAACGCCTATCTTGTCGTGCCAGCGGTTGGTCAGTATCAGGTAATGTGCTCCACATATCAGCATTATCGCATCATGGGTTTGTCGGGGGTGATTGTGACCAAGCTCGATGAAGCGGTCAGTCTTGGCGAGATCATCAGCTTTTTAAGCGAAACCGAATTGCGTGCGGCATACTATACTGATGGTCAGCGTGTGCCAGAGGATATTCATCAGGTGCGTGCAGCGGCACTGCTCGATAAGGCAGAGGCTTTATTGAATAGTTCAGAGCGATGGGTAACAATTCGCTCTGACGAAGCCAATGACAACGATTCGTTTTATTTTCATACCGCCTGAGGTGTCTGGATCTTGGGCGAAGAATCATGATTCTCCGCATCAACAATAAAGCGTCCTGCCTGGCAGGTCCAAAGAAGTAGAAGAGGAAACCAACCGGTATGGCGAATTCAGGTCCGGTTCAAGTGATTGCAGTCACCGGCGGTAAAGGCGGTGTAGGCAAAAGTAATGTCTCCATTAACCTTGCACTGGCGTTGGCCGAAAAAGGGCGCAGAGTCGTCGTGTTGGATGCGGATCTCGGGTTGGCCAATATCGACGTACTGCTGGGCCTGACAGCCAAGCGCAATATTGCCGATGTGATCAGTGGTGAGTGCAGCTTGCGTGAGGTCATGGTTGAGGGGCCCATGGGCGTCAAGATTGTGCCGGCCTCTTCTGGAACGCAAAAGATGGTCGCGCTCAATCCGATGGAGCATGCAGGTCTGATAAATGCGTTCAGTGAAATCGCACAGGATCTAGACGTATTAATTGTCGACACGGCTGCCGGTATTTCAGATGGAGTGGTGTCTTTCTTACGCGCAGCGCAAGAAATAATCGTGGTGGTTTGCGATGAGCCAACGTCAATTACGGACTCCTATGCACTAATCAAGCTGCTTAATCGTGACTACGATATGTACCGTTTTCGTGTTTTGGCCAACATGGTCAAAACCCAGGAAGAAGGGCGTCACTTGTTCTCCAAGTTAACGAATGTGACCGAGCGCTTTTTGGATGTAGCGTTGCAGTATGTGGGTAGTATTCCCTACGACGAGGCGGTAAAAAAATCTGTGCAGCGACAGCGCGCTGTGTTGGATGCTTATCCACGCGCCAAGGCTTCAATGGCCTATCGCTCGCTCGCTCAAAAGGCTGATAGCTGGCCTTTACCTTCCACCCCGCGCGGGCATCTTGAATTCTTTGTTGAGCGACTCGTGCAAGCCTGAACTTCGCCTGCTATGTTTCTATCAAATGGATAGCGTTGTAACGGTTATTCCGTTGCTATCACGCTGGGATCTTAACAACAACACTGACCGGCCTCATGTATAACGAAGTTCAGGTACAACATGCAGACGAATTAGTGCGCAAGCATGCTCCTTTGGTGAAGCGTATTGCGCATCACCTTATGGCGCGCCTGCCAGCCAGCGTGCAGGTAGAAGATCTTATTCAGGCAGGCATGATCGGTTTGCTTGAAGCTGCCCGCAAATACGAAGCGTCGAAAGGGGCTGCGTTTGAAACCTATGCCGGAATCCGTATTCGCGGTGCGATGATGGATGAAGTGCGCAAGGGTGACTGGGTACCCCGATCTGTTCACCGTAATGCCCGGCGTATCTCTGAGGCAATCAAATTAATTGAAGACCGAGAAGGGCGTGATGCCCGCGACGAGGAGATCGCCGCCGAACTCAGTATGACGCTCGACGAATATTTTGCCTGTCTGAAAGATAGCAACAGTGGGAAGTTGTTTAGTCTCGAAGAGGTGTCAGAGCATGGTGACGGCGCGATTGAAGCCTTTGCAGAAAAAAGTGGTGGCCCGGAGCGCGAGTTTCATGAAGTTGCTTTTAAGCAGCGTTTGGTTAAGGAAATCGAAGGTTTGCCTGAGCGGGAACAGCTTGTTTTGTCGTTATATTACGAAGAAGAGCTGAATCTCAAAGAAATCGGTCTGGTGCTATCGGTGAGTGAATCTCGAGTCTCACAGATACATTCTCAGGCGGCGGCACGATTGCGTGCCCGTATGACAGATTGGACCTGAGGTAAATAGGCCTTTTAAATCCGCAGTTTAACTTGTCTGGTTAAAGCCTGAGCAAGGCACGTATTTTGCGGTAATTTATACAAAAAAAACTGGCTAGGCTAAGAAGTCCGGCTAGACTTGTCATATAGTTTTAAACTCAATTTCGGGTATCGACGTAAGTGGAGGTCGACTTGAATAAAGACATGAAAATCCTCGTTGTAGATGACTTTTCTACCATGAGGAGAATTATTAAAAATTTATTGAGAGACCTGGGGTTCACCAATACGGACGAGGCGGATGACGGTAACTCTGCGCTGCCCATGTTGCAAAGCGGTAAATATGATTTTCTGATTACCGACTGGAACATGCCTGGTATGACGGGAATCGACTTGTTGCGTAATGTGCGTGCCGATGAAAACCTCAAAACATTGCCAGTGTTAATGGTTACTGCCGAAGCCAAGCGCGACCAGATTGTCGCCGCCGCGCAAGCCGGAGTTAACGGCTACGTGGTTAAGCCTTTTACCGCAGCCGTTCTGAAGGAAAAGATCGAAAAAATATTTGAACGTATCGATTCCTGATCGGGTTTGGCATGACTACAGATAAATCACTGGGCGGTGCTACAGGGACCATGTTTGAAGAGACTCTGAAGGAACAGGCAAATCAACTCAAAACACTCGTCGATTCGGGCGACTTAAGTGGTGCGTTAACGCTCATCTCCGCTTTGAACGAAACGCGCGACAAAACTCTTTTTCAAGAAGTCGGCAAGCTGACTCGCTCGCTCCATGAGTCTATCCGGAATTTTCAGATCGATACCACTCGAACAACCGATGGTGAAGACCTTTCCAAAATCGAAGATGCCTCAGACCGTTTGGCCTACGTGGTCGATATGACCAACAAGGCCGCCAACAAAACGTTGGATCTGGTGGAGGATACCATGCCCATGGCTTCGAATATTCGAGACGAAGCCAAAGTGCTGCAGGAAGCCTGGGGGCGTTTGCAGCGTAAGGAAATGAAACCCAACGAGTTTCGCGAGTTGAGCCAGAAAATGGAAACATTTTTGGCAATGTTGACCGTTGATTCGGATAAAGTTTACAGCAATTTGTCAGATATATTACTGGCACAGGATTTTCAAGACCTCACCGGGCAGGTGATCAATCGCGTGACAGGCCTGGTTAAAGAGGTAGAAGAGAACTTGGTGAATCTGGTTCGAATGGCAGGCAAAGTCGATCAGATTACCGGCACAGTCTATGTCGCAGAACAAAAACAAACAGGGATAGAAGGTGAAGGTCCACAGATGAAAACAGACAAGCGTGAAGACGTGGTGTCTGGACAGGATGATGTGGACGACCTGCTATCCAGTCTGGGCTTTTAAGGGGCACACGCATGGGTTTCGAAGCGGACGAAGAAATACTTCAAGACTTCCTCGTCGAGTCTGGTGAAATACTGGAGCTTCTTTCGGAGCAGCTTGTCGATCTGGAACAGAATCCAGATGACAAAGATTTGCTCAATGCGATATTTCGTGGATTTCATACCGTAAAAGGTGGTGCGGGCTTCCTCCAGCTCGAAGCGCTTGTTGATTGTTGTCATGTCGCTGAGAACGTTTTCGATATTTTGCGAAACGGCAAACGCGAAGTGGACTCTGAACTGATGGACGTTGTGCTGCGTGCACTCGACACTGTCAACGAGATGTTTGACGAAGTGCGCAACCGACAAGAACCGACGCCGGCAGACCCGCAGTTATTAAAAGACCTTGAACGTTTTGCTAAACCCGCTGATGAGGACGCTCCGGCAGCCGCAGCGGCCGCCCCCGAGGCGACCCCTGGTGAAGCTGCGACACAAACTGATTCCACAGCGGATTCAGGTGACATTACCGACGATGAGTTTGAACAATTGCTTGACGCACTTGATGGCCCTGGTAAAGCTGCCGCAGAGAGCCCTGCGGCTGAAGCGCCAGCCGCAGGTGATGCGGGAAAAAGCAGTGGTGGCGATGAAATAACCGACGAAGAATTCGAAAAGTTACTGGATGAACTACACGGGCAGGGCAAGCCCGTGGCGGCAGCAGCAGAGGAAAGTGCGGCGACACCTGCATCAGAGCCAGCGAAATCGGGCAATGACGATATTACCGATGAAGAGTTTGAAAAACTGCTTGATGACCTCCATGGCGAAGGGAAGTTTGATTCGGGTAAGGTCGCCAGCGCCGAGGCACCAGAGCCGCCAAAAGCGGCGGATAAGCCTGCAGCCTCAAGCGGTGGTAATGACGATATTATTACTGATGATGAATTTGAAAACCTGTTGGACGAGTTGCATGGAGCAGGTAAGTCTCCGACAGCAGGGGCACAAGGAGCCGCCGCAGCGCCGCCACCCAAAGCCCCCGAACCCGCTGCGCCCAAAGCTGAGAGCTCTCCTCCTCCCAAGCCCGAGCCGAAGCCCGAGCCGAAGCCCAAAGCGGCGCCACGCAAGCCAGCTGCTGGCAAAAGCGAAAGCATTGCCACAGAAACAACCGTTCGTGTAGATACCAAGCGCCTTGACGACATCATGAATATGGTGGGTGAGCTGGTGCTGGTGCGTAATCGCTTGAAGCGCTTGGGTGATGAAAGTGCAGACGAGGCTTTACAAAAAGCGGTTTCGAACCTCGATGTGGTAACAGGTGATTTGCAATCGGCTGTCATGCAGACGCGTATGCAGCCAATCAAGAAAGTATTTGGTCGATTCCCACGTGTTGTGCGTGACCTCGCGCGCAACCTCAAAAAAGAGGTGAATCTGGTGCTCGTGGGTGAAGAAACCGATCTGGATAAAAATCTGGTTGAGGCACTGTCTGACCCCTTGGTGCACTTGGTGCGGAACGCTGTGGACCATGGTATCGAAATGCCAGATGTACGGGAGCAAAATGGTAAACCCCGTATTGGCAAGGTTGTGTTGTCTGCGCAGCAGGAGGGCGATCATATCCTGCTGGCGATTGAAGACGACGGAGCCGGCATGGATCCCAATGTGCTGCGTCGCAAAGCGGTAGAGAAAGGTATTTATGATGAAGATGCTGCAGAGCGTCTTACCGACAATGAGTGCTTCAATTTAATCTTTGCGCCAGGCTTCTCTACAAAAACCGAAATTTCCGACGTTTCGGGTCGTGGCGTGGGAATGGATGTGGTGAAAACCAAGATCACCCAGCTCAACGGCACGGTAAATATTGATTCTGAAAAGGGTAAAGGCTCCCGCCTGACCATCAAGGTTCCGTTAACGCTTGCTATCATGCCTACACTGATGGTGAAGCTCAGCGAACAGTCTTTTGCCTTCCCGCTAGTGAGTGTTGTAGAGATATTCCATCTTGATCTGACGCGTACTAATGTGGTGGATGGCCAAGAGTGTGTTGTCGTGCGCGACAATGTCTATCCGCTTTTCTATATCAAACGTTGGTTGGTTGATAGCTATACTGAGAATTCAGACTCGGCCCATGTGGTGATTGTTGCTGTGGGTACGCAACGCGTTGGATTTGTGGTTGACCAACTTGTGGGCCAGGAGGAGGTCGTAATCAAGCCTCTTGGTGGTATGCTTCACGGCACCCCGGGTATGGCGGGTGCAACGATAACCGGGGATGGCCGAATCGCACTGATTTTGGATATTCCCAGTTTGCTGCAGCGCTATGCCTAATGTGCGTCGCTCTCGCCAGTCCCATAAAGAGCCGGTACGTTTATTTGTATTTATGCGGCATCTGTAAAGTCGTCGACAGGGAATAGTATGAGGGAGGGCGATGGGCGTTACTGTTCTGGTAGTTGACGATTCTGCGTTCTTTCGCAAACGCGTCTGCGAAATCCTGGAGTCTGTTCCCGATATAAAAGTCGTTGGTACCGCCGCTAACGGGCGCGAGGCGATAGAGTTAACCAAGCGCCTCAAGCCTGATGTCATCACCATGGACTACGAAATGCCGGTGATGGATGGCGTGACCGCGGTTCGCCATATCATGCAGGAAGCACCGACTCCCATTCTCATGTTTTCTTCGCTTAGCTACGAAGGTGCGCGAGTGACACTCGATGCGCTGGAAGCTGGGGCAGTCGATTTTTTGCCCAAGAACTTTGAAGATATCGCTCGTGATGCATCCAAGATGCAACAGGTTTTGCGTAAGCGCATTCTTACCATCGCTAAACCTAAAACTGCAGCGGTAGCTGCACCACAAGCGACACCAGAAGAACATGCTCCGGTATCTGAGCAAAAGACGCGTGAACAAAAGCCCGTTACGCCTCAGACCCGATCATCAGCGCCGGCAAGTCAACCGGCACGCGCCAGGTCTGCAGGCGCCTCTGGAAAACGAATTAAACATGCAGTGGATTTACTGGCGATTGGTACCTCCACGGGGGGGCCGATAGCATTGCAGAAGATTCTGTCCCGATTGCCGGCGAATCTACCTGTTCCGATCCTGTTGATACAACACATGCCTGCGACGTTTACTCCCGCGTTTGCTGAGCGCTTAAACACGCTCTCTCAGCTAACCGTCAAGCACGCGGAAGACGGCGATATTTTGCGCCGTGGTGTGGCTTATCTTGCCCCAGGAGGCAAGCAGATGTTGGTCAATGGCGGCGGCGCGCAGCATCAGATTCGCATTTTGCCGGGCGACGAGCGTCTTACTTACAAACCATGCGTGGATGTGACCTTTGGATCAGCGGCCAAATCCTTCCCGGGTAAGGTGCTCGCGATAGTGCTCACTGGCATGGGGGCTGATGGCCGCGAGGGCTGCCGGATGCTCAAAAGAGGCGGATCGACGGTATGGACCCAGAGCGAAAAGTCCTGTGTGATTTATGGAATGCCAATGGCGGTCGATAAAGCAGGGTACTCCGATGAATCAATCGATATCTCGGACATGGCGGATCGAATCGTAAGCGGACTTATGTAATGGATTTATTGAGTATTCTTGGCGTTATTCTCGGGTTTGCCGCAATACTGGGCGGAAACTATCTAGAGGGCGGCCATGTTGATGCGCTGTTTAATGGTCCTGCGGCGGTGATTGTCATTGGTGGGACGATTGCTGCGATTATGTTGCAGACACCGTTCAAAGTGTTGAAACGGGGTTTGGCGATGCTGCGCTGGGTGTTTGCGCCCCCCTATGTCTCCATTGAAGACGGTATTGATAAAGTTGTTGGCTGGAGTCTTCGAGCACGCAAAGAGGGGCTTCTGGGGCTTGAATCTGTAGCGGCAAAAGAAGAAGAGGCTTTTGCCGAAAAAGGCTTGCAGCTGTTGGTTGATGGTTCAGAACCAGAAGTTATTCGCAATGTGTTAGAACTCGACCTGATTACTAAAGAGCAGCATGATTTGAGCGCCGCCAAGATTTACGACGGCATGGGCGGCTACTCGCCAACCATTGGTATTATTGGTGCCGTCATGGGGCTGATACATGTAATGAGTAACCTGGCTGACCCGTCTTCTTTGGGCTCGGGTATCGCCACAGCTTTTGTTGCGACTATTTATGGTGTGGCTTTTGCGAATCTATTTTTCTTTCCTATCGGCAGCAAGCTGAAGTCTATTGTGCAGCGGCAAACGCAATATCGTGAAATGCTGATTGAAGGCTTGGTGTCCATATCAGAGGGTGAAAACCCGCGCTCAATAGAGTTAAAGCTACGCGGCTTTTTGCCGAACTAGGTAAGCATCCAGGCCAAATTGCCATCGGGCAATTCTCATTCGGATTATCACTATGCGCAGACGGCTAGAAGAAGAGCATGACAACAAGGAACGCTGGTTGGTCTCCTATGCCGATTTTATTACCTTGCTGTTTGCCTTCTTTGTTGTGATGTATTCGATTTCTTCGGTTAACGAGGGAAAATACAAGGTGTTGTCGGAAAGTTTCGAGGGCGTGTTTAACGTGCGGCAGAAAACCGTGTCGCCTATTCAGGTGGGGGATGTTACACCGCGCAGTGAGTCGGATCAGCATGGTGATAAGCACATCAAACCTATTTTTGGTATCCCAGAACCACAATCTAAAGAAATGCCGAAAAGTGATGATCAGGATTTGCAGCTTGAATTGATAGCCGGTGAGTTTCGAGAAAGTTTTGAAGATCTGATTTTTGAAGACAAGGTAAGCGTGGATGTTCAGGAAGACTGGATAGAAGTGTCATTAGACGACACGGTTGTTTTCCAAAGTGGAGGGGTAGAGCCGGTAGATGAGGCTTTTCCCATTATCGAAAAAATCGCCGGCATCATGCGTAATCATGACAATGCAATGTTGGTAGAGGGCCACACAGATAACATCCCCATCCGCAACTCCGTGTTTCCGTCTAACTGGGAGTTATCAGCAGCTCGCGCAGCGTCAGTGGTACGTTATCTTGCGCTCGAAGGTGTACGCGCCGACCGCATGGGTGCCATGGGCTATGGAGAATTCAAACCTGTTGCGCGGAATGATACTGATCGTGGTCGTGCCAAAAATCGTCGTGTCGTACTGCTGATTTCAAAGTCGTCAGATATTCGAGAGAGTTTGCTTAACTAATAAATAACTTTTTCGATCATTCATTTTCCCTCTCGACAAATCCTTTTGCTGGTTGCAGCGCTTAGCCATCAGCTGACGGCGACATATTTCCGGAAATTCTCACACTTCATTTAATGCAACTTGCACTTGGCCACTCTACTTCCCCTGTGAAAACAGGTTTTATATTTCAAATAAAACAATAGCTTATATGCATAACGTAAAAGATGTGTGAGGTTGTGGCACAACATGTGCTTTGAGTGTGTTGGGCGGGCCCTGTTTGCCAAAATATCGGCAAGCATTTTCCGACATCGACAATTATACTGTCTGGCCAACTCACCGGCTCCGTCTTTCGGTAGCATAATGAACGGTGAGTTTAAGCGTTATATAAGACAATCCGGGGTAGTTAAGGTGAGAATCTGGGCAATCGCAAATCAGAAAGGGGGAGTGGGTAAAACCACGAGTGTAGTGTCGCTGGGAGGCTTGTTGGCTAGTGAAGGCAAGCGTGTCTTGGTCATGGACCTGGATCCTCACGGCTCGCTCACCAGTTATTTCAAGTACGATCCCGATACGATCGAGCAAAGTGCATTTGATCTGTTCATGCATCAGGGGAAGGTGCCTGAAGGTTTGCCGGAACAACTGATCACATCTACATCGTGCGAAGGTATGGATCTTCTGCCGGCATCCACTGCCCTGGCGACGTTAGAGCGCAGAATGGTAGGTGTAGATGGCATGGGGCTGATCATCTCGAAAACCTTAGCCATGCTGTGGGATCAGTATGATTACGTACTGATTGATAACTCGCCGTCTTTGGGAGTGTTGATGATTAATTCTCTGGCAGCGAGCCAGATGTTGATCGTGCCTGTGCAGACGGAATTCCTGGCTATTAAAGGATTGGAGCGCATGATGCACACGCTGGGAATGGTGATCAAGTCGCAAAAGAGCAGTTTACGGCATATGATTTTACCCACCATGTTTGATCGTCGTACTCAAGCTTCTTTGCAGAGTTTGCGAACGATCAAGCAGACGTGGGGTGATGCGGTGTGGAAGTATGCGATTCCGGTCGACACCAAATTTCGAGACGCCAGCCAGGCGGGTAAAGTGCCTTCGATGGTAGACGCTGAAACGCATGGCGTAAGAGCGTATCGTAAGTTACTGCAGAATTTGCAGGAAATGACCGCTAATCAGGTTTAGAGCAAATAAGGTGAGATAGCAGCATGCAGCATTCTGGCAGCACCGATGGCGCAGAAAAACTCGCTGCGCAATGCTTGCATGATTATGTTTCAGCGATGTTTGGCGTGGAAGAGGATGAGCCTGTGCCTACGCTTAACTTGCCGATTACCACCCGAGATGCATTAAAGTGGCTGGACACACGTCATATTTGTCCACCGAATCAGGCCTTTGAATTATTGCTGCTGAGCTTGTATTGGCTGCGGCGGCCACTTGGTGACAAAGCGTCACAGCTCATGTGGCGTTTGGCCGAGCGTATGAAAGATGACTATGAAGCCCATGGTTGGCAAGGATCGCTTTCACATAAAGGTGTAGTAAGTGAAGCACGATCAACATGACAACGCTGTGAGTGCCAAGGAGGCAATGGCGGATTATTATCAGGAGTTGTTGGGGGAGACCATGCCCCTTTCGGCACCTGAAGCGCCTGAGCACAAGCCTGACAGCAAAGCAGCCACAGCGCCTGAGACAAGAGGCGATGCTGCGCCTGAGATGTCACCGGTTGAAGCAGCACCTAATACAAGTCCGCAACCTGATACACATCATGGCTCACTGATGGCTGCGACTGCGCCGGGCAAACTCAGTCATGTTGATTTGGCAAAACCTAAACCCTTGTTTGAAAGCAGAACGGTATCGCGCTCTGTCGCGGAACTCAGAGAACCGGTAGAACTGCCTAAAACGGTTGTATCGCCGATTATTCCGGCGGCCTTTCCCAAACTTGCGCCCCAGACAAAAGAATCGCTAGACACCCAAACCGCATCCGAAGAGGTAAGGCCCGAAACCATTTCCCAAAGTGCACCTGATCTTGACCAGGTCGTACCGGTAGAAACGGAAGCAAAAACGAGTGAGGCTCCCGCAGCGCCTGAAAAAACCGAAGTGATTGCGCCGACTGAACAGCAAGTTGCGCACGTTGATGAATCCGTCGATCAAGATCAGGTGATGCAGATTGACTCAAAAGAACCCAGACCCTGGTTGGATAACGGCCGACCCGAATGGGGGCAGGAACGTTTTGAGTGCTTATTGTTTTCCGTCGCTGGCCTGAAATTGGCCGTGCCTTTGATATCTTTGGGGTCGATCCATAAGCTCGACAAAGACCTGACGCCCCTAGTGGGCAGGGCTTCATGGTTTATGGGCTTGTATCGCTGGGGTGATCGTAATATTCAAGTGGTTGATACGGCTAAATGGGTGATGCCTGATCGTTACCATGATGAAGTCAAAGAGGGTTATCACTTTATTATTCGCCTTGGTGATAGTAACTGGGGGATGGCCTGTGACTCGGTAGATCAAGCGATACAGCTTGAACCCACACAGGTGAAATGGCGTACTGAGCGTAGTAAGCGGCCTTGGTTGTCGGGTACTGTTATCGATCACATGTGTGCGTTGCTGGATGCCGATACCTTAGGCTGGTTACTGGATAAAGACGCGCGCAAACAATGAAGCGCCAAAGGGCTGGCATAGATTGTGCGATGATCTATATTAAAGATTGGCTGTGATGGCTTTTTGACACACACAGGATTGAATCGGGGCAGGCCTCAATGGTTTCGTACCCTGATGACTAAAGAGTATTCGATTTAAGAGGTCTGAAGAATGGCATCTAGTACAGGGCATAGTAGTCAAGCTACTGAAGATCCGATTCTGCAATACGTGACGTTTCGTCTGGATGATGAAACTTATGGTATTAATGTGATGCAGATACAGGAAGTATTACGTTATACCGAAATCGCCCCGGTACCCGGTGCGCCAGATTATGTTCTGGGGATTATCAACCTCAGAGGGAACGTCGTAACCGTGATTGATACGCGTCGCCGTTTTGGGTTGAGTGATTCAGAAGTTTCTGATCACACGCGTATTGTCGTGCTCGAAGTAGAAGGGCAGGTTGTGGGTATATTGGTCGATTCGGTGGCGGAGGTGGTTTATTTGCGCCAATCCGAAATTGAAACCGCGCCGAATGTGGGAAATGAAGAGAGCGCTCGTTTTATTCAAGGCGTCTGCAACAAGAATGGTGAACTGATTATTCTTGTTGAATTTGAAAAAATGTTGTCGGAAGAAGAATGGGCCGAAATGGCAGCTTTCTAGGAGAATAAATATGTGGTCAGAAATGCTGGTACCTTCTATCTCAGGCATTCTGGTATGCCTGATGGCGATCTATGTTGTTCAGTTGAAGCGCGCGACTTTGAAAGCGCAAGCCGAAACTGCAAAGCTCATTGATAGTTTGTCTCAGGAGATTCAAGGTATTAGTCATGGCTCCATGGGGGTGGGGCGCAAGGCGCTTCAACTCGAAAAAGAACTAGAAACCCTGAAAGATCAGTTTGAAGCGTTCAGTAAGAATGACCCGGCAAAAGTCTCGTATTCAGAAGCTTCGCGACTTGTTGAGCTGGGTGCCGGTATCGAAGATTTGATGAATAGCTGCGGTATTTCGCGCCCTGAGGCAGAGCTGGTAAGTGCGTTGACGGGCAAAAAATCAGGCAGCGCCGATATTCCTGTCTTAACTTCTCGAGAGTAGCCCGCAGCGCAATCTGCGCTG
>JAWWBW010000046.1:0-16187 GCA_033720775.1 Oleiphilaceae bacterium | reverse complement strand
TTCGACCGCCAGACTGCAAACCAAACAAGGTGCCGCGATCAAATACCAGATTAAACTCGACATAGCGCCCCCGCCGATACAGCTGAAAGTGACGTTCTCGTTCTCCATAAGCCGCATTTTTTCGCCGTTGAACGATTGGCGTATAGGCTGGGAGATAGGCATTTCCAACGGCCTGCATCAAAGCAAAGCTTTGTTCGAAATCGGGCTGATTCAAGTCATCAAAAAACAGCCCGCCAATACCTCGTGGCTCCTGACGGTGCTTGAGATAAAAATAGTCATCACACCATTTTTTAAACCGTGGATAGACTTCATCGCCAAAAGGGGCGCAGGCATCACGCGCCACCGTATGCCAATGCACACAATCCTCTTCAAAGCCATAGTAAGGAGTAAGATCAAAGCCGCCACCAAACCACCAAACCGGGGGCTCGCCTTCTTTTTCTGCGATAAAAAAGCGCACATTCGCGTGTGAAGTGGGCACATACGGATTATGCGGATGCATCACCAACGACACTCCCAGCGCTTCAAAGCTACGCCCAGCCAATTCCGGACGCGCCTGCGTCGCCGAGGGCGGCAGTTGGCCACCAAACACATGGGAAAAGTTCACGCCGCCTTTCTCAAACACTGCGCCGTTTGTCATGACTCGCGTACGCCCGCCACCGCCCTGCTCTCTCTGCCAGGCATCTTCAACAAACGTGGCGTCGCCATCTTGTGCTTCAAGATCGCGACAAATACGATCCTGTAAATCCAGTAGATAGTGTTTTACCTGATCGAGCATGCTGCTTCCTTAAACGCGTATGATTTGATTGGTAATGGCGTCCCGAATGATCGAAGGTTGGGCACCCGGCTGCACCTCTCCGGGAAATACCAGATCGAGAGAATCCTGAAAATACTGCCGTACACGCAATCTTGACCGCGCGGGTTCCAAACCAGCCGGATTCGCTGAAGTGGACACCAGTGGACCACGGATCTGCCGGCACATTGCCACAATTGCCGGGCTTGTACTCACCCTCACGGCAACACTGTCGAAGCGACCACGAATCCACTCGGGAATAAAATGATACGGGTCGGGAATCAGCCACGTTGTGGGCCGCTTCTGGGGAGCACAGATTCTTTCGAGCATTTCATCAGGAATAGACCGGTACAAAACCCCCAGCTCATGGAGCTGTGACACAACCAGAATGAGCCCCTTTTCCCGTGGCCGTTGTTTGATATCAAGAATGCGCTGCACCGCCCTCTCGTTATAAGGGTCACAGCCAAGCCCCCAAACGGTATCGGTCGGATAAGCCAACACGCCACCGTGCTCCAGTACACGACCTGCGATAAGTGCAGGCCAACGCAGATGTTCTAACACCACCGTAGACACTTCTCCAGTCGTTATCTTTGCAGCACTCAGTGCCCCTAAAACGCTAGAAGTTTACTGACTTCGCCAATTGATAGCCACCGGGAACCGATGCCAGCCAGCCATCAATTTCAAGCCCCAGCAGCAACTGACTCAACTCAGGTGCGGTAAGCCCCATAGACGCCATCATTTCATCGAAGCTCATACTCGCTGACTGGGATAACAAGCGCAACGCTTGCCTTTCGAACTGGTCGATAGGCATATCAGCATGTTCAGACGGAGATGCCGCAGCTGTTTCTTCCCCAGCGCAACGATAATCGCCCAGGATAGACACGACGTCTTCAGCATGTTCAATCAATGCCGCCCCCTGCTTGATCAGAGCATGACAACCCCGCGCCTGCGCATTGGAGACCAGACCCGGCATGGCCATGAGCTCACGATTTTCCTCTAAAGCCATAGACGCCGTAATTAATGACCCACTTTTTAAACCTGCCTCGACCACAACCGTACCATGAGACAAACCTGCCACCAGCCGATTTCGCCGCGGAAACAATCCCGCTCGCGGAGGCGTACCCAAAGGCATCTCCGAAATTAACGCGCCATGTGTACACAGGCGCTCAGCCAAGGCCTCATGACGCTTTGGGTAACAGCGATCGATGCCTGTCGCCAACACTGCAATACTTAAACCAGAAGTAGACAATGCGCCTTCATGCGCCGCCGCATCAACGCCCATCGCCAGTCCACTCACCACGCACCACCCGCATTGTGCCAAGCTCGCACTAATATCATGCGCCTGCGCCAAAGCAATGGCCGAAGCCTTGCGGGCACCGATGACCGATACACACCGCGAAAGCAGCGCCTGCCGCGATCCCTTTACGTAAATCAGAGGCGGCGGACAGAATATCTCGCGCAACAGTGGCGGGTAACAAGGATCATCAATAGACAAGAGATGGTGGTTCTTTGACGCCTCAAGCCAGGCTTCGAGCAGCTCAAGCTCGTGCTGGGGGAGTGCGGGGGCTGCCATCGCGCCGCTTAATCGTGCTGCAAGCGGCGCGCTGCAACCCGCTTCTTCTAGCGATTGGGCGCTCTGAGCAAACAAGCATTCCAACGAACCAAAATGCCGGTAGAGCGAGGCAAAACTTTTGAGACCAAATCCTTTAACGGCACGCAACGCCAACAGGCGCTGCACAGAGAGAGAAAGCATAGAGATCATCCTTGATCCAATAAAAAAGCGCCTCGTTAATGAGGCGCTTTTATAGTAATTACCCTGTCAAAAAATGCTACAAGGTGACGCACATTTACTCAGTGTGACTAAGGCGTGCGGACTTCATCCATGACTGCGAGCGGGCGCGTCGCTTTCAAGATGAGGCCATAGCTGAGTTTTTCAAACACACGAAACACCATCATGATGCCCGCTCGCTCTGAAGGCAGCTCAATCAATTCTTTGGTATAGGGGTCGCGCACCAGGCCGCCCGACTTGTATATCGCCAGCACATTGCCTTCTTTGATGCCATCGCGCTCGCCACGATTTACCACCACAACATTATATTGCCCAATATTATTCACACCGGAATCGACCGCAATCATCTTGCCACGTATGTCACCTTCAGGGCGACTGGGCGTGAAAGTCGAATTGATCACACGATCTTCGGTCGCCAACAGGCGGTCACCCTGACGCAGCTCTTCATTCGAACGCAACACTTGTAATGAAATCACTTCGCCATTGGTCGCGGTAACCGAACCGGTGGCAATCGCCTTGGCTTCAAAACCCAGCAGCTCTTCGGTATCAGGATCAATAAAGGTAGACGCGCTGCGGTATACACCCAGCTTGTCGCCCTCTTCAGCCGCGCCCCGCGCAAACACGGTATCACCTGCCGCCGTAATCAAATGCTGCTCACGACCAATCAGCACGTAAGGAGCCGCGTTCATTTCTTCTTGAGTGACAATGCGATTCTCAGACAGAAAACTGCTGATGGCATCAAGTGGAATCGTTGGGATTGCCGTTGAGATCGGCGTTGCGCGCACCTGTGGGCTAAGTTTTACCACGCCATTATTGGGGCCAGCCTCAATGTGCGTGATGCGCGGCTGACCATCAATGTAAACCAGACCAATAATATCGCCAGGATAAATTAAATGCGGGTTGGCAATTTGCGGATTAGCGTGCCATACCTCGGGCCAGAGCCATGGCGATTTGAGAAAGCGCTCACTGATATCCCACAGCGTGTCGCCCTTCACCACGGTATAGCGTTCGGGGTGCCCATCTGCAAATTCCGGCGCAGCGAATACCATGCGAGCCAGCAGCAGCATTACCAATAAGGGGGCAAAGAGAAACTTTCGAATCATGGGATGCCTATGTCTTTAATAATGTATACAAGAAAATCGGAATGATGAAACGTGGTCCACTCACCGGGGAACCATCCATAGGGTAGCGTCTGTACACGTCAACCGCATGTTACGACACAGAACTACACGTATTTTTTAACTATAGATGATAGGTTGAGAATTTGTACTAATTTAAAATCGATAAGATAATACGCGCTTGAGAGCGTGACCCAACCCGCAGTTTTAGCACTGCCGCCAACGATAAGCTGATTTTTATTATGGCCATATTAGAAATACTGGAATATCCCGATCCTCGCCTGCGCAAGATTGCCAAGCCCGTCAAAGAAGTCGACGCGAGCATTCAACAGCTGATCGACGACATGTTTGAAACCATGTACGACGCACCAGGCATTGGTCTGGCGGCCACCCAGGTAGATCGCCATATCCAACTTATTGTGATGGACCTCTCTGAAGACAAAAGTGAACCTCGCGTTTTCATTAATCCAGAAATCACGGTGCTTGAAGGTGAACCCGAGAAGATGCAAGAGGGCTGCCTGTCTGTCCCCGGTTTCTACGAAGACGTGGAACGCATCGAGCACGTGCTCATCAAGGCACTGGACCGAGAGGGTAAACCCTTCGAACTGGAAGCGACAGGCTTGCTAGCGGTCTGCATTCAGCACGAAATGGATCACTTGAACGGCAAACTCTTTGTCGACTATCTCAGCGCACTGAAGCGTAATCGCATCAAGAAAAAACTCGAGAAACAGCATCGCGCACGCGCTTAAGCATCTCACCAGGTACTCGGGAGAGCCCCTTGAATATTATTTTTGCCGGCACGCCCGATTTCGCGGCGGCCAGTTTGCAAGCCATTATTAATGCTGGCCACCGCGTGGTAGCCGTGTACACACAACCCGACCGCCCGGCCGGTCGCGGCAAGAAAATCATCAAGAGCCCAGTCAAGCTCGTTGCCGAATCCCACAACATTGCGGTTGAACAACCCCTCAACTTTAAAACGCCAGAAAGCCTCGCCACCCTTGCCGAGTACAAGGCGGATGTGATGATCGTTGCCGCCTACGGCATTATTCTGCCCAAAGCGGTGCTCGACACCCCCAAGCAGGGCTGCATCAATATTCACGCGTCCTTGCTCCCTCGCTGGCGCGGTGCAGCGCCGATTCAACGCGCCATTGAAGCGGGCGATACCGAAACAGGCGTTACCATCATGCAGATGGATGAAGGTCTCGATACCGGCGACATGCTCTACAAAGTCAACACTCCTATTCCCCCTGAAGAAACCGGTGGCAGTTTGCACGATCGGCTTGCTCAGCTCGGTGCTGACGCCATACTGGCCTTTTTAGATGACACCCAACGTGCGCACATGCAAGCCGAAAAACAAAACAACGACCTCGCGACTTATGCGCACAAACTCAGCAAGGCAGAAGCCGAACTGAACTGGCAGCGCAGCGCCGAAGAACTGGCGCGTCAGGTGCGTGCGTTCAACCCATGGCCGGTAAGTTACTGTCGCGATGGCGATGCTAATATTCGCGTCTTTGAAGCACAGGTTCTTGCCTCTAGCACAGACAAGCCCGCGGGATTGGTGCTGGCCAAAACACGGGAAGGGGTCGACATATCCTGCGGCGACGGCGTCTTGCGCATTACACGCTTGCAACTGCCCGGCGCCAAGGCCATGAGCGTGAGCGACTTTGTGAATGGCGGCAAGGCATTGCTGGAGCCCGGCACACCATTGAGCAGCCAAGCCTGACATGGCCAATTCGGATTCCCCCAGAGCGCTCGCCGTTGAGATTCTGAGTCGCATCAACGCGCAAGAAGCCTCGTTGGCCTCGTTACTGCCAGAAGCCAGCGCGCGGTGCGCCGAAAAAGATCGCCCACTGTTGCAAGAGCTATGCTACGGCATATGCCGCTGGCAGGGCTTTCTCGATGCCTGCTACCGCCCTTTCTTACAGACCCGCATCAACAAAAAAGACCAAGTCGCCAGACAACTGCTGCGACTGGGGTGCTACCAACTACTGTTCACCCGCATCCCTTCGCACGCCGCGATTTTTGAAACCGTGGCCTTGGCACCACAATGCGGCATCCCCAAACTGAAAGGCCTGATCAATGCGGTATTGCGTCGCGTAAGCGAGCAGGAATTTGTCGTCAACGAAGATGCTGCGCAACTGAGTCACCCGGAGTGGATGCAGGCAAAAATCGCACACAACTGGCCCGAACAGGCGCGCACTGTTTTTTGGCAAAACAATCAGCATCCACCGTTGACCTTGCGCATTAATCGCCAGCAAAGCTCACGAGAGGACTATCTCACCAGATTGGCCGAGGCGGAGATTGCCGCTACTGCCTGTCGCTTCTCACCGATGGGCGTCACGCTCGAACAGGGGATGGACGTGACGCAACTACCTGGTTTCGCGCAGGGCATGGTCAGCGTTCAGGATGAAGCGGCGCAGTTATGTTGTGAGGTGCTGCAACCCCAAGCGGGCGAACGCATTCTCGATGCCTGTGCCGCACCGGGTGGCAAAACCGGCGCGCTCTTGGAAGCAGAACCCGACATTCAACTTGAAGCGCTCGACAACGACGCGACACGGGCACAGCGCATTAGTGACAACCTGACCCGACTTGGCTATGCGATTCCGATTCACATCGCTCCGGCCGAGCAGCTTGAGCAGTGGTGGTCGGGCGAACCTTTCGATGCCATTCTGCTGGATGCCCCCTGTAGCGCCAGCGGTGTGATTCGACGCCACCCCGATATTAAGCAGCTGCGACGCGAAGGCGACATTGTGCCCTTGGCCAGCCTGCAGCTTGGTTTGCTGGAGCAGCTATGGCGCACACTCAAACCAGGCGGGCGACTGGTCTACGCAACCTGCTCTATCTTTCCACAGGAAAACAGCCGTATAATCCAGCGTTTTCTGAAACAGCAGGCCGACGCAAGCCTGAAGCCCATTGAAGCCCCCTGGGGTCTGGATACCGGATTCGGCAGACAATGCCTACCGCAACCTCAAGGTCACGACGGCTTCTTTTATGCCTGTTTGAATAAATCCACGCACGCATTGCCATCGACATGAAAATCATCATCATCGGTGCCGGCCAGGTCGGCGGGACCCTTGCAGAAAACCTCGCCAACGAGGCCAACGACATCACCATCATCGACAGTGATGCGGTGCGACTGCGTGAATTGCAGGACCGCCTCGACATACGTACCGTGCATGGCCAGGGCTCACACCCTAATGTACTGGCGCAAGCCGGCGCCGAAGACGCCGACATGCTGATTGCCGTGGCCAGTAGCGACGAAGTCAACATGGCTGCCTGTCAGGTTGCCTACACCCTGTTTCGCACCCCAACCAAAATCAGTCGCGTACGCGCCGCCCCCTATCTCGCTCGCAAAGAACTGTTCAATACCAATGCATTCCCCATTGATGTACTGATCAGCCCCGAGCAGGTGGTGACCAAACATATTACGCGCCTGCTTGAATACCCGGGCGCACTGCAAGCCCTCGATTTTGCCAACGGCAAGGCACGACTCATTGCTATTCGCGCCTGTAAGGGTGGCCCGCTGATTGGTCACGAATTGTCGTACCTGCGCCAGCATATGCCCAATATTGATACGCGTGTTGCTGCAATCTTCCGCCAGGGCCGCCCCATCATCCCCCAGGGCGATACGATTATCGAAGTGGATGACGAGGTCTTCTTTATCGCGGCGACAGACCATATTCGTGCGGTCATGAGTGAGCTGCAGCCGCTTGAAAGCAACTACCGCCGCATCATCATTGCCGGCGGCGGCAACATCGGTTTTCGCCTTGCCAAGCAACTGGAACGGCGCTATCTGGTTAAGGTCATCGAAACCAACCACGAGCGCTGTGTCGCCCTGTCGGAATCGCTCGAAAAAGCCATCGTGCTGCAGGGCAATGCGGCCGGTAAAGACATGCTGCTCGAAGAAAACATTGAAGAAACCGATGTGTTTATTGCCGTAACCAACGACGACGAAGCCAACATCATGGCCTGTATGCTGGCCAAGCGTATTGGCGCGCGAAAAGTCATCGCGTTGATCAGTAATCCGGATTACGTTGACCTGATTCAGGGTGGCGAAATCGACATTGCCGTGTCGCCGCAGCAAACCACGATTGGCAGCCTGCTCACCCATATTCGCAAAGGCGATGTGGTCAACGTGCATGCGCTGCGGCGCGGCGCCGCCGAGGCCATCGAGGCCATTGCCCACGGCGACCATCGTTCCTCCAAAGTTGTGGGCAAACGGCTCGACGAAATCGCACTCCCCAGTGGCACCACCATTGGCGCCATCGTGCGCAAACAGGAAGTGCTCATCGCCCACGACCATTTGCGCATTGAACCGGACGACCACGTGATTCTGTTCCTCATCGACAAGCGCAAAGTGCGCGAGGTCGAAAAGCTCTTCCAGGTGGGGCTCACCTTTTTCTAATCCAAACAACAAAGGCAACTGGGTATTATGCGTTTTTCGACCACAGGCAGAATTCTCGGCATCTTGTTGATGCTGTTCAGCCTGACCATGCTGCCACCTATGCTGGTGTCCTCGATTTACAACGATCACCAGCACGACGCCTTCTTTCACGCCTTTGTCATCACGCTGGGAATTGGCGCGCTGGTATGGTTGCCGGTACGCAATAAGCGCCGCGAATTACGCGTGCGGGACGGCTTCGTGGTCACCGTACTGTTTTGGCTGGTGCTCAGTTTTAGCGGGTCCATCCCCCTGTATTTGTCAGAAGTGGCCAATCTGAGCTTTGTCGACGCCTTTTTCGAATCACTGTCTGGACTGACTACCACCGGCGCCACGGTGATCACCGGGCTCGATGAGCTACCCAAATCCATCCTCTGGTACCGGCAACAGTTACAGTGGTTTGGCGGCATGGGGATTATCGTTCTGGCGGTGGCCATACTCCCCATGCTCGGCATCGGGGGGATGCAGCTTTACCGTGCCGAAGCGCCCGGCCCGGTCAAAGACAGCAAGCTGACCCCGCGTATTACCGAAACCGCCAAAGCCCTTTGGTACATCTACCTCGGCCTGACCATTATGTGTGGCCTGGCGTATTGGGCCGCCGGCATGGATGTGTTCGACGCCATCGCACACAGCTTCTCCACCATCGCCATTGGCGGCTATTCCACACACGATGCCAGCATTGGCTACTTCAACAGTACTGCCATTGAGCTGATTGCCATCCTGTTTATGTTTATCTCGGGCGTTAACTTCGCCCTGCACTTTACGGCCTGGCGCTCGAATAACCCGATTGTGTACATGCGCGACCCGGAATTCCGTTTTTACGCCTCGATCATGCTGGTCGTCTCCATCATTACGGTCATCACCCTCATCGCCACCAACGCTTACGAACCGCCCGACGCCCTCATCAAGGGCCTATTTGAAGTGGTCTCGATTGCCACCACCACCGGTTTCTCGACGGCTGACTTTTCAAGCTGGCCCTTTGTATTGCCCTTTCTGTTATTCGTGGTGGCATTTATCGGTGGCTGTGCCGGTTCAACCGGTGGTGGCATGAAAGCCATTCGCGTACTGCTGATCTACAAGCAGGGTTTGCGCGAAATCAAACGTCTGATTCATCCCAACGCTATTATTCCGGTCAAACTGGGCAAAAAACCCGTACCTGACCGCGTGCTGGAAGCCGTATGGGGATTTTTCTCGGTCTACTTATTCGCCTTTGTGATTCTGCTACTGCTACTGTTGGCGACCGGACTCGATCAGGTGACTGCCTGGTCGGCAGTGGGGGCGTGCATCAACAATCTGGGGCCCGGCCTTGGCGATGTGGCACTGCACTATGGGGATTTGCCGGATACCGCCAAGTGGGTGCTGTGCTTTGCCATGCTACTGGGGCGCCTGGAAATCTTTACACTACTGATTATCCTGACGCCCGCATTCTGGCGCACTTAAGCGGTAAAGCGCTTAAAGCCCTTGAGTAAACCACCGGTCAGGCGGTCAAGCTCTTCTTTGGCCTTATCTTTCGCCTTGTTCAACGCCTGTCCGGCTGCCTGAGCCAGACTGTCGTCCTGATCATCCAGGTAGGCGCGCTGACAGGCACGCATCGCCTGTGCGGTGTCACCATCTACCGGTAACTCATAAAAATCACAGATCTTCTTAATCGCCAGTTCGAAGGCTTTGTCTTCGCCATGCACCGATATGGAAATTGTCGTGCGCTTGATCTGGTCACTCCATGGCACATTGATACGCAGCTCATAGACTTCGCTGGGTTGACGCCCTTTGCGCGTCACGGTGACACGGCGCAGACCACGAATGTGGCCATCGGCATGAATATGATACTCGGCAGTGCGTACCCGGGAACGAGCATAGGCCATTTGCTCATCAGCCAGACGCTGATCAATCGCCTTGGCCTCCTCATAAGCGGCTTTGGGGTCATCTTTGATGCGCACATACTCCTGATACTCCTCGCCACCCCAGGCGCGAAATACCCGGTAATACTTTAATTCTCCGTATTTATGATCGTAGATAGCCATGACTCAAATCTCCTTGTGATGCATGGTAAAACTTTTAATCGAGACGCCTTAAAAACGACTACGCCAACACCTGCTCTGTTTTATGGTGGCCTCTGTGTGCGGTTTTCATCGGCGGCGAGCTCCTTTAGAATCGCCTGTTCAATGCTGCTCGCACGTCCTGTTCATTGATTTAACATGGGTGTGTAACAGTTTGATGAATTTACTCTTTGCCCTACAGGAAAGCCACATGAACTACTCCATTTATTTATCAGGCGAAATTCATACCGATTGGCGCGAGCGCATTATTACAGGTTTGCAAGATGCCCGCATTGAGGTTGAAGTATTAAGCCCGGTCACCGACCACGAGGCCAGCGACGAAGTGGGCGCAAGGATACTGGGTGAAGAAGCACAAAACTTCTGGAAAGATCACAAAGCCGCCAAAATAAATGCCCTGCGCACCATGACCATGCTCAAACGCGCCGATATTGTCGTGGTGCGCTTTGGCGAGCAATACAAGCAGTGGAATGCGGCCTTTGACGCCGGCATTGCGGTGGGCCTGGGCAAGCCGGTCATTGTGATTCACGATCCTGCCCTGACACACCCGCTCAAGGAAATCGACGGCGCCGCCCATGCGGTGGCCGAAACCCCCGAGCAGGTAGTGGAAATTTTGAAGTACATCAATCAATAAGCCAGCAAGAACAGAGCAGCTGAGGTATAATGCCGCTCTTTTTTTGGGCGCCTTGCAAGGGTTTTGCCCCGCAAGGAGTCATGATCGCCCGGCGATCAGTAAACAAACAACTATACCAACAGGTGGGTGTCGAAGGTGTCGAACGCAAACTCTCCCGATGTAAAAACCTTTCAGGGGCTTATTCTCGCCCTGCAGAATTTTTGGGCCCAGCAAGGCTGTGTGGTATTGCAGCCTCTCGATATGGAAGTGGGTGCTGGCACCTTCCACCCTGCCACGTTTTTGCGCTCCATCGGCCCCGAAACCTGGAATGCCGCCTACGTACAGCCCAGTCGCCGCCCCACTGACGGGCGTTATGGCGAGAACCCCAACCGTCTGCAGCACTACTACCAGTTTCAGGTGGTGATGAAGCCCTCGCCCCTGAATATTCAGGACCTGTATCTGCAGAGTCTGCAGGCCATGGGCATTGATCCCACCGTGCACGACATCCGCTTTGTTGAAGACAACTGGGAATCCCCAACCCTCGGGGCCTGGGGCCTCGGTTGGGAAGTCTGGCTGAATGGCATGGAAGTGACGCAGTTTACCTACTTCCAACAGGTAGGCGGCCTCGAATGCTATCCGGTCACCGGCGAAATCACCTACGGTCTGGAACGCATTGCCATGTACCTGCAAGGCGTCGACAGCGTTTACGATCTGGTCTGGACTCATGGTCCCGAAGGCGATGTGACCTATGGCGACGTGTTCCACCAGAACGAAGTGGAAATGTCGACCTACAACTTTGAACAAGCCGATACCGCCTCGCTTTTCGCAAATTTCGACACCTACGAGTCCGAGAGCCAGCGCCTGATCGATTTGGGTCTGCCATTGCCGGCCTATGAGCTGGTACTGAAAGCCTCGCATACCTTCAATATGCTGGACGCCCGCCACGCCATTTCGGTGACCGAGCGGCAGCGTTTTATTCTGCGAGTGCGCAGTCTGGCGCGCGCGGTCGCCCAAGCCTACTTTGATCGCCGCAAGGAGCTGGGCTTCCCTCTGGCACCCGAGGCCCTGCGAAACGAAGTATTGGCCCAGTCTGCAGCAGAAGGAGACAAGTAAGATGTCTGCACAGGATTTTCTCGTTGAAATCGGCACCGAAGAACTGCCACCGAAGGCGCTGCGCACCCTGTCTGCCGCATTCACCAAAGGCATTTGTGACGGCCTGAAAGAAGCCGGTCTGGCCTTCGAAAACAGCATTAGTTTCGCCAGCCCGCGACGACTGGCCGTGCGCATTGAAGCATTGGCCACCACACAGGCCGACAAGCAAATTGAAAAACGCGGCCCGGCCAAAAAAGCCGCTTTTGATGCCGATGGGCAACCCACCAAAGCCTTGCTGGGCTTCTGTCGCTCACTGGGCATCGAACCCGATCAGCTCGAAGACATGGAAACCCCCAAGGGCACGTGGCTCATCTACCGCAGTACCGAAGCCGGTCAGGCAACCATCGGTCTGCTCAACGGCATTGTGGAACAAGCCCTGGCCAAACTCCCGATCCCCAAACGCATGCGCTGGGGCGCACAACGCGTCGAGTTTGTCCGTCCGGTGCAATGGTCTTTGATGCTGTTTGGTGACCAAGTGGTACCCGGCGCCATTCTGGATATCCCCAATGGCAACACCACACGCGGCCACCGATTCCACAGCAGTGGCGAGATCACCGTAAATCGCCCCGCCGATTACGAGCACTTGTTGCTGGAGCAAGGCAAAGTCATCGCCGACTTTGAGGCGCGCAAAGAGAAAATCCGCAGTGGTGTCACCGAGATTGCTCGCACCGTAGGTGGCGAAGCCGTCATCGACGAGGCCCTGTTAGACGAAGTCACGGCACTCAACGAATGGCCGGTGCCGCTATTGGGTAATTTTGAAGAACGCTTTTTGGCTGTTCCAGCCGAAGCGCTGATCTCTTCCATGAAAGAGCACCAGAAGTACTTCCACGTGGTGAACGCAGAGGGTGCCATGCTGCCCCACTTCATCACCCTGGCGAATATCGAAAGTAAGGACCCGCAGCAGGTCATCAGTGGTAACGAGCGTGTGATTCGACCACGTCTGTCTGATGCGGCATTCTTCTTTGAAACGGACAAGAAGACCACGCTGGAACACAAGCGTGAAGCCCTCAAGAACATCGTATTTCAAACCAAACTGGGTACGATTTACGACAAAACGGAACGCGTGGCACAACTGGCCGCCAAAATTGCCGAAGCCATTGGCAGCGATGCCGCACGTGCAAAACGCGCCGGCGAACTGGCCAAGTCTGATCTGGTCAGCGAAATGGTACTGGAGTTCACCGACCTGCAAGGCTTAATGGGTACGCACTATGCGCGCCATGATGGTGAGCATGAAGAGGTCGCACTCGCCATCGACGAGCAATACATGCCCAAGTATGCAGGCGGACCTCTGCCCACCACGCTAACGGGTTGCGCGGTGTCGCTGGCCGAAAAGATCGATTCGCTGGTTGGCCTGTTTGGTATTAACCAGCCACCCACCGGTACCAAAGATCCCTTTGCCTTGCGCCGTGCCGCGCTGGGTGTACTGCGCATCATCGTGGAAAAGCAGTTGCCGCTCGACCTGAACGAAGTGATTAATTGGGCCCAGAGCGCCTATGGCGAACTCGAAAACAAAGCCCTTAACGAGCAGCTGGTTGATTACATGCTGGAGCGTTTTCGCGCCTGGTACGAAGACGAAGGCGTTTCTGCCGAAGTCTTTCTCTCGGTATCGGCCCGTCGCCCCACCCGTCCGCTCGACTTCCACCAGCGCGTGCAGGCCGTCAATGCCTTCTACCAGCGCAGCGAAGCCGAGGCCTTGTCTGCCGCCAACAAGCGTGTATCAAACATTCTCGCCAAGCAGGGCATTAGCGATGCCAGCGAAGATGTCGACAGCCATCTGCTCAGCGAAGACGCCGAAAAAGCACTGGCCAGCACCTTGGCCGAGCTACACGGGCGCGTCACACCGCTGTTTGATCAGGGCGACTACCAGACTGCCCTGACCGAGCTGGCATCACTGCAAGCTCCGGTGGATGCCTTTTTTGATCAGGTCATGGTCATGGCCGATGACGAAAATGTACGCAACAACCGCATCGCGCTGCTCACACGCCTGCGCAATCTGTTCTTGCGCGTAGCGGATATTTCGCTGTTATCAAAATAAGTTAAATCGGGCACTTCAAAGGCCGCTTCGCCACCGCGTTGCGGCCTTTTTATTGATGACGAGTCTTTGGGCTCACCCCTCACTTCTTGTGAGGCTTTGGAGGGTCGAGGTAGTTTCGGGAAACGCTCTTTTGGGGCGCGACTTGGTCGGACGACCTGTGTCTGACGTCGGACGCTAAAAGCCCCCAAAAAAGCGTCATTCTGGAAACACATAGCGTTTTCTGGGATCGACAAGTCGCGCACTGCGAATTAGACAAATAGAGGGATTGCTGGCCCTCCCACTTCGTCACCCCGTACTCGGTATGGGGTCCATAATCGCTAGCTCGAAAATCTGGGGGTGGTAAAAATAAATGCGCCCCTTTTACTCCTCAACAAGGTGCTGTCGACTTATGCACAGATATAGACATGAGTCTATTTTAAGATATGCCTAAATAAGGGTTTTAGGCCCAGCTTTGAAAAAAACAGATCTAGGCTTCGTGGTCAGATGTGACCACGAAGCTGATTCAAATATTAGGTGTCGAAAGAGTTGGTCATGGGAAGATGACACAAGCTGTAGTTTGGTTAGTGATTGTATTAACAATTTCCTACTTTTTTGAGGTTAGTTATATTTGGTCGTTGCTCGCGGTTTTGGTTCTAGGCTTAGTCGGCGAGTTGATACACTTACCAGAAAATATGCCCGGGAACCGTGATAACCCGGAAGGAGAAAATGCTCACCCATATAAGGTCATTTCGTTTTCTCTGGTATTAATTATTAGCGTCGTTTTGTTAGCAAACTATTTTCCTATACTACAAACGTTTGGGGCAAAATGACATTTAACCAGCATCGCCCTCAAACGGCCGTGGGCTGGACTCGCTTCACTCGCCGCTGTTAAAGGCGTTAGAAATCAAAGGAAAGTATTGTAATGGAACAAAAATGTGAGTTTTGTCATTCTGAGATGCTAAGTGGGGCAAAAATTTGCTCATCTTGCGGAATGTGGAAGAATAAATTCAGCCGCTTCATGAATGACCAAAACGCTTTCGGCGTAACATCAAAAGGGCTTGTTCCCTTAGTACTTATCTGTACTTTTCTATACCTTCTCGTCTCAGATGTTTTTGATGATCGCCAAGAAACTTTTTCACCAGAGATTTTCAGCCAAATCTCTGTTCAAGTTCCAGAGATGAAGCTCAACGAAGATGCTGAATCAAAATACTGGTTTGGTTACTCTAAAATCACCAATAACTCTGACATTGAAATAAGAAGGGTAAACGTTAAGTATTACGTTTATGGTCAGGATAAAAATATCTGGGATATCGACGAAGAATCAGTGTACGAAGTATTGGCGCCTGGAGAATCCACTACAGTAGAGCTTTATGTTCCAAAGAAAACTGGATTCGAAAAGATTGAGTGGGTCCAACCATATTTAACTCGTGTATTTACTAAGCCTGCGTTGTAATGATTTCTAACAAGTTTAGCCTGCCTCGTTCGCAAAGAGCCGAGGGCTAGACTCGCTGCGCTCGCCGCCGCTAAAGGCGTTAGTTTTTAAGAGGTTTTTACTAATGAAGATTGTACTTTTGGCGATTGTTTTGGGTATTTCAGGTTGTGCCTCATACGATATTGCAAAGCCATTAAACCCTGATAGCGGTTGGCCACACAAATTGACCGAGGTCGAAAGCTTGACTCCCACATTAGAGTGGGCGCCAGACTTTGATGGCCCAGCGGATTTAATTTTGTTTGAAGGGGCTTATACAAGTAATGGCTATCTGATGGGAGGGGAACAATCAGAACCAAAAAGTATTGTATATGTCGAGTCCAAGATTGAAGGTAATAAACATAAAGTAAAACAGCAATTAGAACCTAATCGTAGTTATTTCTGGGCTGTTCGCCCACACTCAGAAAGCGCTGGCAATGACTGGTCAAACTATGAATATTTCGCTTTTTACGGTATTGCTTTTGCGTACTTTATTGATCAATTGTTTATATTTAAAACGCCCAACATTAAAAACTAACAAGACCATCTCGCATCGTGCAATCAAAAACCAGCGATGCTAGACCGTGTTTACCCCGCCCCGTAGAAAGCACGCCATACAGCGGCGTTATTAGCATCAGACAGGATAATCATTAGAATAATGAACACACTCCTTCCCATCTTGATGGTGACTGTATTTTTGTTTGGTTGCGCTCAAGACCAAGTTTGCATCGATGCACTTTCTCCCGCT
>JAWWBW010000045.1:0-16296 GCA_033720775.1 Oleiphilaceae bacterium | reverse complement strand
GGCCGACAATCCTTTCGTCAGTTCCTCGGTGGAATAACTCTCTCCAACGGGCAATGAAGCACCATCCGGGACGCCTGGTTGACCCGGTTTCTGGGTCTGATGTAGCGAGCGGACAAGTCCAGCAACATTCTGATAAGGAACATCGTGGGCGGGCGGCCGGTGCGTGCTATCGACAGATGCCGCTGGATGCGCAGCCTGAACAGGGCTGGCTGGCGAATCATTTGGCGCCGGTTCATTAGAGTTAGCGCTCGTCTCTGCCGGAGCACCTCCCATCGGTTGCCCACTAAACGGAGGCTGTACGGCGCTTTGACTATGCTCCATGGCTGAAGCGGGAATTGGCGTTGCAGCACCACTGCCATATGAAAATTGAGGAGGTCCAACGCCGTCAATGCTGTCCTGTGCCGTAGGTTCCGCCGCATCAGCGTCTGGTGCGGGCTTGTTTTTAGGCTTGGCGGGAGATCGTTCCGGAGACTTCTTGATCTGGCGGGTAATATTCAATTCCGGTAGTACGTTGTGCCGTATCAGAATGTCATTGAGTTCATCATAAAGGGCCCCTAATTCACCAACGACCTCTTGCTCAAACAGCTTAAAAAATAATTTCTCAATGCTGCTATCTACCACTTTGTTGGCAACTGCAGATTGAAAGGCATTAACAACGAGGGCCGGACCAAGTGGATTCTCATGATGATGTTTATCGGAGAGCCCTAAGTCATCCAGCCGCATCTTCAATGGCAAAAGGCTAGAGCGATACTGAGTTTCAGCCTTGGTAACCAATACACGCGTAGTCAGCCAGTCTTCGAACTCCCCTTTGTCGATCAATGAAAGCTTATCAACCGATTCAGAAGCATGTTCGTGTGGATGATAGCCGCCCATGGGATCGCTGATCGCTGCCAAATAACGCTGCTGTAAAGGCGTTTTTTCGCGGTCAATTTTGTTGGCGGCTTCCATCGTGGCGTTTGCCAGCTGATCTGTGCTTGCTTCTAATGCCGCCTCTTTTACACGACTAACAAGCTTGGGCCAAAAATCGAGCATCAAAGGCGACATATGGGTTTGAATCGCTTCGATGCACTCTTCAACGATATGCTGTATCTCTTCTTGGGGATGCGTCACACCTTGCGAGTCAGCCACGTAGTCAGCCAAGGCATCTACAGCTTGGGAGAAGCGCCCTCGAAAACGGATACCAGCGGCTCCCTTTAGCAGATGCGCAGGTTCCGCCTGAATTTCATAAGGCAGACCCTGTCGCCCCTGAAAACAAACAACAAACCCACGCCCCGGCGCCACCGATTGATCAGACTCAATCGCTTTCGAGACAGCCAGCGAAAACTTGAGAAACATCCCCTGGTCACAATAGTCGGCAATAATGCACGGCCACTTGGCTCCCCCTTCGAGGCGCAACACAGCATCCAGGTGGATCGGTTTACGTAAACTCGATCTGCGTTCCATAAGTGTATCCCTGTCTCGTTATTTGGCAGATTATCTAGTTGGCTCAGGAAGCGAGCGATTTTACCAAGACTTTAGCGTTTCGGTCTTTGTTATAAATCTTTTCACCAGGCAGTTGGTCCGCAGCAACAGGCTCGAAACCGCGTTCTCTGAACCAGTGTTCTGTCTTGGTAGTTAAAACGAACAAGCGCTGCAGATTCATGGCTTTGGCCCTGTCCACTATTGCGGCAAGCAGTTTGTCTCCTCGCCCTTCCCGACGGTATGCTTCGTGAACAGCAAAGCATGAAAGTTCACCCGCTTGCTGGCTCGGAAATGGATACAAAGCAGCGCAACCAATAATGGCATTATCTCGCACATCGACCAGAAAATAATCTAGCTCTATCTCCAACCGCTCTCGCGAACGTCGCACCAGATACCCCTGTTCTTCCAAGGGAACAATCAGTTCCTGAATGCCATTTATATCCTCCAGACCAGCCGCTCTGATCTCATCATAGTTATCCGCATTCACCATGGTACCGCTACCATCACGCGTAAATAACTCTTCCAGGAGCGCACCGTCGCGGGTATAACTGAGAATATGGATGCGTGCCACGCCTGAACGACCTGCCTTGGCTGCAGCGGCGAGTTGATTGCGACTCTCGCGGTCGCGACCCTCGTCGCTCGCCCATGCTGCCGCCGTATCAACACTCAATTCATGCGGCATGTTCGCCGACGCATCTCGAAGCACATCTTCCTGGCCCAAAAAGATCAGTTTGTCTGCCGCTGTCTGAACAGCCACTTCTGCTGCCAGATCTTCATACCCCAAGTTAAAAATATCTCCGGTCACGGAGTAACCCATCGCGGGCATGAGTACAATCGCCTTGGCATCAAGTATTTGGCTCAGCGCCTGATGCTGCACCTTGCGCACGACTCCGGTATGACACAGGTCGACGCCATCGAGCACGCCTATCGGCTTGGCCATTACAAAGTTGCCGCTCACCACACTCATGCGAGCACCGTGCATCGGCGAGTTCACCAGCCCCATCGAAAATCGTGCCTCAAGTTCAGCCCTTAATTTTCCATAAGCCTCAACGACTAAAGGCAGTGACTGCTGATCCGTGACCCGCAGGCCTCGGTGAAACCGACTTTTTATTTCATTCGCCGCCAATGCGGAATCAATTTGTGGCCGCGCACCAAATACAACGATGAGGCGAACACCAAGACTATTCAACAGGGTGAGGTCATGGATGATGTGCTCAAGGTTTTCATGCTGCAACGCTGCACCACTCAATGCGATGACCAGAGTTTGCTTGCGATGGGTATTAATGTAGGGAGAGGCATGGCGAAACCAGCTTACCCAGTCCTGCTTATTCAATTTGTTCTGTCCCTCGTCAACGCACTCACATCAACACAATAATGCCGAATTAAACGGCTAAGCACATCAGCCATGGGTGCCACCTGATCATGGGCAAGATATTCATTGGGTTGATGCGCCTGATCGATAGAACCCGCGCCCATCACGATGGTTTCCATGCCCATACTTTTAAGCCATGGCGCCTCCGTTGCAAATGCCACCGCTTCAGATGCCTGCCCGGTAAAACGCTCCGCAATACGGACCAACTCCGCATCATGACTCGTTTCAAATGGCTCCACCGCATCAATCAAAGGCTCTAGCTCAATATTCAGACCTAGGCCGTGTGCTAGTTTTCCCAACCTGGCGCCAATCTCGTCATGAAGTTGCTCACAATCCATGCCCGGCAATGGGCGGATGTCAAAGCTCAGTTCGCAGTGCCCACAAATACGATTTGGGCTATCGCCACCATGAATCCTGCCCAAGTTAAGCGTTGGGGCTGCAACATCAAACAACGGATTGCGGTATTTCGATTGCCATTCACTCCTTATTTCTCTCAGTGCCGAGAGCATTTGCGTCATCCCTTCGATGGCATTGTTACCCAGCGACGGATTGGAAGAGTGACCGGCCTGCCCGGTGACACTCAGGCGTTCCATCATAATGCCTTTGTGCATGCGCACAGGACGAATACTCGTTGGCTCGCCAATTACCGCTGCACGTCCCAACCGTCGTCCGCTCTTTGCCAGAGCGCGCGCTCCCGCCATCGAACTCTCTTCGTCGGCCGTTGCCAAGACGATTAACGGTTGTGATAACTCCGCTCCGTTTAGCTGCCTGAGGGCTTCAACAATGATTGGAAAGAAACCCTTCATATCACAGGTACCCAAGCCATAAAAACGGCCCTGACTGGATTGCAGGCTGAACGGATCAGTCTGCCAACGATTGGCATCAAACGGAACTGTATCGGTGTGCCCTGACAGCACCAGCCCACCGTCTCCCTGACCCAGCGTTGCAATCAAATTGGCCTTATCGCCCGACGGGGAGGCCGCCATGATTTCTGTGCTGAACCCGAGCTGCTCAAACCAAGATGCCAAAAGCTCGACAACCGCCACATTGCTTTGGTCCCAGTCTGCTTGTGGCGAAGAGACAGAAGGTATCGCCACCAACTGACTCAGCAAGGTTTCAAAGCTCGCTAAATGTACCGCAGGAACTCGGGGTAGGTGCAACATTATTGCCACCGCCACAATTCCACAATATCAGCGAGCTTAATGCTATAACTCACTTGCCCACCCTTTACCTGCTGCTGTAGCACAACATGTTCTTTGGATATACGCTGCACCATGCCTTCGATCAGACGACCATCACGAGTTTTCACCTTCAATCGCTGTTGAGGTAAAAACTGCGCGCTTTCGGGATCTATCTGGCGAAACCCCTTTTCGTGCGGCAATGCCGAAACCGGCACTACTTCCTGAGGCTTCTCTGGCGGAGGCGGATACAGGCCATCCCGAATCAACGAGAGTGAAACGCCTTGTATATCTGCTTCGTTGAGCCTGAATTGAATCCCCAATAAAGACACCAGTTCTTTATCCAAAAACCATTCCCAGTTACGCAGCTGTATTGCTCGATCACTTTGAATGGCAATGCGCAACTTACCGCCAAGACCCAGGAAGTTTGCGTACAATGCCGCAAACTGATCACTGGCACGCACACCCTGTTCCAGCAGTTTCATCTGCCATTGCTGTGCAGCAGCCAAAGCAAAGGCTTCGCGTGTCCATGCGGTATCCTGCGTGCAGTAATTACTGATACGTCGGAAGTATCCGTTCTCAACATAGGCGACCTGTAAAGACTGAAGTTCCAGAGCGCGCCAATCTGCTTGCACCAATGCGCTGGCCAGCGCGCCTTCGCTTAGCGTGGCGTAAATATCAAGCCGACCTCGCTCTACCATATCAACGCCCAAAGAAAGACTTACCTGACGGGAGAGTCGCTCGACGTTAAAGGCCAAGTCCACATCCATCGCGAGCCTTGGAATACCCAAAGCCCGATAAAAAGACTCTGCGTCATCAGCTTTGGAACGGGAGCAAGCGTGTAACGCAAAAAACTCCTCGGTGACAGGGTGGGTGGTCTCTGCCAGCCATTCGTCAACACCGACGCCGCGTAACTCTGTCTGACCATTAAGCGTTTGAATACGTTTAAGCGCCTGCCAATTGTGAAGGCTAAGATTAGGCAGTTCGGTCACCAGAGCCAGATAATCGTCGAAATAAAGCTTGAGCTCTTCGGCCTCGAAGGTCCTTTTAAGGGAAAACGGTGTGACCTCAAATTGGTGCAAGGTAAGCACCCCATTGAAGTCGGCACTGACCCACGAAAAATCCACGTCAAGCTCGTCCTTCAACTCTTTGCGAAGATCGTTAATACCCTGATATACCAGGTATTGCACAGCAGCCTGCGACAGCAGCATAGCCAATAGGGCACCCAGGCCAAGATAAACCAGGGTTCTCTTCATATGTTGTCTATCCCTGTAGTACGTGTAGTTCGAGCAAGCCCCGGGGAAAGCCTTCGCTCCCGACACATTGTGTGTTGGGAGAAAGCCCCCCCAATTTCAACTATAGCAAAGAGCATTCCCACTTGCGTTTGACGCGCCAAGAAAAGATTTAACAATTGTGTCGTTTGAGGAACGAGCAAACTCTGCTATAAACCATAGTGCACGCATCACATCTAGCCAAGACTAAGCCATCAACATGCCCCAAGCCTCAAATCCAAATTCTGACGGCAGCGATATTAGCAAAGCCGTGGCGTTGCTTAAACGCACTTTACCTGAAATGAACCGGCGAAATATCGCAACCACACCTGAAAATTACGCAGTGTGGTACGAATACGTCAATGGCGAAAATCATGAGCTGATTTCTGCAATTGAGGAGCTCGAAGCAAACCGCACCGCAATGACCAGCGAAGTGCATCGAGAGTTATACAACCGTTTCATTGCCAGTGCACGCGAAGCTGCAGTCAATAAACTGAGTGAAAGCGTACGAGAAGTGATCAATGAACTCCTGAGCAAAATAGGTTCAGAGGGAGAGGGACTCAGCCGCTACTCCCATAACCTGCATCAGTTCAGCACGCAAATGGATGCGGCCAACGACGCTGACGAGATCCGATCACTCATTCGGCATTTGATTGAGGAAACACATAAACGCGAAGAAGCGACGCGACAAATGCAGGACAGTCTCGCAACTATGGCCGATGAGATGAAGCAACTGCGCGCTGAAATCGCAAGACTGAATTCAGAGGCAACCACGGACTCCCTCACCAAGGTAAACAACCGGCGCGCTTTCGATATGGAGATTGAAAACCTTATTTCCGCCAGCAAAATGGAAAACCGCCCGCTCTGTATGCTCCTGCTAGACATCGATCACTTTAAACAGTTTAACGATAAATTTGGCCATATGATCGGAGATAAAGTGCTCCGTTTTGTGGCTACACTGCTTAAAAAGAACGTGAAAGGCAGCGACATGGTGGCACGATTTGGCGGCGAAGAGTTCGCCATTCTGCTGCCTGAAACCGATTACACCGGGGCGATATCTGTAGCCGAAAACATCCGTGACAAACTCGCCAAACAGACGCTCTCTGACAGCGCCGAAAAAATGCAATTGGGAACGATCACGGTATCAATCGGTGCCGCCTGTTATCAGTACGGTGAACTGGCTGAAGAGCTGATTCACCGTGCCGACACCTGCATGTACGAAGCGAAGCGTCAGGGTCGCAATCGTGTCATCGGCGAGCAACAGCTGAGCCAAAACGACACGGGCTCGCAGACGTTTATCTAGCCGGTCTTATGCTTGCGCCGAATGATTGGTAATGAGTGTGCCTACGCCTTCATCTGTAAAGATTTCGAGCAAGGTAGCATGGCTAACGCGTCCATCGATGATGTGAGCGCTTTTTACACCATGCTTGACGGCATTCAGGGCGCATTGAATTTTGGGCAACATGCCACCGTAAATCGTGCCGTCAGCAATAAGGTCATCTACCTGCTCAGTGGACAAACCTGTTAAGACCTGCCCCTGCTTATCTTGCAGCCCCGAAATATTTGTCAACAATATCAGTTTCTCGGCGTTCAACTCTTCGGCAACTTTGCCCGCAACCAAGTCAGCATTGATATTGTACGAGGCGCCATTTTCACCCACGCCAATGGGCGCAATGACCGGAATCACATCACTCTGGGTCAACATATTGATAACCGAAGCGTCAACAGCACTGACCTCGCCGACATGTCCGATGTCGATAATTTCCGATTTTTGTACTTCAGGAGAGGAGCGCTTTACCTCAAGCTTTCGCGCTTTGATAAACGAAGCATCCTTACCCGTCAAGCCCACGGCCTTACCACCATTGCGATTGATTAAGGCCACAATCTCCTTGTTGACCAATCCGCCGAGCACCATTTCTACAACATCCATCGTCTGGCTATCGGTAACCCGCATACCGTCAACAAAATGGCTTTCTATGTTCAGACGCTTGAGCAGATCACCAATTTGTGGACCGCCTCCATGCACCACAATAGGATTCATGCCGACCGCTTTCATCAACACTACATCACGCGCAAAACTGCTCTTTAATTCCTCATTTTCCATTGCGTTACCACCGTATTTGATCACGATGGTAGATCCCGCAAACCGCTGAATGTATGGCAAAGCTTTGTTTAGAACAGAAGCGATCTGAATCGCTGCGTCTTTATCGAGACTCATGTTTTTACACTTATTGAACTAAAAATTAAAAGTTAAGGTCGAGACTGTCATCAACCTGCGCCAACACACGCTTGAACGCATCTTTAATAGATTCCAGAGCCTGTTCGTCATCAGCCTCAAACCGCAGCACCAACACTGGCGTTGTATTGGATGCCCGACACAAGCCCCAACCGTTGGGATAATCCACACGCAGACCATCAATGGTCGATACGTTCGCTTCAGCAAACTGATCTTTTTGCGCGCAAAGTTTTTCGACGATGGAAAACTTGCTCTCGTCGGTCACAGTAATATTGATTTCTGGCGTACTCACATCCTCGGGGAAATCCGCGAATACCGCATCAGAGGGACGATCATCAACACCCAAAATTTCCAGTAGCCGCGCAGCGCTGTACAGACCATCATCAAAGCCATACCAGCGCTCTTTGAAGAACACATGGCCACTCATTTCTCCTGCCAAGAGCGCTCCAGTCTCTTTCATCTTGGCTTTTATCAGAGAGTGTCCGGTTTTCCACATGACTGGTCGACCACCATAACCGGTGATGAGCGCACTTAAACGACGCGAACATTTCACATCATAGATGATGTCGGCACCGGGATTGCGAGCCACCACATCCTTTGCGAAGAGCATTAGCAAGCGGTCTGGCCAGATAATTTTTCCGGCATTGGTGACCACGCCAACGCGGTCGCCATCACCATCGAAAGCCAAACCGATATCGGCTTCATGTTCTTGCACAGCGGCAATCAGGTCCTTCAGGTTTTCTGGCTTACCAGGATCGGGATGATGATTAGGGAAGTTGCCATCCACTTCGCAATAGAGAGGGATAACCTCACACCCCAGTTCTTCGATCAACGTGGGGGCAATGCCCCCCGCAACACCATTTCCTGCATCCACAACTACTTTAAGCGGTGCTGCGACCGCAATGTCATCAAGAATCGTATCGAGGTAGTCACGCTCAACTGGCTGCTCGCTGCGTTCGCCCTGACCTTGCGCAAAGTCTTGCAACACAATGCGATTGTAGAGCTTCTGTATATCTTCACCAGAGAGTGTGTTGCCCCCTATCATCATTTTAAAGCCGTTGTAATTACTTGGGTTGTGGCTCCCTGTAATCATCACGCCCGTACCGGTTTCAAAATGATGTGTCGCATAATAAAGCACCGGCGTTGGAACTTGGCCTATGATGATTGCGTTGGCTCCTGTCGATACAATACCCCGCGTGATGGCCTCGCAATAAGCCACACTCGACAGACGACCATCATATCCCACACATAACGTACTGTGCCCCTGTGATAAAGCCTCAGAGGCCAGTGCTTTTCCTATCAGCTCAACGATACCCTCATTCAAGGTTTCGTTGACCACACCACGAATATCATAGGCCCTAAAAATTGATTGCGGCACATCCAACTGCTGAACCTCTTCCACGATTGCTCCCGTCTCACTTTCCTGATAGGCACTGTCTGCCACTATACCGTCTAACCCTGATTCGGCTTCGGCAAGCACATCCAGGTCCAATAAATCATCCTCAAATAAAGGCGCATCATCTCCAGATTGAGGCACCTCCTCTGCCTTTTGTGTCGGTTTTTCCGGTTGCGACTTCGGTATCTGCCTGGCCGCCTGACTAACCGCTGCAACCATGGAGTTGAGTTCGGCGAATGCCAGCAGTTGATTTTTCTTTCCCTCTCCCGACACCGCATTGCGCATCATTCTTGTTGCCAGCTGCAAGCTCTGTTTGACGGATGCCATTCGCACCCTGACCAACAGCATCAAAGCTAACGCTAGCAACAATCCACCCACACCCAGCACGATCAAGGGCACTATGCGATCAAGCGAAATAGCGCCATTACTACCCGAGACATACTGAAGTTGCCATTGAGGAATACGGGTTGGTTTCGTCAAGACAACATCGCCGCCACCCTCACCCAAGCTCAGCACCTTACGCATTGCTCCATTGCTTCCTGCTACAAGGCTAATTTCGCCCGGCCCATAAATCGATGGAATCTTCAGCTTAGGCAGCAAAGGTTTAACGCCAAAAATAGCCAGATTAATTTCGCCCGTATTAAGCGGCATGGCTACTTGGAAGTACCAGTTCTTTTCGTGGAAAAAGCCTTCGACGAGCGTTTGCTGCTTTTCGGCTGCGGAACGTAAAATGTCGACGCTGGCAAAGCTCAGTGAGGGATACTGGTTACGCAAGATTTTTAGTTCACTGGCAGCAACCGAATACCACTCTGTCAAATCCGACAAGGGAGGAGCCGCAGGTGACTGCGCTACAGCAGCTTCCATCACTTTGATACGTTCGTCGATGTGCGCATCAACAAGGCTTTTTACATACAGTATCGCTTTTTCGTGTTGTTGCTTTTGAAGCTGACTTTCGGTTGGCGCAATGTAGAGCAATTCCAACAGAACGGCGATACCAGCAATAATCGCCAGTGAGAGCAATACTGGCTGCCAGGCCCAAGCGTTTAACAAAGCACCATTGGTACTTTTGGGCGGCTTTGATTTTTTCTTTTGTTCAGGTTCAATCGTTTTAACTTTCGCGGCGTCTTTTTTTCCAAATTTCATGCCTGGCATCCCATTTACGCGGAAGGGTGTCGGATTAGGGTTATTCTATTGAGCATAGCCTACTTGCGCCCAGTGGAGCCGAATCCTCCTTCACCTCTGTCCGAAGACTCAAAACTATCGACTACATTAAACTCTGCTTGCACCACGGGGACAACAACCAGCTGCGCAATGCGCTCGCCGGGCGAGACAGTGAATGGCTTATCACCTCGATTCCAACAGGACACCATTAATTCTCCCTGATAATCGGAATCGATCAGCCCGACGAGATTGCCAAGCACAATGCCATGCTTATGTCCCAGGCCAGATCGGGGCAATATCATTGCAGCCAGATTCGGATCAGCCAGATAAATCGCCATGCCAGTTCCTATCAAGGTTGACGCACCAGGCTCAAGGGTCAGCGCCTCGCTGAGACAAGCACGCAAGTCCAGCCCCGCAGAACCATCTGTGGCATATTGAGGAAAAGGTATGGAATCGCCCAAACGCGGATCAAGAATACGAACCTGTACTTTGGCACGGCTCATGTCTGAATTTACTCCCTAATTTTTTTTGAAGGCAAGGACAATGGCTTCGGCCAGCTGCTGCCCCAATGAATGCTTGGATTGACGATTTAGGTGCTGCTGCCCGTCGCCCGTTATCACAAAGACCTCATTCTGATCGGAATTAAAACCGATATCACTGCGCGACACGTCATTAGCGATAATCATATCCAGCTTTTTGCGCTGTAATTTATCTCGCGCATAAGCCAAAACATCCTGCGTTTCTGCAGCAAAACCAACCGTAAAAGGCTTTTCAGAAAGAGCGGCCACCGCGGCAATAATATCCGGGTTGCGCGTTAGCTCAATGGCCATGTTCTCCTGCTTCTTTTTAATTTTCTGTTCACTGGCTGTCTTGACCCGGTAATCCGCGACGGCGGCTGCACCAATAAACACATTACAAGTTCCTCGCTCACAATGCTGCATTGCTGCGTCGTACATTTCCTGCGCGGACACCACATCAACGCGCTCTACGCCTGCAGGAGTTGGCAAGTTAACTGGTCCTGCAATCAACGTAACCTGCGCACCCCGATTAGAAAATGCGGAAGCCAGAGCAAAGCCCATTTTTCCTGAACTGTGGTTACTTATATACCGAACGGGGTCTATCGGCTCTCTCGTTGGACCTGCGGTAATCACTATCTTCAATCCGGAGCAGCACTCAACATCGCCCTTGCCGGCAAAAAAATCTGCAACATTTTTTGTTAGCTCTAACGGCTCAATCATACGTCCCGGGCCAATATCGCCGCAGGCTTGCGCACCTTGCGATGGCCCCCAAACAAGAAGGCGCTCGCCATAAAGCTGCTGAAGGAGCTGCATGTTGTTGTGGGTGACAGGGTTCTGCCACATAGCCTGATTCATTGCTGGAGCAATAGCGAGTGGCGCAGCGGATGCCAAAAGGGATGTAAGCAGCAGATCTCCCGCCAAGCCATGCGCCAATTGCGCGATGAAGTGGGCGGAAGCGGGCGCAATCAAGATTAAGTCAGACCATTTGGCCAACTCGATATGCCCCATACCGAGTTCAGCGTCCGGATCGAGCAAGTCCGTGTGCACAGCATTCCCCGACAATGCCTGCAAGGTAAGTGGCGTGATGAACTGCTGGGCACCATTGGTCAGAATCACTCTGACCTGAGCTCCTTGCTTTACTAATTCACGGCAAAGTTCAGCGGCTTTATAAGCGGCTATTCCGCCGGTAATACCCAGCAATATTTTTTTTCCTGCAAGCATTTGGCTCATTTTTATAGCGGCGCACGGTAACAAGTTGAATGCGGGAAGAAAGATAGCATTCACAAAGAATTTATGCATCAACTACAGCAAAGACTGGGCTTCGAAGAAGTAGTATTGGTGGCGTTTGAAGAAGGGGGGGCGGGAAGCGAAAAGGGAAATTCGGTGGCGTGATGCCACCGAATCTAAAGATCGTAGCTTACAGAGGCTTAACCGCTTCAGCTTGTGGACCTTTTTGGCCTTGACCTACAGTGAACTCAACTGCTTGGCCGTCAGTCAGCGTTTTGAAGCCGTCAGCTTCGATAGCACTGAAGTGTACAAACACGTCAGGACCATTTTCTTGCTCAATAAAACCAAAACCTTTGGACTCGTTAAAAAATTTAACCTTACCGGTAACACGATCAGACATAAGTCATCCTCATAAAAATTGGATAAAAAAGGCCTAAAAAAACTGGATATAACTTATGCTTTACAGGACGAGGTACCGCCAAAGGCAATCGAAACGCTAGACATAACAAATATAGCCGGGTTTTCATGGCTGAAGGCAGTATACTCCCTAATTTGCAAGGTTAAAACCAAGTTGTATAGATAATATGAACAAAGATAAGCGACACGAGATTTTTACTCGCCTAAAAAGCGCAAATCCAAAGCCTGAAACCGAACTTAACTACTCTTCACCGTTCGAACTACTCATTGCAGTCATTTTGTCAGCTCAAGCGACAGACAAGGGCGTCAACAAAGCCACCGACGGCCTGTTTGTCAAAGCGAACACACCTCAAGCAATTCTTGACCTCGGCCTGGAAGGTTTGAAGCGCGAAATTAAAACCATCGGCTTATTCAACACCAAAGCAGAAAATATTATGAAAACTTGCCACATTCTGGTTGAGCAACACGACTCACAAGTACCAGAAAGTCGTGAAGCTTTGGAAGCCCTTCCTGGCGTGGGTCGTAAAACCGCGAACGTAGTACTCAATACGGCCTTTGGGCACCCAACAATGGCTGTCGATACTCATATATTCAGGGTCGCCAATCGCACCAAGATTGCTCCCGGTAAAAACGTACTCGAAGTAGAAAAACGGCTGCTGCGTTTAGTACCAAAAGAGTTTTTAGTCGATGCGCATCACTGGCTTATTCTGCATGGCCGCTATACCTGTACCGCGAGAAAGCCTCGTTGCGGCGCCTGCCTAATCGAAGACCTTTGCGAATATAGGGACAAAACAGAATATACCGCGCAATAAAAAAGGCCGCTAAAGCGACCTTTTTTATTGCCATCAGACAAATAACCTACTTGAATAACGTTTCCCCACTTAAACCCTGCTTCTCGAGAATATCTCGCAGACGCTTAAGAGCCTCGACCTGAATTTGTCGGACCCGTTCGCGCGTCAGCCCAATTTCTTTACCCACCTCTTCCAGCGTACTCATCTTGTAACCACGCAATCCGAAGCGGCGCGCCAAAACTTCTTGCTGCTTGCCCGAAAGCTGATCCAACCAGCCATCGATACTGCCCCTAAGATCACTATCTTGGAGCAGTTCAGCAGGATCGGAAGCTGATTCATCAGCAACCGTGTCGAGCAAAGATTTGTCGCCGTTACCGCCAATAGGAGTATCTACTGAAGTAATACGCTCATTGAGCCCCAACATTCTTTTTACATCAGCGACCGGCTTGTCGAGCAGATCAGCAATTTCTTCAGGAGAAGGCTCATGATCGAGCTTTTGCGTCAGTTCTCTCGCCGCACGCAAATACAAATTGAGCTCTTTGACCACATGAATAGGCAAACGAATTGTGCGGGTCTGGTTCATGATGGCACGCTCGATTGTCTGACGTATCCACCACGTAGCATAGGTTGAAAAACGGAACCCTCTCTCGGGATCGAATTTCTCTACAGCTCTGATGAGACCCAGATTACCTTCCTCGATCAAATCAAGCAGGGTCAAGCCGCGATTCACGTATCGACGAGCAATTTTAACCACCAAACGCAGATTGCTCTCGATCATACGCTTACGCCCTTCTTCATTGCCCTTTTGAGCCAAGCGCGCAAAGTACACTTCTTCTTCCGGAGAAAGCAGAGGCGAGAAACCAATTTCGTTGAGATAAATCTGTGTGGCATCTAACTGCCGGTAGGACTGACCATCCGACCGCGACCGAGTGCGTCGACTGTCAATGGAAGTGACTACGTTGGCAATCTCTTCCTGCTCAGTGAGCTCTTCCTCCGCCTCGTTTTCAAAGGCCAAATCGTCGTAATACTCTTCTCGTTCTGCTGACATAATACATACTCCGCTTTTTATTGTTTGCCCGGCATCAGACCCAATCACACACCCCTTACACGATGTGACTAAATGACTCTGGCACCTCTCCTGGCAACCTAGCTGTTAATACCTGCGTCGTCTCCGGACGGCGCATCTTTTGTGGCACATTCCTCTGCGATAAACTTCTTTTGCTTACTACCGCCTATCTATGAGGTAAATACCGCAGTGGGTCGACCGGCTTGCCATCGCGACGAATCTCGAAATGCAACATGGTTCTTTCCACTCCTGATCGCCCCATTTCCGCAATTTGCTGTCCACGTTTTATCTGCTGGCCTTCCTTGACCAAAATGCGTCGGTTGTGGGCATAGGCACTCAAGTACAGCGCATTGTGGTTAATGATAATCAGATTACCGTAACCGAGGAGACCGCTTCCCGCGTACACCACTTCACCTGAAGCAGCTGCATAGATTGGGTCACCCATTTCTCCCCCGATATCGATCCCCTTGTTAACGCCAGATCGCGTATTCGGTTGAGCGCCGTTCTTGTACTTCGCAAGTATCGGGCCAAGATGAGGCCAACTCCATTTTATGTCCTTGAAGTTCTTATGTTTTTTTATTTTTGTAACATTACTTCTTATTTCGTTAGCTCGATTACTTTCTGTTACATTGACTTTGGTTTTGGCGCGCTCAGTCACGCGGTTTTCACTGCGCGAAACACCTCGATCAGATCGCTCCAGATCAATTTTTTGCCCGGGAACAATCGTGTATGGCGCGGCAATATTGTTAGTACTTGCCAACTCGCGAAAGTCCCTACCATAACGCCACGCAATCGAATACAAAGTATCTCCCTCACGCACAACATGAGTACCGAAATATACTGGTGGATTAAAGGACGAATCGTGATAGATATCTTTACTCACACAAGCGGTGAGCAAACCAAGCACTAAGATACAAACGGTTACAAATCGCATAGAACGATCATTTATTGAACAGCTCTGACATATTTGTGAACATAGTTTGATCAACCAGCCCCGCGAGCTTATTACAAATTATTATTTATTGATTAATTATTATTAACTTAAATTCTAGTATTCTAGAAATTATATGAAGAAAAAAAGCTAAGTTGTTATTATTGAACCATATTCTAAAACGTTATACACCCCAAATTTGTTACCATATCGCCAGAGGTGTTACCTATCGAAACAACCCATTAAAACCAGTTCACACTCCATGATTGACCAACATCTCATCTAGCCGCATTAAATCCGCCTAGCCAAGCGCTCCGCGGCGATCACCATGGTAAACGCCAGCACCATGCACAATATTGCCAATCCATATTGCGCATCCACTCCAACTACCTGCTCATAATAGGTCGGTCCAACACTTCTCTCCACTTCCGGCACAAGGTCTCCCTGCTGATTGGAACGCCAAGACAACACCTCGCGCCACGGCCACACCTTATTTAGCGCACCAACCATCACACCAGTTAAAAAAGCCAAAGTAGCGTCATGAAAATGCTCAAACGCCCAACCAAGTAGCTGAGCGATACTCAGCAGCCCCACTAAACATCCGAGCGCAAAGATGCTCAACACCGATAAATTCATCGAAGTTATTGCCTCAAGAATAAAGCCGTAACTCCCGAGCATCACCAATATAAAACTACCGGATATACCGGGGAGTATCATGGCGCAAATAGCCAATACGCCCGACATAAAAGCATTAAGTAAAGAGGGAGAAAGGCTCACTGGAGACAATAATGTGAGACTAAAAGCAATTGCCGCACCCATTAAGAAAGGCAGCATTAACACAACATGCCTCTGCCTAATCGAAGCCTGCACAATAAACACAGAGGCGACAATCAGACCAAAAAAAGCAGACCAGAGGGGAATTGGATAGGCAACCAGCAACCAGGAAATAAGCTTGGCCAAGGCAGCGACGCTACTGATAATACCCATCAGAAGCACCATCAGAAACGTCATATCCGCCTGCTGCCAGAACATTTTCCAATCGCGCGCTTTAACCAACTCAATGAATGCCGGAAGAAACCCTCTTAGTGCCGCGATCAAGCGTTCGTAAATGCCGGTGATAAAAGCTATCGTGCCACCAGAAACCCCCGGCACAATGTCAGCCGCCCCCATCATCGCTCCCTTAAGGAACAGCCAAACCTCCGGCCTCAAAGCAGTTCTCCTGTTTAACGTATGGTCCCGGGCAGAAAAGGCACGAACAGCACGGGCTCTAT
>JAWWBW010000044.1:0-16310 GCA_033720775.1 Oleiphilaceae bacterium | reverse complement strand
TTCAGCCACAGATCTTCATACTCATCACGCAGCTTGAGTATGTCTTTTTGATTCTCTTCATTCAGGCTACGCCACTCATACACCAGTACCGACATGGCGTCACCAGTAATGCCATTAATGGCCTCCAACTCACAGCGAATGAGCGCCAGTACTTCATCACGCGGACTCTGCGCCCGTGACAACTCTTCGCGCATACGGTGCGTGTTATAAACAATGGCCTCTTCCATCACAGCCTTAAGAATCGCCTCTTTGCTTTTGAAGTGATGAAAGATACTCCCGGACTGAATGCCCACGGCTGATGCAACATCCCGCACCGTGGTGCGTTCGTAACCTTTTTCACGAAACAGGCGAGCAGCTTGGTGTAGCAGGCGACCCTTGGCACTTTTGGGATCAGTCAATAAACCATCTTTGATCAGGCTTGCAGGCATCATGATGTATAGATTTCCTTAACTCCGGGAGGAGCACAACATAGCAAAAAGTCCGCAACAGTGTAATTTGCTTTTTGAGGGTTTACAAACCAAGCGCTTGCTTGGTATTGTTCCGTCACCTGCTCCTCATCAGCAACTTGAAAGGACACACACATGAGTAAAGAACGACTCCGCATTGGTTGCGCATCGGCTTTCTGGGGCGATACCGAAACCGCCGCCGCTCAGCTCGTGCACCAGGGCAACATCGACTATCTTGTGTTCGACTATCTGGCCGAAATCACCATGTCGATTATGGCCGGCCAAAAGATGAAGGACCCCAACGCGGGCTACGCCACCGACTTTGTCAAAACAGTCATGGGCCCCCTGCTAAAACCGATTAAAGATCAGGGTATCAAGGTGATCAGTAATGCCGGCGGCGTAAATCCCAAGGCCTGTGTTGCCGCATTACAAGCGCTGGCTGAAACAGAAGGTGTGGCTTTAAATATCGCCATGGTGGCAGGCGACGACATTCTGCCCAAACGAGGGCAATATCAAAAAGCCGGCGTCACAGAAATGTTCTCTGGGCAAGCAATGCCTCCCATGATGGTGAGCATGAATGCTTACCTCGGTGCGCCGGCCATTACCGCCGCACTCGATGCCGGAGCCGATATTGTGATTACCGGCCGCGTGGTGGATAGCGCTGTGGTGTTAGGCGCGCTGATGCACGAATTCAAATGGGACTGGCAGGACTACGACAAACTTGCCCAAGGCAGCCTTGCCGGGCATATCATCGAATGCGGAGCCCACTGTACGGGCGGCAATTTCACCGATTGGGAACTCGTAAAAGAAGGTTTCGACAATATGGGCTTCCCCATCGCAGAGATCTCGGCCGACGGTAGCTTTGTCGTCACCAAACCTGACAATACAGGCGGCTTGGTTAACCGGGCGACCGTTGCCGAGCAACTGGTTTACGAGATCGGCGATCCGCGCGCCTACATGCTGCCCGATGTGGCCTGTGATTTCACTGGCGTCGAACTAAACGAAGTGGGTGAACATCAAGTTCGCGTCACCGGGGCGCGCGGTCAGGCCCCAACCGAACACTACAAGGTATCCGGCACCTGGCCCGATGGTTTTAAATGTACCGTGACCTTTCTCATGGCCGGCATCGACGCCAAAGCCAAAGCGCAGGCCGTCGCCGACGCCATTATCAGCAAAACCTCTCGCATGTTCGAAGAGAAAGGCCTCAAGCCTTATTCCGAGGTGAATATTGAATTGCTCGGCACCGAAGCCACCTATGGTGCCCATGCCAACGCTGAGCAGTGTCGCGAGGTGGTCGTCAAAATTTCGGTCGCCAGCCCAGACAAAAAAGCCCTGGTGCTATTCTCACGCGAGATCGCACAAGCTGCGACAGGCATGGCACCGGGTATTACCGGTATCGTCGGGGGCCGCCCCACGGTGTGGCCCAAAATTAGGCTGTTTTCCTGCCTGGTGCCCAAGGCCGATCTTCCATTGAGCGTTGTGATGAATGAACAGAGCACGGAGGTTCCGCTACCTGAGCAAGGCGTATTTGAAGCACCTGCAAAGATAAGCGATTCAGAACAGGAACACATCGCCACCGATACCACCGTGCCGCTGGTGAAACTCGCCTGGGCACGCAGTGGCGACAACGGCAATCCCGCCAATATCGGCGTGATTGCGCGACAACCCGATTACTTGCCGTATATCCGCCAGGCGCTTACCTGCGAACGCGTCGCAGACTACATGCGCCATGTTCTAGACGAGGCATCAGGCACGGTAAGCCGCTGGGAATTACCGGGTATTCACGCGCTCAACTTTTTGCTCGAAAACAGTCTTGGGGGCGGCGGCGTTGCCAGCCTGCGTATCGACCCACAGGGCAAAGCATTTGCGCAACAACTATTGGAAATGCCCGTGGCGGTGCCACAGGCGGTCGCTGACGCCCTCTAGGATGGCGACTTATCACTTTTGCAACGATAGGAACACCCTATGAACAACCGTTATGCCTCGATCTTCCGTGAGGGGCTCTTTGCAGATAAAACCATTATTGTGACCGGCGGCGGCAGCGGGATTGGCCGCTGCACGGCCCACGAACTCGCGAGCCTCGGTGCCAAGGTCATTGTTTTGGGCCGCAAGCAAGAAAAGCTCGATGCTGTGGTTGCCGAAATACATGAAGACGGCGGTCTCGCCGAGGCCCACGTGTGCGACATTAGAGAAGAGAGTGCGGTTCAGAGTGTAGTCAAAACCATTGTGGCACAACACCCCGTTATACATGGGCTGGTGAATAATGCGGGCGGGCAATTCCCTGCTCCCCTCACCGCAATCAATCAGAAAGGCTGGGAGACGGTCGTTCGCACCAATCTCACCGGCGGTTTTATGATGGCCAAAGAAGTTTACCTGCAAAGCATGAGTAAACACGGCGGTGCCATCGTCAATATCGTTGCCGATATGTGGGGCGGCATGCCCGGTATGGGGCATTCCGGCGCAGCCCGTTCAGGCATGGTGAATTTTACCCAAACCGCCGCGTTTGAATGGGGCGCAGCCGGTGTGCGCGTCAACGCCGTCGCACCCGGCTGGATCGCCTCCAGCGGTATGGATAACTACCCGCCCACAATGAAACCCATGATTCGTCAATTGCGCGATGCCGTGCCGCTCAAACGCATGGGCACCGAAGCTGAGGTGAGTGGCGCTATTTGCTTTTTGTTGAGTGAGGCGGCGAGTTTTATCTCAGGCGATTGCCTACGCATCGATGGGGCCGCTTCGCAGGGCAACCGTGTGTGGCCCTTACCCAAAGCCAACCACTCCGAATCCTTCGATGGTTTTCATCGCAGCACCATACCCGCCGTGCTGCGCGACCTCGACGATTAACTGCAACCATCAGCGCATACCGCATAGAAGGGACCAAGATGACACGCATACAATCCGATCTCGATGCCCAGTCTGCTGACTTTCAGGCCAACGCCGAAGCCATGCAACAGTTTATTGATGCCTTTCGCGCCGTCGAAAAAAAGGTGGTCGATAAAGAAAACGAAGCCAAAGAAAAATTCGTGGCGAAAAACAAATTGCTACCGCGCGAGCGACTCAATCTCTTACTTGATCGCGGCGCCCCCTTTCTTGAGATTAGCAGCCTGGCCGGCTACAAAATGCACGATGACAAAGACGGCTCGCTCGCCGGAGGCGGCATCATCGCAGGCATTGGCTATGTCTGTGGTATTCGCTGCCTTGTCGTCGCCAGTAACAGCGCGATCAAAGGCGGCACCATTTCGCCTGCCGGCCTGGATAAAACCCTGCGCCTGCAGGAGATTGCCAAACTGAACAAGCTACCCATTGTTACGCTGGCCGAAAGCGGCGGCGCCAATCTCAACTACGCCACCGACATATTTGTGCAGGGCGCACGCGGTTTTGCCAATCAGGCCCGTCTCTCGGCCGCGGGCATTCCGCAATTCACCATTGTGCATGGCAATGCCACTGCCGGCGGCGCCTATCAGCCCGGGTTGTCGGACTACACCATTGTGGTCAAAAACAAAGCCAAAATGTTTTTGGCGGGCCCACCACTATTGAAGGCGGCCACCGGTGAGATCGCCACCGATGAGGAACTGGGCGGTGCCGAAATGCACGCGCAAACGGCAGGTACAGCAGAGTTTTTAGCGGAAGACGATGCCGATGCCATTCGTATGCTGCGCGATCTGATGAAAACCGTGCCCTGGAACGAGAACCTGCCCGTACTCCCCAAACGCCAATGGCAAGAACCCGTTCACTCTCCTGAAGAACTGATTGGCGTGGTACCCGCCGACAGCAAAAAACCATATGACGTGCGCGAAATTGTCGCGCGCATTGCCGATGGTTCTGATTTTGTGGACTTTAAGCCAGAGTTTGATAACCAGACCGTCTGTGGCTTTTTGAAGATACAGGGGCATGCCTGTGGCTTGATTGGCAATAACGGCCCCATTACGCCGCAAGGTGCAGCTAAAGCGGCGCAGTTCATTCAACTCTGCGAGCAAAGCAATACCGCCCTACTGTTCTTTCACAACACCACCGGTTTTATGGTGGGGACTCATTCGGAACAACACGGTGTGATCAAACACGGCTCAAAGATGTTACAGGCAGTCGCAAACGCCACCGTGCCCAAACTAACCATCGTGGTGGGCGGCTCCTACGGCGCGGGTAACTATGCCATGTGTGGCCGCGGGCTGGACCCGCGCTTTATCTTTGCCTGGCCCAACAGTCGCACAGCTGTGATGGGTGGTGCGCAGGCTGGCAAGGTATTGCGCATCGTCACCGAAGAAAAACACGCCAAACTGGGCAAAGAAGCCGATCCGGCCATGCTTGAGGTACTCGAAAAAGCGACCGCCGACAAACTCGACAAGGGCTCTACCGCCCTGTTCGGTACGGCCCGCTTGTGGGATGACGGCTTAATCGATCCACGTGATACCCGCAAGGTCCTCGCGCTACTACTCGATATTTGCGAAGAAGCCGACAAACGGCAGTTGCGTCCCAATACCTTTGGTGTGGCGCGTTTATAAACATAACGGTAAAGCCTGCGTGGCGTCTGTAAGCTGGGCAATGTTCCAGCCAAAACAACAAGAGAGTGCAACATGATTTTTACCCAAGAGCATAAAGAAATACGTCGTACCGTTAAGAACTTTGTTGAGAATGAAATCAATCCACATGTCGAAGAATGGGAAAAGGCCGGCACCTTTCCCATGAAAGACATATTCAAGCGTTTGGGAGAACTGGGACTGTTGGGTATTTCCAAGCCTGAAGAATACGGCGGAATGGGACTCGACTACAGCTACAACATTGTGGCTGCAGAAGAATTCGGCGCCGCCCACTGTGGCGGTGTGCCGCTGGCCATTGGCGTGCAAACCGATATGTGCACGCCGGCACTGGCCCGCTTTGGCTCAGATGAGTTACGTCGTGAATTTCTTACGCCCGCGATCAGCGGCGAAATGGTGGGCTGTATTGGGGTTTCGGAACCGGGAGCTGGCTCCGATGTGGCAGGTCTTAAAACCACCGCCAAGAAAGACGGTGACGACTACGTGATCAACGGTACCAAGATGTGGATCACCAACAGCCCCAGTGCCGATTTTATCTGCCTGTTAGCCAACACCTCCGACGATAAGGTACACATCAATAAAAGCCTCATCATCGTGCCCATGAGCACCCCCGGCATCACCGTAGCGCCCAAACTCAACAAACTGGGCATGCGCGCTTCCGAAACCGCCCAAGTATTTTTCGACAATGTGCGCGTGCCGCAACGTTATCGCATTGGGCAAGAAGGTGCTGGCTTCATGATGCAGATGATTCAGTTTCAGGAAGAGCGTCTGTTTGGTGCTGCCAACATCCTGAAGGGGCTGGAGAATTGCGTCAACCACACGATCGACTACTGTAAAGAACGGGAAACCTTTGGCCAGAAACTGATTGATAATCAGGTGATTCACTTCCGTCTGGCGGAATTGCAAACCGAAATCGAAGCACTGCGCTGCATGGTGTATCAGGCAGTAGAACAATATATCAACAAGCAGGATGTGACCAAGCTAGCCTCCATGGCCAAGCTCAAAGCGGGTCGTCTGGGCCGGGATGTAACCGATTCCTGCCTGCAGTACTGGGGTGGCATGGGCTTTATGTGGGACAACATTGTCTCGCGCGCCTACCGCGATGTGCGCCTGGTATCGATTGGTGGCGGCGCCGACGAAATCATGCTCGGCATCATCTGCAAAATGATGGGTATTCTGCCCGGAAAGAAAAAATAAGGAGACGGACGCATGAGCACGCTCACTTTGCCCGAAACCGAAACGCTGCTGCTAGAGGTACAGGATCACGCCCTGCACATCACCCTTAATCGGCCCAAAGCGCGTAATGCCATGAGCCTTAAAATGGTCCACGAGCTCATGGCGGTATTTGAACAGATCGCCGAACAGCGCGAGATACGTGCCGTTGTGCTGCGCGGAGCCGAAGGCCACTTTTGTGCGGGCGGCGATATTAAAGACATGGCCAATGCCCGCATGGCGGCAGCCAGCCAGAGCGAAGGCGATGATCCCTTCTATGCACTGAATCGGGAGTTTGGCCGCATGATCACCTATGCCAACCAGCTACCTCAGGTACTGATTGCCGTAACTGAGGGTGCCGTGCTGGGCGGCGGCTTTGGTTTGTGCTGTATCTCTGACGTCGCCCTGTCGGCGGCCGATGCCCAGTTTGGCCTGCCCGAAACCGGCCTGGGTATTCCGCCTGCACAGATCGCCCCGTTTGTGGTGACGCGCATCGGACTTACGCAGGCAAGACGTCTCGCACTGCTGGGAGCACGTTTTGATGGCAACGAAGCGCAACGACTGGGCATTGTTCACGAAGCGCACACCAGCAAAGACGCACTCGAAGAAGCCTTAAACACCGTGCTCAAACAGGTCAAACGCTGCGCGCCAAACGCCAACCGTTACACCAAGCAACTCATTCTGTCGGTTGGCCAGCAACCATTGGATGCACTGCTCGATGGCGCTGCCCAGCAGTTTTCGGCAGCGGTGCAAGGCGAAGAGGGTCAGGAAGGCACAATGGCCTTCATGCAAAAGCGACAACCTAAATGGGCAGAGTAATTCACACCTATTGGGCCAAACCGGAATAACAGCGAGAACAGTTTATGTCCAAGCAAAACCACTTTGAAAAAATTCTTGTGGCAAACCGCGGCGAGATCGCCGTGCGCGTCATGCGTACCGCCAAATCGCTGGGTTATCGCACTGTCGCCATCTACAGTGAGGCCGATGCGCATGCCCCCCATGTACTCATGGCAGACGAAGCCGTATGTATCGGCCCGGCCGCCGTCGGTGAATCCTATCTAGTGATCGACAAGGTGCTGGAGGCCGCTAGGCTCACTGGCGCGCAGGCCGTGCACCCCGGCTATGGTTTTCTCTCGGAGAACAGCGCCTTCGCCAACGCATGTGAAGAAGCCGGGATAGAGTTCATCGGTCCCCCCTCCGATGCTATCGAACTCATGGGCAGTAAGCGACTATCCAAAATCGCGATGATCGAAGCGGGTGTACCCTGTATTCCCGGTTACGAGGGCGAAGATCAGTCCCTGGATACATTGGTGCGCGAGGCCGAGGGCATTGGCTTTCCCATTATGGTCAAGGCTTCTGCCGGCGGCGGCGGCCGAGGTATGCGACTGGTATTTGAACACAGTGAACTCGAAGCCCAAATTAAAACCGCGCGCAGCGAGGCCGAAAATGCCTTTGGCAGTGGCGAGCTCATTCTTGAAAAGGCAGTGATCAAACCCCGCCATATCGAAATTCAGGTATTTGCAGATAAACATGGCAACGCGGTCTATCTTGGCGAACGAGATTGCTCGGTCCAGCGCCGCCACCAGAAAGTCGTTGAAGAAGCGCCCTCGCCTTTTGTAGACGAAGAACTGCGCCAGCGCATGGGCGAGGCGGCCGTTAAAGCGGCGCTGGCCTGCAACTATGTAGGCGCCGGTACAGTCGAATTTTTGGTTGATGCCGATAAGAACTTTTATTTTCTCGAAATGAATACGCGGCTGCAGGTTGAGCACCCCGTTACAGAACTTGTGACCGGTACCGATCTGGTCGCCTGGCAGCTGAATGTTGCCGCCGGTCAGACTCTGCCTCTTTCGCAAGACCAAATCACCCTCAACGGTCACGCCATGGAAGTCCGCCTCTATGCCGAAGACCCCGCCAATCAGTTCTTACCCCAAACCGGACCGGTGCATTTGTGGCAACCGGCGACCGGCGAAGGGGTGCGTATTGATGGTGGGATTCGCAGCGGCCAGCAGATTTCTTCGTTTTACGACCCGATGCTGGCAAAAATCATCGCCTACGGCAGTAACCGCGAAGAAGCGCGCCGCCGTCTGGTACGAGCGATCGAAGACAGCACCCTGTTTGGCGTCACGGTTAACAGCCATTTCTTGTGCGAAGTCTTGCGCCACGAAAACTTTATCGCAGGCGAAGCGACCACCGCGTTTATTGGTGAGGATTTCGCCGACAACCCCAGCATGCATGCGCAAGAACCAGAACCACTGGCTATCGCGCTCGCTACCTTGATCAGCTTTCTGGAACAACGCCCTCAGCACGACTTTACCAATGAGTTAAGCGGCTGGAGCAACACCGGTCAGGCACCCTGGCCCTATCAATTGAAAAGTGGCAATCACAAGTGGCCAATCACTCTGGAGTTGCGGGGCAAGGAGTATGTCGTACGCCAGGGCGAACACGAGACCGTATTGCAGGTCATCAGTGACGATGGCAAAAAACTGGTTTATCGCCAAAACGGCGTGCGCCGCAGTTGTGTGTATCACATTGCAGGCGCAGAAGTCTTTTTGCGTCTCGGCAGCCGTTATTACGTGTTTGAAGATGCCACCCATGCGGCTATCTCGGCTCAGGATGGGGCCGGGTCCGGCGAAATCAAAGCCTCGATGGACGGCGCCATTATCGAAGTGGCCGCTGAAGTGGGGGCCCAAGTCACTAAAGGCCAAACGCTGGTGATTCTCGAAGCCATGAAGATGGAGCATCCGCTCAAAGCCGATGTGGATGGCACCATCAGCGAAGTCCGTGTGAAAGCAGGCGACCAGGTCAAACTACGTCAGTTACTGGTCACCATTACCCCAGAAGGAGAAACCGCCGAATGAGCGCAAGTGAACACAAGCCCCTGAATGGGCGCACCATCGTGATCACCGGTGCCAGCCGTGGTATCGGCCGCGAGATGGCATTGCGCTTTGCCGCAGACGGCGCCAACCTGGTGATCGCAGCCAAATCTGCCGAACCGCATCCCAAACTCCCCGGCACCATTTTTTCAGTGGCCGAAGAAGTGGAAACCGCTGGCGGAAAAGCGCTCCCCGTGCAGGTAGATGTGCGCAACGAAGAACAAGTAAAAGCCCTGATGCAACAAGCCGCTGACACCTTTGGTGGCATCGATGGCGTGATCAATAACGCCGGCGCGATCAAATTGATGAATAGCGAAATGCTGCCGCTTAAACGCTTTGATCTCATGTTCCAGATTAATACCCGGGCGGTCTTAAGCACAGCGCAAGCGGCTCTCCCCTGGCTCAAACAGTCTGATCACGCGCATATTTTGAGTCTGTCACCTCCGATCAACCTCAACCCAAAATGGTTCCAGCATTATGGCCCCTACACGGTCACCAAGTACGGCATGAGCATGCTCACCATTGGCAGGGCAGAGGAGTATCGCCGCTATGGTATCGGTGTGAATGCGCTCTGGCCACAAACGCTCATATCGACGGCCGCGGTGGAGTTTGAAGGTGGCGGCAAAGCCGCCCTCGATAAAGGCCGTGTGCCCCGCATTATGGCCGATGCCGCTTACGAAATACTGCGCACACCACCGGCCGACCTCAGCGGGCAGATCATGATCGATGAGCAGTTGTTGCGCGAACGTGGTGTCACGGATTTTGAAGCCTATCGCTATAACACCGCGAGTGATAAGCCATTAATGAATGATTTGTTTGTGGAATAGTAAGCCATGCCCGGAGTCATCCGGGCTATAGTGAAGGAAGCCAGAATGCTTGTCGGCTGCACCTTGTAAGCATCATCAAAACGAAAAATTAAAAAGGGAAATGGACATGTCGACACCTGCCGCCGCCCTCAAAAGCACACACAACACCCCCCTGAATGCAGGCTCAGCGCCAAAAGTCACGATTGCAGAAACACCGGAGATGGCCAATGCGCCGAGCTTTTTGCATATTTTTTACGAACGCGAAAAGCTGCACCCGAATAAAGTGTATTTGCGCCAACCGGAGGGTGAACGATGGCACGAGCTGAGCTGGCGCGAGGTTGGTGATCAGGCGCGCAAGGTGGTCGCAGCCCTGCGGGCAATGGGGCTCAAACCCGGAGACCATGTCGGCCTGTTATCCAAAAACTGCGCGCAATGGATCATTGCCGATCTCGCCATATTAATGGGCGGCTACGTATCAGTGCCCTTTTATCCCACGTTACCTGCGGATGAATTAGCCGAAGTCATCAAACTCAGCGACATCAAAGCCCTTTTTATCGGCAAGCTTGAAGGCTGGGAACAACAACAAAGCGGCGTTCCGGAGCATATTCACTGTATTCGCTTTCCACACTACCAGGGCAATTCAGAAGTACAGCGCGGACTAAAATGGGAGGAGATCACTAAGGGTCAACACGCCGTGGATGACCCGCATATGCCCGCCGCCGACGAGCTGTTTACCATCATTTATACATCTGGCACCACGGGCACCCCCAAGGGCGTCATGCTCACGTATGAATGCGCCAATGCCGTGATGCGCTTTGAGCGAGCCCACCCGCGTTACGGAATCTATCAAGGAGTCAGTGAACGGGTAATTTCCTACCTGCCACTCAATCATATTGCGGAACGCGTAGTATCTGAGGTGAGTACGATTGTCGCGGGTTCTGAAGTGTCTTTTTCCGAATCTCTCGACCGCTTCGCTGCTAATCTGCAAAGCGTTCAGCCGACACAATTTTTTGCCGTACCGCGGATCTGGGTGAAGATTCAGCAAGGCATATTAGCCAAACTCCCCCAACAGAAGCTCGACAAATTGCTCGGTATTCCCATTGTCAGCGGTTTGATTAAAAAGAAAATTCGAAAGGGACTTGGGCTCAACCAAGTGCGCTCTGCCATCTCAGGTGCAGCGCCTATTTCGGCTTCGACGCTGGAATGGTTTGCCAAACTGGATATCGTGATTCAGGAAGTCTATGGCGCGACAGAGCTTTGCGGTGGCGTCACGTACAACGCCATCGGCGAGACCCGCCCGGGCACCGTTGGCAGGCCACTACCCGGCACAGATATCCAAATAGACCCGGAAACCGACGAAGTGCTCGTAAAGGCACCATGGGTAATGAAGGGCTATTACAAAGATCCCGAAAAAACAGCCGAGGTGTTCAAAGGCGATTACTACCGTACAGGCGACACCGGGCGCTTTGATGAACGTGGCAATCTTATAATTACCGGCCGAATCAAAGACACCTTCAAAACCGCAAAAGGCAAATTTATTCTGCCGGTGCCCATTGAACAAAAACTGGGGCGCAACTTTGCCATTGAGCAGGTAGTGGTGGCGGGTTTTGGACTCGATCAGCCACTTGCGTTGATCAGTCTCTCTCAAGCGGCGCGCGAACAACACCACGATGTGTTACTGCAGCACCTACACGAAACGCTTGACGACATTAACAGCGAGCTCGATGGCTACGCCAAGATCAGTCACATGGTCCTGTTTACCTCCGGTTGGGAGGAAGACAGCGGCTTGTTTACCCCCACTCTTAAAATCAAACGACATGTGGTCGATGCCCGTTACAAGGAGGATTACCACAAGTGGGCCAGCAGTAAAGAGCGCATTGTGTGGGCGTGACAAGCGGCCACGATCAGGATTTGAAGGGAGACGGAAGACGCAATAATCCCAATCCGTCACGTCTTTCGCCTGCAGCAAGAAGCAAGAAGCAAGAAGCAAGAAGCAAGAAGCAAACTAATTTTGTGTGATCACACTTTTTTATTCTTTGAGGGTCTATAGTTACCTAAGCGCTGAGAAATCAGCATCTTTTATAAACCGGGCGAGACGCCATGCTCACCAAGTTTGTATCACGTTTATTTTTGTGCTGCCTGTTTTTGGTCAGCACGCCCACTCTAGCCGAAAAAATCGTTCTGGCGACCGGAGACTGGCCGCCCTATGTGTCGGAAGACCTCAAGCACCAAGGTGTCACCGCTCGCATTGTACGCGAAGCCTTCCGCCTGGCTGGCGAAGATGTTGAGTTTCAATACTACCCCTGGAAACGTGCTCTGATTCTTTCTGAAAAAGGTGCGGTAGATGGCACCTTCCCCTGGAGCCTGAAACCAGAACGCGCCGAAGATCATTTATATAGCGATCCTATCGGAGACTATGGCTATGTTATTTTTCATTTCAAATCCAAACCTTTCGATTGGGAAACCATTGAGGATCTGAAACCATACAAAATCGGAGGTACCAACGGTTACAATTACGGTAACGCATTTTTAACTGCAGCAAAAAATGGGGATATCCGCGTTGAATGGGCGCCCTCGGATGATATTAATTGGCAACTGCTTCTTAAGGGCAGAATTGATTTATTTCCGTCAGACCGCGAAGCCGGCTACACCAAATTACGTGAATTGTTTTTAGACGAAGAAGTAGCCTTAGTCACCCATCATCCCATACCTTTAAAGCCACTAACCCCCCTTCATTTACTTCTGCCCAAGAGCAATCCCCTGAGTGAGCAACGGCTAGAACAATTCAATAAAGGCTTGGCGATACTCAAGGAGAGAGGTCGTTATCACGCACTATTAAAAGAACTTGAGAAAGGCCTCTACGACCAAAACATTCACTAGTCTTCGCCAGCGCTTATATCAGGTACTCTCCCCCAACGCGTTTCGTCGCTAAGCGCGAATCGTTTTAACAGTTTTGGTTTATTTCCAATCATTCTAAAAACTGACGCTTTCTTGTTTTTAACACAGAACCCGTCACTCCTCACATGGTCATAGTTGTGCTTCATCCCCGATTAATTGAGGAGATCACACATGAACAAAAAACATCGTTTAATTGGTACCGGCCTTTTGGTGGGCGCACTGCTATTTAGTCCACACGGCTTTGCGGAAAGTCAGGCAGATCGCGCAAATGAAACCCGCCCCTATCAAGGGCTAGACATGATGATTGAACATCTGAAAGACATCCATGGTCCAACCGCTGCTGGCCCTGGCATGCCCATGCACAAATCAGAAATGAAAATGCATCGAACCGAACACAACGGCGCCATGCACCAAAAAATGCATAAAGATCCGCACGAAGGCTTAACCGCCCATCAACTCAAACGTCTTATTTTTGGTAGTGACAATTAGATGCACGTTAGGGCCCGTCGACCTTGGAAACAGCAAGGGCACGGGCCTCAGAAGGTAGCGTTTAAGCCAATATAAAGGCTGGGTTCAACAGGATCAGTGAAGTACACCTGTGACACCTGTTTAGTGGCCAGATTATGAATACCAAATGAAGCGCTTACCGCTGGCGTTAGCAGGTGAGTCACATTGAATGACATAAGCGCATGGGCCGGTGTGCTCGATTCAAGCCCAATGGTATCGGAGTAAATCTGATAGGCACTGGTGTAGATAAAATTCGAAAATAGTTGCCACTTTGGTAATGGCTCCCACCGCCAGTTAAATCCTCCAAAAATCGCCGGGCTTGATTGGTCAATACCATTGAATGTTTGAAGCGGTTTTTGGTTGCTTATAAACGTATCTTCAACTCTTGCTTGCTGCCAGGTGAGAAAGCTCTCTAACTCCCACGTGGTGGCCTGATACAACCAAGTGAGAGTAGAACCCACTTGCGTCAGTTCCGTTGGCGTCTCTTCATAACGATTGGGTATCACCATATCACTGCCATCAGGAAAGGGCGCACCACGCAAATACTCATGCATGTGATTTTTGTGGGTATAAAAGACCTCTATATCAAGCTCGTTCGCTACATCTACACGATGGCGCAACCCCCACTCAAGCGTGCTGGTGCGCGTCAAGCCACTTTCGGGGTCACCCAAAAACTGAAGACGTACATTGGGTGTACCGACTAAATCGATATCCAGATTGACGAAACCATTATTGAAAAATGAACTATTGTTGGCCCGCTGGACGCCGAACCGCATATTCGTTAACGCACTCAATGCGTGGGTATAGGCGAGCTGATAGCCGAAATAAGCATCGGAAGGCACATTGTAATGATCATAGCTTACCGCTCCGACTAACCTCACATCGTGATTGAAGTCGTATTCGGCGCGCAAGCGAACCGAGCTGTTTCGTAATTCCTGACGCCCGGCGAGAAATTCTCCGCGATATGCTACACGATGAAAGAAAAGTCCAGGGCGCAGGAGTAAACGTGGCATACGCAGCTGGTACTCCAGACTATGCTGAATATTCTGGTACTCGAATCCAAACTGCTCCACACCTTGTGAACGCGAATTCCCTTCGTTATAGCTGAAGCGGCCAAACCAGTTAAAGTAGTTCAATTTAACATTGAGGGCTTCATCCTGATTTTCGCCCCAGGTATAGGGCTGTTCTAAGCGCGAGGCAAACAGACGGTGCCCTTCTGATTCCAGGTAGCTGTAACTGACATCATAGGCCAAGGGGCTTAGTGGATGGTTGTTAATGGATACGGTTGCCGAGCGTTTTTTTCCTGCGGTTTTTGGCGATGGCATAGATGCCTGTTCATTGGCAGTAAAGGTTTCAAGGTTTTGAAAATCCTGTGCGGCATAATTGTAATAGTGCTCGTCATAACGATTTCGGTGATCATCGAATCCACTTACTCTGAGATGGTGTTCGCCAAGGCTCTGATCCACAGTGACATGATTCAATTGCGAGGCATGAGTACCTCGTTTAATCGCGACGGAGGCTTCGGTCTCATCCGGTTCATGACGGCGCTTGGTGATAATGTGGATGACGCCGCTGACCGCATTAGGACCATACAGTGACGACACGGCACCCCGCACCACTTCTATTTTTTGAATATCCGAAACATCAACAGGAACCGCGTCCCAAAACACGCCGCCCAAGGAATATTCGAACACACTGCGTCCATCGACCATGACCAGAATATCTCCCCCACGCATGGACGACACATCGAATGCGTAGGGTATGTTGGTGCCACGTATGTAGACTTCATGCCGCCCGTTAGTGCTTTCTCTTACAATGACTCCAGGCACCATTTTGAGTAATTCCGGTACGCTGGTAATACCCGACATACGGATCTCTTGCTCAGTAAGCACCGAAATAGACAGAGGCGACTTGAACAATTCAACAATGCGTTTTGAAGACGAAGACTCAAAATCTTCTGCAGACGGTTCCAGCAACATACCAGTTACCCACGCTGGCCAAGCCAAAAACAAGGCCCACAACAGTAGGGAGCGGGTTAAATATCGTGTTGAATCCAAAGTAATCTACCCTCCTACGGGCTACTATCAGAGGACTGGGCACCCGAAACCGTTTGTTCGGCGTTGCCATTCGTATCAGTTTCACCGTCAAAAAAGCGTGCCAACTTCTTGATACAGTGAGATCTGGGGCTACCCAGAAAATGTACGCTTTCGAAACCCAAGGCTTTGTCGAGGGCAACGATGCGATTCTGCAGCGCATGCTGCTTTAAAAAAGCCTGTGCGGCTTCTTCGTACATAACGACGTAATCAACGCGGCCATATTCCAGCATTTTAAATAAGGCGCGCAGGTCTACCGCCTCTTCAATAACGAGATTATGACGCGAAAAATCATCGAGCTTTTCTCCCAGGCTCATACCCAATAATTTGGCACCGATGCGACCTTTCAAATCAGTCGACTGTACAAATCTGAATCGTTTTTGCGCTTGCGTAAAGACGCTCAACTTAACACGCGTAATGGGTGGAGAAACCAAAAACTGCTTGGCCAGCAAAGCGTTGCTGATTGAACCGGCAATGAGATCGATTTATCCCCGTTGCAACTCGATTAACATACGTTTTAAGGGGCGGGGTTCCTGAAGTTCCAGGCCCAAGTTATTGTATTTGGCGTAATGGTAAAGCCTTTGATAAGCGATGCCTTTAGCCGCGCCGCCGTCTCGATAAAACACCGGATACCAGTCTGTCAGGCCATTAAACCGAATCGTGTCACAGGAACTTGCGGTAGCGTTATGCGGCAGTATGAAAACAACCAGACAAAGAAGTAGTCTTAATTGTTTGTGTAAAAAACAAAGCATACTGATCACTAGGGGCAAGGTAAGTGATCAGTATGGTTCAGTTTTACAACGTTTGCGTACTTTCGGGCAGCTTTAATGAATGCGGTTAAAATTGCTGCTCATAACTCGTGATACTAGCGTAAATTTGCACACTCCCATCTTTATTCAGCTGCAGAATACGGTAAGGCTGAAACTTATCGTCTACCTCCATG
>JAWWBW010000043.1:0-16536 GCA_033720775.1 Oleiphilaceae bacterium | reverse complement strand
GTATCGACGATATTCATCGACATAATCGCGAGAATGCCCCAGATCATGGGGACAGACATGCGGTACAAATGGGCGCCAACGTCGCCCTGGCTGAGATCCGACTGACTCACTTTATTTACAGGCTCTACGAAAAGACAGCGTCATTAAGGGTGGGCAACCTTCTCACGCATCACTCTGCGGATCAAGCTTCGGGAAGCTTTGGATCAGTCCTTTTCGTTTTTGTCTGGCAATGGGCTGTCTGTGCCGGGTTCGGTGGGAGTTTGTGCGCTGGCATGTGAGGCTTGCTGCGCAAGAAAATCAGTCTGAAAATCTTTTATCGCGCCTTCTTGTTCGCTAATAAAGTGCAACGAAAGATTGAAGGCGTGACGCGTAAATTCAAGCACCTTGGCAAAGCCCTCATCAGAGAGTTGCCGAGCGGCGTCTTGTGAGCGATAAATATTAATAAATTCACGCTCTCTCTGGTATTGCAAGGGCAGACGGCCAGCACCCCAGTCGTTAAGAAGCTTCCAGGTCTCGGGGCTGTAGGTGCGGCTGTATTTCAGAATGAATGGAATCGGATCATTGCGTGCGAGCAGGGCGGATAAGCGCAATATCAGCTCAAAACTCAGCGTCGCGGTGCCGTTCTCCACGGCCTCCAGCAGGCTTTTGTCTTTTAGGTTAATGGCCTCACTTAACTCCGCGACAGTTAAGCCGGCAACCTCTCGCAGATCCTTCAATGATTGGCCCGCAGCCACCATTAATTTAAGTTGATCTTGCGACTGGATAATGGCTTTGCCCACCTTGTAAGAGGTGTCGGTGGTTTTTTTGGCAAAGCGGAAGGCGCTAGAGGTCACATCTGTAATGCGGCCGAAAAAGCTGGTGAGAGCCTCTTCTGATACCCAGGGTTCGGGTTTGTCTTCTTTCTTTCTGGTTTCAGACTGCTTGCTGGCGCTAGAGGTAGAAGTCTGTCTGTCAGGTTTTTTGTGGCTGCCGGGCTTGTTGTCAGGCTTTGATTCAGAAGCCTGCTTACTCTGTGCGGATGATGCTGATTTCTGATCAGTTTTGCCGGAAGGCCGCTGGTCAGACTTGGTCTTTTCACGTTTTCCTTGTGGTGGCTGATCTTCACTCATTCGCGCTAGTACTCCATTAACGATTTATTCTAATAGTAGCGTGACTTGCGTGTTTCTGCCCAGACTTGGCTGGTGGTCTATTTGTTTGTTGGCAATAAAAAGGGAGGCGCTTGCCTCCCTGTGCGTATGCTCGGCCAGCGCCTGTCAGGCGGCTTCGGCAGCTGCCATTTGTGTGCTCAATTCGAGCAAATCAATCAGTACTTCGGCGCTCTCTTTTACAACGAAGTCTGGCTCTTTGTCTTCTTCACCGACGGTCGCCTCTTCGTGGTCTTCCCATTCCTGAATTGACTTGAAAGGTTTCAAGCCTTGCAGTTCACGGCGTTTATTGACGAGGGCAAGCTGCGCTTCATCAAAGGCCTTGTTATCGGCTTCCCGTTTCGCTTTGTTGAGTGTGACCTTTTCACGATTGCGCTGCTCTTCGAGCAAGGCAATTTCTTCCATCAGAATTTTGTATTCGGGATGCTTGGAAAAGCGTTGCTCATGCTTTTGCGCGAGCACATCCTTGAGGTTCTGGATAACATCAGCGTGCATATATTTTGCCGCTTCAATGGCGTCCCACTTCAGAGCATGTTCTAACGCATCTTCACCCACTTTGCTGCGGTCTACCGTATCAGGAACGATGATATCGGGAACGACACCTTTATGTTGCGTGCTGGCGCCGGATATGCGGTAAAACTTGGCTTGGGTAATTTTAAGCTGGCCATGATTAAGGGGGCGGACTGATTGCACGGTGCCCTTGCCGAAGGTGGGTGAGCCCATAATGAGGCCGCGTCCGTAATCCTGAATGGCGCCCGCAAAAATTTCTGAGGCAGAAGCACTCAAACGATCGACCAGCACAATAAGTGGGCCGCCGTAAACCAGCTCCGGATCGGGGTCTTCCATAATTTCAACACGGTCATTAGCGCCGCGAATCTGAACGGTGGGCCCTCTGGGAATAAACAGGCCAGTGAGTCGGTTCGCTTCGTCCAGTGAACCACCACCATTACCGCGCAGATCGATTACCAGACCATCAAGATTTTGTTCTGCCTGCATTTCACGAAGCAGTTTGAGTACATCGCGCGTGGTACTTTTGTAATTAGGATCACCTCGCTGCATGCCTTGAAAGTCGGCATAGAAAGTAGGGATGTCGATGACTCCCACTGTACGAGTGAGGCCATTGCGTTCTATTTTCAGAATATTGCTGCTCGCCGCCTGGTCTTCCAGCTTGACCTGGTCGCGCACGATTCGGATCTCTTTGGTGTCGGTTTCGATTTTACTTTCAGCTGGCATTACTTCCAATCGCACGACAGAGCGTTTGGGACCTCGAATCAGGTCAACAACTTCGTCCAGGCGCCAGCCGACAACATTGATCATTTCGTCGTCACCCTGGGCCACTCCTACAATACGGTCTGCGGGTTTCAGTTGACCCTGTTTCTGGGCAGGGCCGCCGGGTACCAGGCGGACGACTTTGGTGTATTCATTATCGGCCTGAAGTACGGCGCCAATGCCCTCCAGAGAGAGGCTCATGTTGATATTGAAGTTTTCGGATGAGCGTGGAGACAGATAATTGGTGTGGGGGTCGTAAACCGTAGTAAAGGCATTCATGTAGGCCTGAAACGCGTCTTCACTGCGCACCTGGAGATTACGCTTCAATTGATTTTCGTAACGCTTGCGCAGCGTGTCACGCGCGTCGTCGAGTGTTTCGCCGCCCAGTACAATGGACAAGGCCGCGCTCTTGATACGACGGCGCCAAACGTCATCAAGTTCGTCTTCGTTTTGTGCCCAAGGCGTTTCTTCGCGATTAGTGAGAATATATTCATCGGCGTCAAAGTTGAGTTGCGACAAACCGTTTTCAACAAAGGCGAGCTGCTTGCGCAAGCGTTGAATCACGCGTTCCAGATAGCGGTTGTAAATGCGAAAACCCGGCTCAAGTTGGCCCGTTTTGAGCGCGCCGTGCAGGCGATAGCGGTATGGCTCGAACTCGTCGATGTCACTTTGCAGAAGATAAAGACGCTGGCCATCGAGTGTGTTGAGGTAATTGTCGAAAACCTTGGCAGAAAGTTGTTTGTCGATGTCTTGCTTGCGGTAATGGCTGAGGAGCAGGTTGCGCGCAATGTGAATACTGGCTTCGCGCTGTTGCCGGTCTGGTGCGAGTGGAGTGAATTCCTGACTGGCCCAGTTCTCGTCGGTTTTATCGGCAGCGTTGGTTAGCGCAAGGCCTTGAAAACTCAGGCTGCTCAGCACGACGAGGAGGAGCAAGGCCTTGGTAAAATTCATCATCATTTCACTACTCTTTTTATAGGGTGAAGCTATGCCCGATTGTATGTGATTGGTTTTAGGGCTGCCACTTGGCCTGTAATTAATTATTGTTAAATTTTGTGCCGCTGTGGGCCATGTCCGTTATATCTGGCAACCTTAGCCCTTGTTTGCAAGATATCGGACCATTAACTACTGTTTTAGTTCTGGCAGAGCTGCGACTGAACGCAGCTGTCGACCCAATAATAATGAAGGTAAATGGGAGTATCAGATAATGTCGCTATTAGACAACATTACAAACTACTATGAAGTCCTGGTGGTTGATGCATTGGCAGACTTGCCGGTGCCTGATCATTATGACGAAGAGGTGCTTAGCGACATTGTGTGTATCGCCCTGAATCATTTGCCACCTCGATACATTCGTCACGAAGTCGACATGATGTATTACACGTCGCCAGCCGAACGAGAAGAACTGGCCCTCAAAGCGCGCAAGGCGGTAGAGGATGCACTGCGTTATATGAAAGAAAACAAGCGGGGCTGAATCGTTGTTATTCCCTTAGCCCGGACACTAGATATCGGGGCTAAGGGGGGCTGTTCGGCTTCAACCGAACAGCGTGGCGACACAGCGTTGAATGCGCAGCTCCAGCGCTTCATACTCACTCTGTGTTGGACCCACCTTTTGATACCAGTCGTGCAGTACAGTCTGCAGCTGCTCTTCGCGCGTTCCATGCTTGGCTTTATTTGACAAACCTTCTGACAGGCGGCTGACCTGAAGTTGCATGCGTAACTCTTTGTCGCTTTCAGGTGAGTCAATGCCTGCCGCTACTTCGGCTCTAATGCACAATTCGCGGGCGTCTGCGGCGTCAATGATCGATGCTTTAGGCAGGCTATTCGCCTTGACTCCAATCCAGAGGCTCCTCATGGCTTCGGCGAGAGTAGGATCCAGATACTCTGTGCTGGATTGAATGCGCTGTTCGGCCGCTTCCAGCTGCTCCCTATCGACGGCGCCTGTTTGGTGTTGGAGATACACGTTGCGGCACATTTCAGCGATCGTTGCAGTATGCTCCCAGCCCAACTTAAGCTGCTCGTTCTGTAAGCCTCGAATCGTCGCAGAATAGGTATCCATCAGTTTTTGAAAGCGCTCGTTAAGTTCCGCCTGATGTTGCTTGGGCACTTGCTGCAACTGCTTGAATTGTTGACGGCACTCGCTCTGATATTTTTTGAGCGCGTTCAGATCTTTAGCGTGTTCTGTGAGACTTGCTTCGGCTTGTTTAATGAGATCTTCAGCGGCCTCCAGGTTGGCGCCAAGCGCTTCTTCTCGCTCGTTACGCGCCTGATCCCGTCGTGCAAAGATGGCATCGCAGGCTGTACGAAAACGCTTCCAAAGAGCGCGATCGACCTTGTGGGCTGTAATGCCGACTTGTTGCCACTGTTTTTGTAATTCTTTTGCGGATTGAATGGCAGCATTGAGGTCTTCCTGTTCGATCAGTGCTTCCGCTTGAGTGGCAATCGCTTCTTTGCGTTCGTGGTTACGATTACGTTCTGCATCGAGATGTCCGTCAAGGGTTTTCAGCAAGGCATTGAACTGTTGTTGCAGGGGCTTATTGCTCTTGTAATCTACAGGGAAGGCGGCCTTCCATTCTTGCCTTGCGCGTTGATTAATTTTATCCGCAGCACGCCAGTCGGCATGATCCCAGTCGTTTTCTGTCAGAAAAGTATCAAGCTGCTCGATAATGGTTTGACGACGTTCGAGGTTGTTTGCTTTGAGTCGCTTTTGCTCCTCAAAGTAAACCTGGCAAGGCTCGTAAGCGCGATCGGCCGCACTTTTAAAACGTTGCCACAGGGTTTCGTCATTGGCACCGCCAAGTGTTTTCCATTCTTTTTGCATGGCGCGTATTTTGTCTGCTTTAACTTGTGGCTCCAGCGCTGTATCGGCCAGTCTTTCCATTTCGAGGCAAAGCGCTTCCTGGCGAGGACTGGCAGCAAAGCTTTGCCAGTCACGCAGTTCGTTTAGTTGTTTGATGTAGAGGCTAAGTTGAGGCTGAAATTTTTCAGCACGGCGCCCATCCAGCTTACTTAGCTTGTTTTGGATGGTTTTGACCAGCTTGGCCGAAGCTTTTACCTGCTTGTCTTCGAGTTCTTTATCCAGGTCTGCCAGCAAGGTGTGTATCTCTGACTGCAGCTTTTTGGCATTCTCGGCGAGCGCCTGTTTTAGGTCGTCGCTTTTCCCCAGAGTTTTGTGGGCGCGTTCAATAACGTCGGGCTGCGCAAACTGACTGGGCCAGTCAATTTGTTGCAGGCAGTCCTTTATTTGTTTGGTGCAGCTGGCCAGGACGGAGGCGTCATCACGCGCCTGCCCAAATTGCTCGATGCTTTGGAGCAGTGCTGGCTGGTGTTCGTTTAGGGATCTGAGCGCCTGCAGATAGTGTCGCAAGGTGCGCATCATGTTTTCGTATTGTTTGGCGCGCGCCTTTTCAACCTGACTATGACGAGTGGCTTCAAGCCAGCGCGTTTCCTGCGTCTTGATCAGGGCGTCGAGGGCCGAGGTGTCCTGTGGAGCGGCCACTTGTTGCTGGAATCGCTCCAGTGTGTCTTGTAACAACAGCAGGGTAGCCGCCTGCTCATCTCCACCCGCCCGGGCCAAACGCTCAGCTTCTTCTGCCTGCTCCTGCTCGTGCTTTAATTGTTGGCTGCGTTGTTTGCATTGCTCGCTTAACGTGTTGAAGCGCGCTTGATCGGCTTCTGAGGCTTCACTTTTGTGTTGATCCCAGCGTTGGGTCAGATTTTCCAGTTTAGCGTCGTAGAGTTGTAAGTTATCGGTTTGGCTGAGGTCTTGCAGTTCCGAAAGAATTTTTTCGACGGCCTCTTGGTGCATCTCTCGTTGCTTAAGCTCATTGCGTATGCGGTTGAGTTTCTGTTTAGCGATTTGATACACCGACTTGTCTTTCGACTTGGCGGCATTGACCAAACTCGAAAGATGTTGCTCTGTTTCGAGTAATTCTGCGGCAGCCTGTCGCATGCGGCTGGTTTTGCTTTGCTGTGCAATCTGCAGCAATGCCTCAGGGCTTTCTATATGGGCGAGCCCATTAATGAAGACATCAGGCTGCTCAGACTTGATGATCATTTCCGCCAACAGGTTGGCATCAAGAATAAGATCAAACAGTGTGAGTGACTGCGCATTGGCAAGTTGTTGCAATCGCGATTCGATCGATCGTTTGAGATCATCCGCTTCAGTTTTGCCATGTAGCGTAATGAGAAACTGGCTATTTGTGATTTTACTAATGGCGGCACTGCGCGCTTGATGATGCGGGTCGTTGCTCGCCAGTTCTTGCAGAACCTGTTGATCTTCGTCGCTGTTTTCGTTGAGTGCCTGTATGGCTTCAATACGCGTCGGCAGGTGCTTGTTTTGCCATTTGGGCTTGAACAGTTTGGACAAAAAAGTAGCCATGAGTGTTCCTGTATCTCTTGTCGTTATATAAAGCGCGATTGCAGTTTTTGTACTATCGGCGAACTGTGCGCTTTGTTGTCGGTTTTTCTATCCTGTCGCTGAGTTTCGCCCTGCCTTTTTGGCGGGCTTGAATGCATCATGCGCTGGCGACATGGTGAAGGGCGTCGCCTTAATTCGAATGCGGTGATACCGCAAAAGCGTGTTAGTCTACCTTCCTTTTTATGGTTGCGGTATCACTTTGTTAAGGTCTGGCAACCGTTGTCACAACAGGAGTTGGGCGCCCGCTAAAAAGTAGTAGGTATTTGCATGAATAACTCTTCCAGTGACTATCAGTCGCTATATCAACGGGCCGTCGCGATGCTCGCCAAACGAGAGCACAGCCGGGTTGAATTGAAACAAAAGCTAAGTCGCAATACCTCAGATGTGGCGATGATTGAGCAGGTGCTTACAGCGTTGCAAGCGGATAACTATCAAAGTGATGAGCGTTTTGCCGAATCTCTTGTTCGCAGTCGTGTGGCGCGTGGCAAGGGACCCTTGTTTGTCGTGCAGGAGTTACGTCAGCACGGTTTGACTGATGCCTTAATCGAGCAAAGTCTGGCGCAGGCAGAGGTTGACTGGTTTGCCATGGCAGCGGAGGTGCGGGCGCGTCGGTTTGGGCCTGGCGACACGCACGCTGATTTCAAAGCCAAGGCCAAGCAGATGCGCTTTTTGGCCCAGCGCGGTTTTTCCCAGGACCACATTGAGCATGCGATAGCCCACCCGGAGAGTGACTAAAACTGAGGGTATGTGTAGAGAGCCGGGCGATCAAGTAACTAAGCTCGGAATTGTCTCCATCCGTATGTTAGACTGATCAAATAATGTACAGCTGCAGTGCTCAGGCACTGGGGAGATGACAATGCCTTTGTCCATTAATGGTCCCATTCCTTATACCGGTGGTGTTTCTGCTACCGAACAGGTAAATCGAAGTAGTGAGCGCATTAGCTCCGGTGAGCGTATTAATAGTGCACGTGACGATGCAGCGGGTTTGGCTGCGGCGAGCCGTTTATCACAACAGTTGAATGGCTTTGATGTAGCCGCGCAAAATCTGGCAGATGGTGTGTCGTTGTCGCAGGTGGCAGATGGCGCTTTGGGGCAGCTTAATGACAATATTCAGCGGATAAGAGAGTTGGCGTTGCGTGCCAGTAACGGCTCGTTGGCTGACAGTGATCGGGCGGCATTGGATGCGGAGGCGCAGCAACTGGTTGAAGCGAATCAGGGGATTTTGGAAGAAACCCGCTTTAATGGCCGCGCGCTGTTTAATGAAGAGGCCACCATTAGTTTTCAGGTAGGCCCCAATCAGGGTGATCAGCTGCAGGTCAGCCAATCCAATTTAAACGAAGAATTGTCGGTGCTTGGTCTGAATGATGTCAGTTTGGCGAGCGCCAGCAGTGCGGCATCATCGTTACAGGTGCTGGACGACGCGCAAGAGGTGGTAACCGAGCGTCGCGCCGAGCAGGGTGCTTTGTCGCAGCGATTCGAAAGTCAGTTTGATCAAGTGCAGCAAGCGCGGGAAAACACGGCTGCTTCGCGCAGTCGGGTGGCCGATGCAGATCTGGCGAGAGAAATTTCCGATCAGTCGTCGGCTTTGATCCAGGAGCAGGTGGCGACTGCGGTGAGGGGGCAGGCCAATGCGCAGCAAGACATCGTGCTGCAGTTGCTCAGTTAGCGCTACTTATTGAGTGAGGCGCAAGAGGTTTTCTTGGAATTCATTTTGCGCTAAAGCCTGTTCGTCCGGCTGCGCCTCGGTCATCCAGTTTAATACGTCGTAATAGCGTCGAATGTTTTGCACATAGATAACGGGTTCGTTACCACGCGCATAGCCATAGCGCGTTTGCTTGTAGTACTGCTTTTTCTGCAGTAAGGGTAAAAACTCTTTTACATCCACCCACTTATCGGGATCTTTGCCTCCCTTTTCAGTCAAAATGCGGGCGTCTTCAAGGTGTCCGTAGCCTACATTGTATGCAGCCAGCGCCATCCAGGTGCGGTCGGGCTCTGAAATGCGATCAGGAATGCGCTTTTTTATTTTCGCAAAGTATCGCGCGCCCCCAATAATGCTTTGCTCTGGATCCAGCCGATTGGTGACGCCCATCTCGCGGGCGGTCACTCGGGTGAGCATCATCAGCCCGCGAACACCGGTAGGGGAGGTAGCCTTTGGGCGCCAGTGGCTTTCCTGATATCCCATCGAGGCAATCAGTCGCCAATCCAGTCCCAGCTCTTCGCTGATTTCTTTAAAGGTATCGGCATATTTGGGGAGGCGTGAATTGATATGACGAATAAATGTGCGTGCGCCCACGTAATTGAGTTGCCCCAAATGTCCGAAATAGCGCTCTTTTAAATGCAGCAAGGTGCCGTCTTCTTCTATGCGCGTGAAAAAAGCATTGGCTTTGGCGATCAGGGTTTCGTCTGTGTTTTTGGGAAAGTACCAGGCAATGTGTTGCGGTTGGCCGATTTTAAAGGCCTTTTTCACGCGGGGGTAATAAGCCTGATGAATGTCGAGCTCGGTAGATGTGAGTATGGCAAAGTCTATTTCCTCATCTTGCACCATGCGCATTAGTTCGATGGTCTCGACAGTGAAAGCCTCCCAACTGAGCTCAGGGTGTTCCACTTTAAGTTGGTCGAGTTCATCGGCATGGTAGCTGTCGCTCACCACACCTACGCGTGTACCTAGCAGGTCAGCAATTTTGCGAGGGCGTTTGCTTCCGTAGCGATAAACCACGATGGGCGTCGCATCCATATAGGGTTTGGAGTAGCGGTAGCGATCGGCGCGTAATTCGCTTGCAACCATGCTTGCGGCGGCCATGTGCGTGTATTCGTTATCAAGTGCAGTCAATATCTGGCTGCGTGTCGAGGCTACTTTTAAATCAAGGTCGACACCGAGCGACTCGGCAAAGAGTTGTGCGAGTTCGTATTCAAAACCCATTGGGCCGTCGCGGCCTTCGTAATAAACAGCTGGTGCATTGCGTGTGATGACGTGCAGGGTTTTGTGCTTCTGTATTTTTTCGAAGGTAGTGGGTTGGCTACAGGCACTAATTGACGCGGCGACGATGATCATCAGCGCCAAACCGAGCCAACGGTCCCGGCATAGGTGGTGGCTTCCGTTTGCCAACCTCGTTGTGGACTGTTCCATGCCCTCGAGCCTTGCCTTGTTTAAAATTGAAGCATAATAAATACGTGTCATAACCACCGCGGTGTTACATTCAGACGACGACTGTCGCATCTGAGGAGAGATAACCAGAGGTGAATATGCGGCCATGTTTCCAGTCGCGGACGATTGCGTCAAGCATCTCTTACTCCAATTAGTGCCCTCGGCCTTAAGCATGGATCAAAAAAGCGGGGCGCGCGATTTATTTCGTTACGTTTTTCCTTACTCTTGCTAACCATTTCACAGTTAACAGGGCGGGGCCTTTCGAGTAGAATACCGCCTCGTTTTAACCTTCCACGAGGTACGCCTTTATTATGTTGGAACTGCGAGGCGCTCCAGCTCTCTCTCCCTTCAGACGTGACAAACTGCTACAAGCTGCTCAGGCCGTGGTGCCCGAGGTATCCAGCATCTATGCAGAATTTATGCATTTTACTGACGTAAAGGCGGAACTTGCACACGAAGAACTGAATATTTTAAACAAATTGCTCACCTACGGCCCCAGTGCAAAAACGGAGTCAACCGAAGGTGTACTGTTCCTGGTGGTGCCGCGGCCTGGCACGATTTCGCCCTGGTCCAGCAAGGCCACCGATATCGCGATCGGTTGCGGTCTGGCAAATATCAATCGTATAGAAAGAGGCATTGCCTACTACGTGCGTCTCGACGGCAAATTGTCGGCGGATCAGCGTAGTACGCTGTCGGCAGTGCTGCATGACCGTATGACCCAAGCGGTGTTTCACGAGATGGCCGGGGCGGAGTTGCTGTTTCGACAGGCTGAGCCCAAACCCTTGTCCACCGTTGATGTGCTGTCTTACGGGCAGGATGCGCTGGAAAAGGCGAATCAGCGTATTGGCCTGGCGCTTGCCGAGGATGAAATCGAATATCTGACAAAGGCGTTTTTGGACCTCAAACGCAATCCTACCGATGTAGAATTGATGATGTTTGCACAGGCCAATTCGGAGCACTGTCGCCACAAAATTTTTAACGCCTCATGGGACATTGATGGCGAAGCGCAAGATAAGTCGCTGTTTGCCATGATCAAGAACACCTTCGAAATGCATTCCGAAGGGGTATTGTCTGCCTACAAGGATAATGCGGCCGTTATCGCCGGGCCCGTTGCCAAGCGCTTCTATCCCAATCCCGAAAATGGTGAATATGGCACATCCGAAGAGCCCGTGCATATTCTGATGAAAGTCGAAACCCACAACCATCCCACAGCGATCGCGCCGTTTTCTGGTGCTTCGACGGGTTCAGGTGGCGAAATTCGAGACGAGGGCGCAACGGGGCGGGGTGCCAAGCCCAAAGCGGGACTAACCGGATTTACGGTATCGAATTTGCGCATTCCCGGTTTTGAGCAGCCGTGGGAGACCGACTTCGGCAAGCCCTCACGTATTACCTCGGCCCTCGATATCATGATAGAAGGGCCCATTGGTGGTGCCGCCTTCAATAACGAATTTGGTCGCCCTAATTTGTGCGGTTACTTTCGTACCTACGAAGAACAGGTGGCCGGTCCTTCTGGCCCAGAGATCAAGGGTTATCACAAACCGATTATGATTGCTGGTGGTATGGGTAATATCCGGGCAGATCATGTCGAGAAAGGCGATATAAAAGTCGGTGCAAAACTCATCGTATTGGGTGGCCCGGCCATGCTGATTGGTTTGGGTGGCGGCGCGGCATCATCGATGGATTCAGGCGCCAGCTCGTCTGATCTTGATTTTGCCTCGGTGCAACGAGAAAACCCAGAGATGGAGCGCCGCTGTCAGGAGGTTATCGACCGTTGCTGGCAGCTCGGTGACGAGAATCCGATTGCCTTTATCCATGATGTGGGAGCGGGTGGTCTATCCAATGCTTTCCCCGAGTTGGTGAAAGACGGCGGCCGTGGTGGTCGCTTTGATCTGCGTAAAGTACCTAACGACGAACCGGGCATGGCGCCGCATGAAATTTGGTGTAACGAGTCTCAGGAACGATACGTACTTGCGGTAGAAGATAAAGACTTAGCGCGATTTGAGGCCATTTGTGCCCGTGAGCGTTGTCCGTATGCCGTCGTTGGCGAGGCCTTGGAAGAGCATCATCTGACGCTGGAAGATCCGATGTTTGATAACAAGCCGGTTGACCTGCCAATGTCGGTGCTGTTCGGTAAACCACCCAAAATGCATCGATCGGTCACCACGCGCTTTTTCACCAAGCCGGTGTTTGACTCGACGGCCATTGATATACAAGACGCCGCAGAACGTATTTTGCGTTTGCCCTGCGTGGCCAGTAAAAGCTTTTTGATCACCATCGGTGACCGTTCGATAACGGGGATGGTTACCCGCGATCAGATGGTAGGACCCTGGCAGGTGCCGGTAGCCGATGTGGCGGTCACCTCGGTGGATCTTGAGGGCTACGCTGGAGAAGCGATGGCCATGGGTGAGCGCACGCCAGTGGCAGTGATTGATGCGCCGGCATCCGGTCGCATGGCTGTCGGTGAGGTGATCACGAATCTGGCGGCAGCAAATATCGCCAAGCTCTCTGACATAAAACTCTCTGCCAACTGGATGGCTGCGGCAGGCCATGAGAACGAAGACGATAATCTGTACCGCACCGTTAAGGCGGTCGGTATGGAATTGTGCCCGGCTCTGGGGATCACCATTCCGGTGGGCAAGGATTCCATGTCGATGAAAACGGTATGGAAAGAGGGGCGGGAACAGAAATCTGTTTCAGCACCTTTATCTCTGATTATTTCGGGCTTTGCTCCGGTCTGTGATGTGCGTCGTACGCTCACGCCAGAGTTGCAAATGGATCAGGGCGATACGGATCTGATTTTGATTGATCTGGCCAATGGTCAGAATCGTCTGGGTGGTTCTGCGCTTACGCAGGTATACAAGCAGGTGGGAGCGGTCGCCCCCGATGTTGATGATCCGGAAGATCTCAAAGCGTTCTTTGCCGTGATTCAGGGTTTGAATGGCGACGATAAGCTCTTGGCCTATCATGATCGCTCCGACGGTGGCCTGTTCGCTACACTGTGCGAGATGGCCTTTGCCGCGCACGTGGGGATCGACATCAAACTGGATCTGCTGGCCGAAGACCCCAGTCACTTTGCCCGTGAGTTGTTTAATGAGGAATTGGGCGCGGTGATTCAGGTTCGCCGTAGTGACACCGAGTTTGTCTTGCAACAGTTCACGGCGGCGGGTTTAGGTGAGCACACGCTGGTGATTGGTGCTCCCAACGAAGAAGACCGGATTCGCTTTAAGTTCGAAGATAAAGCGGTGCTTGATCGGCCACGCAGCTATTATCAGCGCATCTGGGCCGAAACCTCTTATCGTATGCAGGCGCTGCGAGATAATTCCGAATGTGCGCAGGAGGAGTTTGACCAGTTGCTTGATGAGGCCGACCCCGGCCTTAACGTTGCATTGAGTTTTGATCCTCAAGAAGACATCACGGCGCCGTACGTGAATACCGGAGCCAAGCCCCGTATTGCTGTTCTGCGAGAGCAGGGCGTCAATGGGCAGGTTGAAATGGCTGCTGCCTTCACGCGAGCGGGCTTTTCTGCGGTCGATGTACACATGAGTGATTTGGTGGCCGGCAGACAAAAACTGGCAGACTTCAATGCGCTGGTCGCCTGCGGAGGGTTCTCTTATGGTGATGTGCTGGGCGCGGGTGAAGGTTGGGCTAAGTCGATCCTCTTTAACAATAGTGTGCGTGATCAGTTTGCCGCGTTTTTCGAAGACGAGAATACGCTGGCCCTTGGCGTGTGCAACGGTTGCCAGATGTTATCGAACCTGCGTAGTTTGATACCGGGTACGGATTACTGGCCGCACTTTGTGCGTAACCGTTCAGAACAGTTTGAAGCGCGTGTTGCATTGGTAGAGGTGCCTGAGTCACCTTCATTATGGTTGGCAGGCATGGCAGGTTCTCGCCTGCCGGTTGCGGTTGCACACGGCGAAGGGCGTGCGGAATTTGCGTCTGCTGATAAGCTGGCAGCCCTGCAGGATGCGTCACTGGTATCGTTACGTTACGTCGACAATCGCGGTGAGGCGACCGAGCGATATCCCGCCAACCCCAATGGTTCGCCGCACGGTATCACAGGGGTAAGCAATCGTTCTGGCCGCGTCACGATTATGATGCCGCACCCGGAGCGGGTTTACCGTACGGTACAAAACTCCTGGCATCCTAAAGAATGGGCTGACGATGGGCCGTGGTTGCGCTTGTTCCGAAATGCACGAAAACAATTAGGCTAAACGTTAAAAACCGCATCTTGAAGATGCGGTTTTTTTTGGTGCGTCATTTTTAATTGTCGTGGGATTGGGTCTCATTGCAGTTACCTGTAACAAGTTGTAACACCTTGTGAGGATATGTACCGCTACCTCGTCGTAATTTTGGCTGTTTTCAAAAAAAATGCTTAATAATTGTGCGTGACAAGTCAAAAAACCGTCGATCAAGGTGAGAATTTGCCGTAAACCGAAAAGCTTATGCACACTTTTGGCGCTGACAAAGCTAACCAAAGCAAAGCCCTTGCCGAATTGCAGATAAAACGCTATTGACTTATATAACGTATTGAAAAATATATAAAAAATAATTTAGGCTAAAATTTTGTCACTTTGTATAAAGTGCAGCTATGACGGGGAGTTAGCGCATTCCTACGCAAACTATCCCCAGAGTTATCCACAGAATCTGTGGGTAACTAATTTGGGCGCATGTGGCGTGCTTTCTATGGGCGAATTTTGCAGACAAAGCAGCGAAACTGCCCTTATTTTACCCAGGATGCACACTTTCTGTTCGATAGTCGTTTGGCGAATCTTACAAAATAAGGAGTTGGAATGTATCAATTGTGTTTTTATGTACCACAAGAACAGGTGGATCAGGTGAAGGCGGCTGTTTTTCAGGCGGGTGGTGGCAGAATTGGTAACTATGACTGCTGTTGTTGGCAAACACCTGGGCTCGGGCAATTTCGTCCGCTCGAAGGGAGTGATCCGTTTACTGGCAAACAGGGGCGGGTTGAAGTGGTAGAGGAGGTCAAAGTTGAGCTGGTTTGTGAGGAGGCTCTGATTGAGTCAGTGATTGCGGCACTCAAGCGGAGTCATCCTTATGAAGAACCTGCCTATCACGTGATTCGTTTGGAAAAGTTTTAGGTCGACGCGCGAGGGTAAGCGCTAGAGTTCGAAGTCGCGCGGTGGCCGCACAATATCGTCAACGTGTACGCCAAATTGTTCATGTTTACGCTCCGCCAGGAACAGGCGTAAGGTTTTTTTCACCGTGGGGAAGGCGAGCTCGTCCCAAGGGATTTCTTCTTCGGTGAAGAGTCGTGTCTCAAGGCTTTCGGGTCCAACGCCAAACTCGCCGTTAATAATGGTGGCGCGAAAATACATATGAACCTGATCGATTTGCGGTACATTCAGCACCGTGTAAAGGGCTTGTATTTCGACTTTTGCTTCGGCTTCTTCCCAGGTTTCGCGCATCGCCGCTTCGGTCGTGGTTTCCTGATTTTCCATAAAGCCGGCAGGCAGGGTCCAAAACCCATGACGGGGTTCAATAGCGCGTTTGCACAAAAGAATCTTATTCTCGTAAACCGGAATGGTACCCGCCACAATGTTGGGATTCTGATAATGGATGGTGCCGCAGGCGACGCAGATATGACGAGGCCGATTGTCATCAGCAGGAATCTTGTGTTCGATATCGCCACCGCAGTGACTGCAATAGTTCATAGGAGAAAGGCTACCCTGTTTGCTTACAAAAGTTCAGCAATCACGCAGTATAAACGCAATTAACATCAGTGCATACGTATGCTATGGTTGCCGCGTTAAAAATGCCCGCCAGGTAGCCTGTTTGAGTAATGAATCGCCCAATTTGATCGACGTTCTCGTTGATCGCCTGCAAACCCACCAGCCCCGCAACATCGAAACGGATTTGCCCGATGCCGGTATTCTGGTGCCGGTGACGCGTAATGGCGTCAACCCCGAGATTATTCTTACTCGTCGTGCCGAGCATTTGAGTACTCATAAAGGTCAGGTGGCGTTTCCCGGGGGCAAGTTTGATGAGGAAGACGGCTCTACCTTGCAAACGGCACTGCGTGAATGCCATGAAGAAATTGGTATTCACCCCGATCAGGTCGAAGTCGTGGGGCAGCTGAGTCAGGTGGTTTCGCTGCATGGTATTCGTGTCACTCCTTATGTTGGCATCGTTGATGAAGGCTTACCACTCACGCCAAATCCGGATGAACTGGATGCCGTGTTTCAGGTGCCCGCAAGCTACCTCCAAACCGCAGAGCCCAAGCGTCGCGATCGCATGACATACAAGGGCATGGCTTTATCGGTGCCCAGCTACGATTACGATTATGAAGGGCAGAATTACGAAATTTGGGGGCTGTCGGCGATTGTGCTGGTAGAGCTGCTCAATGTGGCATTCGACTACGATATTCATATTTTTGACGAGCCAAACAGGCTGAAAACAGACAAATAGCGAGACTGAAAACCATGCTGTACGCACTGGGTGATTTTAAAGTGGACTACGCCGGCAAGCCCGCGTTCATTGCGCCGAATGCCACCGTGATCGGCCAGGTGACCCTGCATCAGAACAGCAGTATCTGG
>JAWWBW010000042.1:0-16575 GCA_033720775.1 Oleiphilaceae bacterium | reverse complement strand
CTGAATATCTACTTGCGGCAGGATGTCACGTGCATCGTCGGTAAAACAGATAAAACGGAAGGGCTGACTGAGATGTCGTGCCACCATGTTATACAGGTGGTTCACATAACGGGCGTCATACAAGGTGCCCCATTTGAGGCACACAACATTAAGGGTTTTCGCCATAGGTACTGTTACTGCCAATGCGATAGTCTTTAAAACGCTTGTATTCCCACTGGTACTGCTCGGGTCGATCGCGCACACAGTCTTCAATGGAACGATTCATCGCCGCGACCGATGTTTCGATATCTTCGCTGTAGATGTCGGGGTCTACCGGGCGAAAAATCAGTTCAAACCCATCGCCCTTGGGCAGGCGCATGGCACAAAGCGATACCACCTCACAATCGGTTTTGTGAATCAGACGCGTCACCAGCTTAATGGTATTGGCCGGCACGCCCATGAAGGGCGCAAACAGACCTCCGGAACCACCCGGCACCTGATCGGGCAAAATACCCACCATGCCCTGTTCATTCAAAATTGAGAACAGACGAATCACACCGCGCTTGTTGGTGGGTACCAACTCAGAACCATGACGCCCGCGCACCGCCGACATATAGTCTTCCAGCGGCTTCAGCTTGGGCGGCTTGTATAACGCAGCCATGGGCCGCAGCGTTGACAGGTAAAGCCCTACCAGCTCCCAGTTGCCATGGTGGGGAGCCAGTACAATCACCCCTTTACCCTTGGCCGCGATAGCATCGAAATGCTCTTTGCCCTTAACCGACTTGATCAACCCCAGCGTTTTGTCTGTGGGCCACTCCCACATAATACCGAGCTCGGCAAACAGCTTTCCTGTCTCCTGCAGACTCGCCTTAATCATGGCCTGCTGCTCTTCTACCTGAAGCTCGGGATAGCACAGTTCGATATTTCTGCGCGTGACACGCACCAGCGAAGAATCGCCCATCCACACCAGACGCCCGAGAAAACGGCCCAAGGCCTGCGCCTGTGCTAAGCTCAGGGTTGCGAGAATTTTGAGAATGAGAATGACCAGTTTGGCTTTGAATTTATCCATCTTGCGCCACGTAATGTTAACAGAGGCGAAGTGTAGTGGATCTGCCGCTCGAAAGCAGCCCGGCATGGATGATATGACGGTATTTCGCTTTCGAGCAGGAGTACATTAGATGCCGGCATCGATACATATCTGCCTTGTGTTTGCATCCTCAGGGGAGCAATTGGGTGGCCTTGAGCAACAAGTGATCGTGCAGGCGAACGCCTTATCGGCCTGTTCCGGTGTGCATGTCAGCGTCATGGGGGCACCCGCATACCGTGATCACTTTACCTCTGCTGTGAACTTCTGTTCACTGCCACTGCATTTGAGTCGCAACCACCCCTCCCTGCTCATCAAGCTTTATCGTCATCTGAAGGCCCTGCAACCCGATATAGTCCATTCACATGGCCACAAAGCAGCGTCACTGCTGAGCAAACTGCGCCGCTTTACCTCGTACTACCGCTGGGTCGCCACCGCGCACGGCACCAAAAAACAGAACCATATGCTGCGCCATGCGCATCATGTCTTCGCCGTCAGTCAGGGCGTGCAAGCCGCCATGGCCCCCCTCGACAGCGAAGTCCTGTACAACGCTGTTCCGCCCTACCATGAGGAACAGCAAAATAAAGCAGAGCTCTGCGCAGAGTGGCAGCTCGACCCCGAGCTCCCCTTATTGATTGCCGTCGGGCGACTGGCCAAGGTAAAAGCCTATGCCCGGCTCATGCAGGCAGTGCGCGAACTTGAGGTCAACCTGCTGATCTTTGGCGACGGGCCCGAGCGCGACTATCTGGCGTTGCGGCAGAGTGATCGCATTCGACTGGCCGGACATGACCACCGGGTGAGGCGCCGTTATTACGCCGCCGACTGCCTGGTGATTTGCTCCGAACGCGAAGGACACAGCCTGAGCATGATCGAAGCCCTGCAGGCGGATTGCCCGGTGCTGTCTACACCGGTGTCGGGTGCTACCGAATGGCTGCCACAGTCGTGCCTGATTCAAGCAAGCTCCGACGACGAGCTCACCGCTTGTTTACGCGAAAAGCTACCCCAACTCGCTGCGCTCAAAGCAGAGCTAAGCCCATATTTCGAGCGGGCCAGAGAGGAACTTTCGCCCGAAAAACTTGCCGATAAACTGCTGAACACCTACCATGCCGTGCTCGCATCCAGACCTGAATAGATAGCCCGACGCAACATGCCCAGAAAAGCCCTGTTCCTTGACCGTGATGGCATCATCAATGTTAATCACGGCTACGTGCATCAGCCCGCGCAATTTGAATGGGTGCCGGGCATTCGCTCCCTACTCAAAGCCGCACAGCGCAAACACTACACGTTGGTTATTGTGACCAACCAGTCGGGCGTGGCCCGCGGCTATTACAGCGCCGAGCAATACCAGGCCTTTGAGCGCTGGATTGAGCATCAACTGTGGCGCGAAGGCATCGTAATACAGCATACCTATCATTGCCCCCACCACCCCAAGGTAAACGGGCCAAATCGGCGTTCCTGTGCCTGCCGCAAACCGCGCCCCGGCATGCTGATTAAAGCCGCTCGAGACTTCGACATCAGCCTTAAACATTCGCTGATGGTGGGCGACAGCCGCAGCGACGCAGAGGCGGCTTTGCGTGCTGGCCTGAAACATGGCATTCTGTTCCGCGCGCAGAGACGGCTGGCTATGCCCGCGCTGTATCGGAGCCGCCTGCAACCGTACTACCATTGCTCTGAGCTGAGCGCGATTACCGCCCTGCTTTGAGCCCAAGAAGAGACTTCCTTGCATGATGAAACAGCGAATCGCCGCGCACATCCAACGCAGCATCGACGCCAAAACCGCCATTCTTAACGATGCCGACTTTGTCGCTAATCTGGAACAGGCCGCCACCCTGTGTGCTCACGCTCTACAACAGGGCAAAAAGATTCTGTTCGCTGGCAACGGCGGCAGCGCCTCTGACGCACAACATCTGGCAGCAGAGCTGGTTGGACGTTACAAGCACGACCGCCCTTCGCTGGCGGCCATCGCTTTGACCACCGACACTTCTGCACTCACCGCTATCGGCAATGACTATGGCTATGAAGAAGTCTTTGCAAGGCAACTGGCTGGACTGGGCCAAGAAGGCGATGTATTCGTGGCCATCTCGACCTCGGGCAACTCCAAAAACGTGCTCAAAGCCTGTGACCAGGCAAAAGAGAAAGGCGTGAGCATCATTGGCATGAGCGGCCCCGGCGGCAAACTCAAAGAAGAAAGCGCCATTTGCTTTGCGGTGCCGGCGCCAGAGACCGCCACCATTCAAGAAGCCCATATTATGATTGGCCACATTCTGTGTGACCTGATCGAGCAACAGATTTATCCTACCAACGCGTGAGCGCAACACCGGCTGTAAAAGCCATCATTTGGGATCTGGACGACACCCTCTGGCACGGTTCACTAGCCGAGGGTGACCAGCTTGCTCCCCGTGAATCACTGATCAAATTGATTGCAGAGCTGGACCGCTCCGGCATTATCCAATCGGTTTCGTCAAAAAACGACCCGGATAAAGCCAGGGCCACGCTGCAACAACTCGGTATCGCCGACTACTTTGTGTTTTCGCGCATCGACTTTTTGCCCAAGGGGCAAAACATAAAGGCCATCATTGAAGATCTGCAATTACGCGCGGCCAATGTACTGTTTGTGGATGATCACCCCGGTAACCGTGAAGAAGCCCGCTACTACAACCCAGCGCTGCAGGTAGCCGACCCCTTAGATCCGGCGTTTGAAACCTTCTTACACACCTTAATCAAACCTTCTGGCGAACATTCGCGCCTCACCTTCTACAAGTTGCTTGAACAAAAGCAGCGGGCACGACAACACTTTGATGACAATGCCGCCTTTCTTAATGACAGCGCCATTGTCGTGAATCTGCTGCGTAATCCGGCCGACATGACGTTCCTCGATCGCATCACCGAGCTGGCCAATCGCAGCAACCAGTTGAACTTTACTCAGTCGCGCTTTCCAGATGAACAAAGTGTGAGCGACTACTTTGATGGCCCCGACAGCCTTCACCGTCATCACGGCGCCGTGTTTGCGCATGACAAATTTGGCCACTACGGGCTCGTTGGATTCTATGCCTTTGACGAGCGTAAAGGCCGGCGGCAGCTGGAGCATTTTTACTTTTCATGCCGCATTCTTAATATGGGCATTGAGCGCGCGATTTATGGACACCTGCGCGAACATTACCGCCTTGCAGAATTTGCCCCCATGGAAGACCGCACAGCGCCCGCCCATCATATTGAATTACGTGAAGGCCTCGACACCAAAACTCGGCACTTTGTGGCAAACGAGCTGAGCCCGCGCGCCCACTACCCTACCGCGATTATCGCTGGCTGCAGCAGCGGCATCATCGCGCACTATCTGTCGCCAGCGATGCGACCGGCCTGTTTTTTAAATTTCCATCTGGCGCAACCAGCCCTGGAAGCGAGCAATTTCGACCATCTGATATACGCGCTTTACAGTGACTACATCACCAAGGGATGGTCGCGCTACAAGTTATTCTCCTATCGCCGCTTCAGGCAACAGCTCGAAGCATTGGCACGCGAAACACGCGACAAACGCGTTACATTGCTGCTTGCTTCAGAGAAGTTCTCCATGCCGCCAAAGGCCTTTGGCAAAAAAGTAGAAGACGCGGTGCTGCACGGTAAAAGCCTGCAACGCATGCGTCGCTGCAATGCCATTGCCCGAGTAATTGCTGCGCAGCATGCACATATCTCCACCGTCGATATGGGGGAATTTGTTCTGAAGCCGGAAGAACAGATTGATCCACGCCATTTTGAGCGCGTGGTTTTTCAACGCATGGCGCAAACGCTGGCTTAGCGCGGCAGGTGATCTATTGCGGCAACACCTGAAGCGTCGCAAGGCCCTGCCATACCTGCTCGGGAGCCATCTCTTCAAGACACTTGTAGTGGCCGAAGGGGCATTCCCGCTTGAAGCAGGGGCTACACTCAATCTGCGCTTTGATCACGCGACTGTTATCACTGAGCGGCGGGGTGTAATCAGGTGAGGTCGAACCAAAGACTGCCACCAAGGGACGGCCCAACGCGGCCGCCACGTGCATGAGCCCAGAATCATTCGCCACCACCGCCTGCGCCAGAGACATCAGCGCCACCGCCTGCTGTAACGAGGTATTACCGGCCAAGACCTTCACATGCTCGGCAGGCAAGCCGGCCGCGATCTCTTCACTGCCGGGCTGATCTTTGGCAGAGCCAAACAACCACACTTGGCCACCCAATGCGATAAAACGCCGCGCGACTTCAGCATAGTGTCGCTCCGGCCACTTTTTAGCGCGGCCAAATTCGGCACCAGGGCACAATGCCAATATGGGTCTTTCGGTATCGAGCTTGAAGGCCGCCATCGCCTCGGTCACATGCTGCGCCTCCGGCTCAAGTTGCGGGTTGGGGATGTCAAACTGGTCGGGTGTCGTGCCCTTGGGGTACGCCAGTCCCACGTACTTGTGCACCATCAGCGAAAATACGCGTTTATCGAGCTTGCGAATATCATTCACCAACCCGTAGCGACTTTCGCCCACCCACGCCGTGCGCTGGGGAATTTTGGCAAACCAGGGAATAAGCGCCGACTTCCAGGAATTAGGCAGCACGATAGCGCGATCATAGCCGGTCGCGCGCAGGGCATGCCCGATGCGACGACGCTCACCAAAGCCGAATACGCCGTGCCCAACCGGCATATCGATGGCGGCGCGCACTTCGGGCATGGCATTAATAATGGGTTGACTCCAGGCCGGCGCGAGCACATCAATCTGGCAGTCGGGGTCACGCTGACGCAGCGCCTTGAACAGGCTCTGCGCCATGACCATATCCCCTACCCAAGAGGGGCCGATTACCAGAATCTGTTGCATGCCTGAAGCAAAGTCTCCGTAAAGGAGTGGATCAGACCAGCGTCAGCCAGTCGGCGTTTTCGGGACGACGCCCTTTTACCGCATCAAAGTACATGGTCTGGAATTTTTCAGTCAGCGGACCGCGTACGCCCTGGCCGATTTTGCGGCCATCGAGCTCTCGAATGGGCAGCACCTCTGCCGCCGTACCGGTGAAGAAAGCCTCATCGGCAACATAGACTTCGTCGCGGGTAATGCGTTTTTCTTCGATCTTCACGCCCAGCTCTTCGGCAAAGGAGAAAATCGTTTTACGAGTGATACCGTCAAGGCATGAGGTCAGTTCGGGCGTAAACATCATGCCATCACGGATGATAAAAATGTTCTCGCCACTACCTTCGGCAACATAACCTTCGTTATCGAGCAACAGCGCTTCGTCGCAACCGCATTCCAGCGCTTCGTTCAACGCTAGCATCGAATTGATATAGTGCCCGTTGGCCTTGGCCTTGCACATGCTGATGTTGACGTGGTGGCGCGTGTAAGAAGAGGTGCGCACCTTGATGCCTTTCTCTTTGGCTTCGGGAGACATATATGAAGGCCACTCCCAGGCAGCGACCATCACGTGGGTTTTGAGGCTATCGGCGCGCAGCCCCATGCCCTCTGAACCCAAAAATGCCATGGGGCGCAAGTACGCTTCGTGCAGATTGTTTTCACGAACAACGGCGCGCTGCGCTTCATTTAGCGTGTCTTTGTCGAAGGGCATATCCATACGCATGATATGCGCCGAGCGGAACAGTCTGTCGGTATGCTCGTTGAGTTTGAAAATGGCGGTGCCCTTATCGCTCTCGTAGGCGCGCACGCCTTCAAATACGCCCATGCCGTAGTGCAAGGTGTGGGTCAACACATGCACCTTGGCCTCGCGCCAGGGTACCATCTCACCATCCAACCAAATCAGGCCATCTCTATCAGCCATCGACATCGTTTGCTGCTCCTCAACTGTTCCGTAGGCAAAACACGCCAAAAAATGGCGGGCTATCATATCACCAAAGCTGCCGCCCGCCTATGCATCACCGCGCACGACGACTAAATTATTCCAGCGCAAAGACGGCGCGCCAGATTCGCACCACATCAGTGCGCACAGCCTCGAAATCCGCGAGACTCACATGATACTCCTTGCCCGCGAGCGTTTTGCGATGCATGGCTGAGCGCAAAGTACGATAGGCATCCATCAGTGGGGCCAAATCGATGTCTTTAAAACACTTAAGCTCAATCAGACTCTCAAGCTGACGAATATTGTCGGACCATTGCAGAAGCTCGGGATATTCCGAGGCGTAAGCCAAAACGCCATACTGCGTGATGAACTCGATATCAATTAAGCCACCTTCACCCTGCTTCATATGCTGGCGCGCCGCCTCTTCTCCCTTAAACTTATCAACCGCTGCACGGCGCATTTTGTCGCGCATCCCCAGCACCTCTTCGCGCAACTTGGCCAGATCACGCGGCTGTGCCAGTATCGCTTCGCGCAAGCAATAAAACTCGTTGATCAACGCCGCATCACCACAAATGGCACGCGCTCGCACCAGCGCCTGATGCTCCCAGGTCCAGGCATCCTGTCGTTGGTACTTTTCAAATGCGGCCAATGAACTCACCAACATTCCGGAATTACCTGAAGGCCGCAGGCGCATATCGACCTCATACAAATCGCCCTGCGTTGTTTGTGTCGAAAGAATATGAATAATGCGCTGCCCCAGTCGCGTGTAGAACATCTGGTTATTGATCGAACGCTCACCATTCGTCGCACCGTGATCATCACCGCGATAGATAAACACCATGTCGAGATCCGAGCTGTACCCCAGCTCAATGCCTCCCAGCTTGCCGTAGCCCACCGCAATAAAACCCTTGTCGCCCGCTTCTGCGTGAAGACCAGAGGGCACGCCGTATTTCTCGGTCATATTGGTCCAGGCCAATTCGACACTCGCCTCCACCAGCGCTTCCGCCAACCATGTTAAGTAATCGCTTACTTTCATTAATGGGAGCTTTCCACCTAGCTCTGCCGCCGCCACACGAAGCATATGTGATTGTTTGAAATGTCGTAGCGCATCCATTTGCGCTTCCAAATCTTCTCTCGGTATGCGCAACAAGTGCTGGCGCAGCTCATCCTGCAATTCATCCTTGGCAGGCGGGCGATACAGGTTTTGTGCATCGAGCAACTCATCCAGAATGACGGGGCTTTTACTCAGATGCTCTGAAATCCATGGACTCTCAGAACAAAGCTGACATAAGAGACTCAAGGCACCCGGGTTTTCATAGAGCAACACCAGATACACCGTGCGTCCCAGCACCCCCCTCACAAACCCCATCACCCGCTCAAAGGTCACCGAGGGTCGCTCGCAATCTGAAACAGCACACAGAAGTGGCGGTAAAAACTGCTCAAAGCGCGATTTAGCCTCTGAGGACATCACCCCGTATTGGCGTGAATGCCGCAATTCATCGACGAGGGCAAAGGTTTCTGCCGGGCTTTCAAAGCCCGCTTGATTCAGTGCCTTCACCCAGGCATCTTCGTCTCCTTGTGCCTGCCACAGATGCAGCCAAGCACTCTCTTCAGCCTGCTCCTCTGGGTCATCATTCTCTTCTTCTCTGAGAAACTCCGCGAAAATTCGGCTAACGGCAGCGCGATGCTTATCTAACTCACTTAGACAAGCTCCCCAGGCATCAAAACCCATGGACATGGCAACACGCTCGCGCGAGAACTCATCAGCAGGAATTAACTGGGTCTGTTGATCTTTCAAGCCCTGAATAGCGTGTTCAAGCCGCCGTAAAAACGCGTTCGCCTGCTCTAATTGCTGTAGCCATGACTCTGGCAAATAACCCTCTTCTGCAATGACACGAAACAGAGGAATTAACACCGGGGTTTGTAGACGCATATCGCGCCCACCATAAATCAGCTGACAGGCCTGTACGATAAATTCAATCTCGCGAATGCCACCTTCACCGAGCTTGATATTCTGATCGCCCCCCTTGCGGTGCACCTCCGACATAATCATGCGCTTCATATCGCGCAAGGCCTGAAAGGAGGAAAAGTCGGCATAACGTCGATACACAAAAGGGCGCACGATCTCGAGGAGCTCTTCGCCTTTACGCGCATCACCCGCAATGACTCGCGACTTGATCATGGCAAAGCGCTCCCACTCGCGCCCTTGATTCTGATAGTAATCTTCAAAGGCGGCAAAGTTGAGCGTCAGCGAGCCACTCCCACCATAAGGGCGTAAGCGCATATCCACTCTAAAGACAAATCCCTCTGCCGTTTGCTGGTCCAGCACATTGATCAAGCGTTGACCCAGGCGGTTGAAAAACTGCTGATTATCAATGGGCTTGGATGCATGATCAGTTTCGCCAGCACGTGGGAAAGCAAAAATAAGATCGATATCAGAGGAGACATTGAGCTCACGGGCACCCAGCTTACCCATCCCCAATACAATGAGATATTGCTGCTCACCCTGGCGATCACGCGGCACGCCATGTTTCTGAACCGCCCACCCATAGAGTTTTTGCAGGGCCAGATCAACACAACAATCTGCCAAGGCACTCATCGACACCAGCGTTTCATCTAGCGATGCGCGTTGCAGCAGATCCCGCCCAATGATGCGCACCATCTGGCGACAACGAAATTCTCGCAAGGCCTTCATCAAACTGGCCTCGTCTGTGGCGCTCAACAGCTTTTCAGCCAGACGGTCGCGCATGTGTTGCGGACTTTGCTCACCAAAAACGGGGTTGCCGGTATCGTCTTCTAACCATTGCGGATAGCGAGAGAGGGAGTCCATGATGAAATCGCTGCGCGCAAAGGCCTGAGTGACGCTTTCAATGAGCTGCTCATTTAATTGAATCACATCGATCGCTTCACCAATGCGCTCCCAGCATCGTTCAATCTGCGCGCTTAGCGGACTTGGTAATTCTTCGAGATAGGGTGTAATGACGGAGAGAGGCACGAGGTTTCCTTAGTCTTGCTATCGTCACAAGGTTAAAACATGGTGCATTTTGACACTGACTGCAAGCCAGCAAGAAAAATATCACGCAAGCCGGCGCGCTTATCGCGATGTACTAGTTAAACCAGGTACCGCGCCGCTTGATACGGTTCCACTCCGCTGCAGAGAGGTGATCATTAACATCCCAGTCGTATTCAAAATAACCGACGATCTCCCATTGTTCGGATGTATCCGGTAGATATGGTTTGAGAAACGCCAGTACGCCGCCGGACGGCTCAAAGTCTTCGGCAAACCACTCAAACAACGGCGATAATATGAGCTGATTGCCCTCAATATCCATTCCCTTATTGGCTTGAGACAGAAAGATATGCGTCTGCTCATTGAGCTGCGCATCAAGGCGCTCGGCCACATAGGGTTCCGCCCTTAGATCAGGACAACTCACTGAAGCACAGTTGAGCGCAAAATGAATGCGAGGATCACCAAGCTTGCGCAGGATTTCGTGTTCCAGCTTTCGCAAGGTCATACTTTCGCCACAAACCTTACCTGCATGATGGGTCCACACAGGGCGAAAGAAGGAACCAAGATCTTTGAGCTTGTGCAGCGGCCAGTGCTTGGCCACCTTGTGCATGGCGAGTAGATTGTAGGCGTTCAAATAAAAAGCGATCTGCTTGGCACGCGTATCGAGGCGCTCTTTGGGATAGGCTTCAAAAGCTTCCAGCAATACTTCTAGACGCTCGTCTTTGCGCAGCTCGGCATAATCCAATAGGTTGAGAGCTTTACCGTTTTTGGAACCTGCTGACAGGTGCGCATCCAACAGAGCCTGGTAGGTAACCAGCATTTGAGACAACTGCTGATCCTGCGCTACGACTGACACAGAAAATATGGTGGAGATAAGGGCTACGCCGAGCGCAGCGTGAACACGCGCAAATACTTGAGATAGTTTATTTGCCTTTAAATAGCGCATAACCGCGCTCAGCTTTACTGCAATCATAAGCTTCTACGGGGAGCGACTGCCTCAGAGTATTGCTCAAATCGAACAAAACCTGCTCTGCGCCACTCACTAACTCCAACTCAATTTCGAAAATACCATCACGACGCCCATTCGACTCAATCTCGCCTACGTCCAGCGCCAATTCTACCTTGGCATCAGCTCTGTCAATAATAGCCAGATACCGATCAAAGTTGGTTTCAAACACAGGTTGCAACTGCGCAATGGGCACATCTTTAGGCCAGGCTGCCAATTCACTCAGCTTCACGACATCCAGCTGTTTGCCGGTAACAGGCCACTCCCATTCACCGCGCCGATGCACGCCATTGACTACCTCTCCCTGAGTTTTAAGCGTCTGTAACCACTCTCCCTCCACTTCACGCAAACGCAGCGCAACCTTGTGCTGGTTCAGTAACAACCTGGAGGTGTCGAAATAAATATTGCGCAAGCGTCGTAATGCGAACTCATCGACAGCGAGGAGCCGCTTAAGTTCCTCCAATATAGAAGCAACGCCAAGCGCGCTTTGTACAACTCTTAACTTCGTCTCGATTTCTTGCGGCATCGCGAATGCTCTTTTCGTTACTTGAATTCAGACAAAAAAAAACCGGTGCAAGGCACCGGTTTTCTGATTCTTTGATCTAAGCGATCTTAGAATGCGTAGGTAGCACCCAGAGCCAGAGTGTCTACTTCATTGTCAGCAGTACCGTCAACATCTGACTGAGTCAGATACTCAAGGTAGATGTACATGTGATCAGACAGGTTGTGCAGCGCCTGAACGTAGATACCAGACTCATCTTCAGCACCGGATGCATCAAAGCTCTTCATCTGATAACCCAGAGCGAAGTTGTTGGCACCCATGGCGTATTGACCCATGATACCGAAGTAATCCAGACCATCGTCTGCACCGCTGGTAGACTCATCTTTGGTCTCGTATTGCAGAGAGAGAGTCAACTCGTCCAAACCGATAGTACCGGCCAGACCAATTGCGTCACCCGCTTCTGCACCACCTTCTTCGCGGCCCATGCCATAAGCCAGAACCACTTCGATGTTATCCATCGCGTACTTGGCCGCCAAAGCGCCACCGAAAGTACTATCGCTATCGATAGGCAGCGTCACACCCAAAGTCAGGCCACCAGCCAGCTCAGGTGAGTAGTATTGCAGGTTGTCACCTTCTTTTTGAGTCGCCAGGTCACCTTCCAGACCGTTGAACTCATACATATCCATCACGTCTACCCACTCGTAAACGGTGTCGTCTGAACCCAACTGCACAGAACCGAAGTCGCCCTTGATACCAATGTAGGCTTCATCCATGTTCTCGCCCAGACCGGAATCAGTAGAATTGTCATCACCGTCGAAGTGGAATTCTGCTTTCAGGAAGCCAGTTACGTCTTCGCTGATGGCGTGGTCGTGCTTGATACCAAACGTAGAGCCATTGTCCATGAATTCGTTAGTGGAAGTCTCCGTGGTACCGTTGTCGGTTTCCATGTTAGCCCATGCCAACTGGATGTTACCGTAGAACTCAGGCATGGAGTCCAGACGCTCGGCCAGCTGGGTTGCTGGATCCATTGCGAAGGCAGTTGAAGAGAGTGTAGCCGCTGCTACAGCTGAAGCGATCAGAGTCTTTTTCATTTCGTCTTCCTTATTGCTTATTGAAGAATTAAGGGCCAAAACCCGTTTTATTAATTAAATTAATAGCTATTAAATTAATTTATATGTTAACAACAGGCATTCGGCTGCCCATTTAATTCCAAGTGTATGTCAGAAATATGACAGATCAATAATCTGACCAACTCCCGACACTTTCTTAATGTTTTTGTCTGCCGAATATTCGACAAAGTCAAACAAAATAAGGTTGATCCAGCAGTATCTTAAGCCAGTTTTGCGGACTAACGCACGTTACAGCTTGTTAAGAAAGCCCCGCTATTGTGCGTGTTTTTGCCCCAAGTTGGCCCATACTTCCCTGCTTAACAACGCTGACATGGTAAGTTTTTGTTAAGGCGCTTGCTGGAAAGCCAACTTCACACCTATAAACAAGACCTTACACTGCCTTTTTAAAGTTAAGCTTAATGATTTTTTAGTACAGCTTTAACAAATATGCAACTTTTGTGTGCAAAAAGTTACCAGCGCACCGATTCAAACCTCCAGCAAAAATGTTACTGGACCATCATTAACCAATTCCACTTGCATATCGGCACCAAAAGTACCCGCTCGCACTATTCCCGATAGCCGCTCGGAAGCCATGGCGACAAATAATTGGTACAAGTGCTCCCCCTCATCAGGTGGCGCCGCGGAACTAAAACTAGGTCGCCGACCTTTTCGCGTATCGGCAGCCAGCGTAAATTGCGACACCACCAGCAGCTCGCCCGCCACATCTACAAGATCGCGATTCATACGACCCGAGTCATCTGCGAACACCCGATAGCTCAGCACACGCTCGCACAATTTTTTTGTCGCGGCCTCGTCGTCGCCTTTCTCAACCCCCAACAACACGAGTAAACCGCGTTCGATTGACGCCGTTTGCCGTCCATCAACAAAAACTGAAGCACGGGATACTCGCTGAATCAGCGCCTTCATAACACCACCTTTGTGATACGGTTAACACTTATTGTGCCAGACACAAAAAAAACCCCCAAAAATCATAAACATAGACTTATGGGGCTTTATTTTAGCTTTAGAATGCGCACCAACAACAAACATTCAAACCTGATGCGCACCTTTTTAGGGCTCTACTTGGATTTGGCGCGCTTCCGCTCATTTTCGGTTAATAGCTTTTTACGCAAACGAATACTCTCCGGCGTAACCTCTACCAGCTCGTCATTTTCGATAAATTCCAGCGCCTGCTCCAGCGTATGACGAATGGGCGGCACCAATGTCAGCGCTTCGTCTGTCCCCGCAGCGCGAATATTGGTCAGCTGCTTGGCCTTGGTTGGGTTCACCGTCAAGTCATTAGCTCGGGAGTGCAAACCAATGATTTGACCCTCGTACACATCTTCACCATGCCCCAAAAACAGGCGACCACGATCCTGCAGATTAAACAGTGAGTAGGCAAGCGTTTTGCCTTTTACCATTGAGATCAACACACCATTCTGGCGCGACACCACCTCTCCCGCCTTCACTTCGCCGTAGTGATCAAACACACTGGTCATAATGCCGCTTCCCGACGTGAGCGTCAGAAATTGCCCTCTAAAGCCAATCAAACCGCGCGAAGGCACAACAAACTCAAGCTTCACGCGCCCTTTACCATCGGGCTCCATGTTGGTCATTTCTGCTTTACGCAGCCCCAACTCTTCCATTACTGAACCCTGGTGCTGCTCCTCGATATCGATCACAACCGCTTCGAAGGGTTCTTGCAACACACCGTCGATTTCCTTCTGAATAACCTCAGGACGCGACACGGCCAGCTCGAAGCCTTCACGGCGCATGGTTTCAATCAATACTGAAAGGTGGAGCTCTCCACGACCCGACACTTTGAACTTGTCAGCACTATCACCCTGTTCCACACGCAATGCCACGTTGTGGATCAGCTCTTGATCCAGTCGTTCTTTAATATTGCGCGAGGTCACAAACTTACCCTCACGACCTGCGAAAGGTGAATCATTCACCATAAACGTCATACTTACGGTCGGCTCATCTACCGACAACGCAGGCAAGGCTTCTACATTCTCAGGATCGCAGAGCGTGTCTGAAATACTCAATCCATCAATGCCCGTTATACACACAATGTCGCCCGCGCTGGCCTGCTTTGTATCAATACGCTCTAGACCAAGATAACCCTTCACATTGAGCACCTTACCCTTGCGCTCTTTACCGTCGCGCGCCTTTACCACAACCTGCTGGCCCGGGCTCAACTTGCCGCGCGTGATACGACCGATACCAATAACACCCGTATAGCTGTCGTAATCGAGAGCGGAAATCTGCATTTGGAAAGGCGCATCCGGATCAACCTTGGGCGCTGGCACCTTGTCTACGATCATCTCAAACAACGGTGTCATATCATCCGCCAGCTCTTCGGGATCATGACCCGCAATACCATTCAAAGCAGACGCATAGATCACCGGAAAGTCGAGCTGCTCCTCGGTCGCACCCAAACGATCGAACAGATCAAAGACCTGATCAATGACCCAGTCAGGACGCGCACCGGGGCGGTCAACCTTATTCACAACAACAATCGGGTTCAGCCCCTTTTCAAACGCCTTGGAGGTCACGAACCGTGTCTGCGGCATTGGCCCGTCTACGGCATCAACCAGCAAACAAACGGAGTCGACCATCGACAAGACCCGCTCTACCTCACCACCAAAGTCGGCGTGCCCCGGCGTGTCCACAATATTGATGCGGTAATCCTGCCAGTTGATCGCCGTGTTTTTAGCAAGGATGGTAATACCACGCTCTTTTTCCTGATCATTGGAATCCATGATCCTTTCAGCACCCTGATCTTTGCGATCGAGGGTGCCGGACTGGCTAAGCAGCTTGTCGACCAGCGTGGTTTTACCATGGTCAACGTGGGCAATAATGGCAATATTTCTAAGTTTCTCGATCACAACGAACTACCTAAATAAATCTATATAAAGCCCGCACAAAAACGTGAAGGCATGAAAAATGGACGCGGATTATACAGAAAGGCTTGCAGAGAAAACATCGAGAAAACGAAAATTCACAATGATACCTCATTGATTTAGGCATCATTTTGGTGCTCTTAGCGCTTTAAAGCACTTTTATGGTGCATTTTGCGCACTGCCAAATTGTAGACTGAAAATTAACCCTTTTTTATCAAGCACTTAAAAAAGCACCAAATTGGCAACCATATTGCTTGAAGGTGAGTCAACAAAAAAGGAGGGATTGTTGGGAATAGTCATGCTATCCTCACCTGCTTTCTCTCTACAGGGCTAGTCAAGGCTGGAATATACCGGCCCCACTTTGCTCTCGGCTGGAGGTGCAACTCTGCAACTTTCAGCAGGCGTCCGGCGCAGTGCATGCACGCGCAGAGCCCAAGGCGCCAGAAAGACAACAAGGTTCGTTTTTACGCGCTTGTTAACCATAAACATCCAAGTAATGGAGTAAGCATAATGTCAGAGAAAACTCTGGGCCTTATCAAAGATAATGAAGTTAAGTGGGTTGACCTTCGCTTCACCGATACTCGCGGTAAAGAGCAACACGTAAGCATTCCTTCAAGCGAAGTCGACGCCGACTTTTTTGAAGAAGGTAAAATGTTCGATGGTTCTTCCATCGCTGGCTGGAAGGGCATTAACGAATCCGACATGATTCTGATGCCAGACGACGAAACTGCAGTTCTGGATCCTTTCACCGAAGAAACCACACTGAACCTGCGCTGTAACATCGTTGAGCCTTCTACCATGCAGGGCTACGAGCGTGACCCTCGCTCTGTTGCTATTCGCGCTGAAGAATACCTTAAGTCTACTGGCATCGCAGACTCTGCACTGTTCGGCCCAGAGCCAGAGTTCTTCGTATTTGACGACGTTAAGTGGAAAGCCGAAATGAATGGCGCCATGTACGAAATCAATTCTGACGAAGCGGCTTGGGGCAGCCATTCAGAATTTGAAGGCGGCAATATTGGTCACCGTCCTGGCGTAAAAGGCGGTTACTTCCCTGGTCCTCCTGTCGATTCACTGCACGACCTGCGTGGCGCAATGTGTGCTGCCATGGAAGCAATGGGTCTGGTTATCGAAGTACACCACCATGAAGTGGGTACTGCGGGTCAGTGTGAGATTGGTGTTGGCG
>JAWWBW010000041.1:0-16912 GCA_033720775.1 Oleiphilaceae bacterium | reverse complement strand
TGGCTTCAACGTGGCCTCAACCACATGCACGCGATGCAGCTCCCAACGCACATAATCAGGATTCAAATGCCCAGGCATTACCAAATCACTGTATTTAACACCCTGCGCTCCAACCTTGTAGTTGTTGTAAGGAATAAAGAACTCTTTGACACCTTTGTATTCCCAATCGTAGCGGTCCGGTGCACCGTTATACATATCGGTGTCGTCTGCCGTACGTGTATTGTCCGATGAGGCGATCGGTGAATCGTAGGCCAGGTTAGGTGCGCGACGGACACGACGCTGACCCGAGTTATAATCCCAAGCCTGTCGCGCATCTTTGGTTTGATCAAGTGTTTCATGAACCAACAACGCACCACCCGCCAAACGTGCTGGAGCTTTGTTAAAGGTCAAAAAGTAGAACAGGATATTATCCATTTTCTTGAAACTTCCCTTGGGATTATGGAAGTTGAAAAAGATTTCCTGCTGCTTGGTGATGGGCGAGTAATCACCATCGCGCTGAACCGCCACCTCAGTGGAACGCGAAGTGACGAAAATACCACGCCAGCGAGTTAAGTGGTTCCACATGGTCTGTAAGGCTTTTTCTTCGTTGCTGCCATGCAAAATAGGAAACGGAATACCACCATAGGCATCCTTGATACCTACCCCACCTTTGGACAGTTGCGCGGTGGTCGCATTATCTCTGGTGTTCTTGATCACCCACTCCGGCATCGCATGAGAGCGGTGCGTCGGATAGACATTCATCTTGAAAGTGTTCGTGTAGGTTTCAAACAAGGCATACTGGCCAGGCGTTAAATATTTCTTGAAGCCCTGGTAATTGCTCTCATCAATGGTGAACTTGATTTCATCACCTGCAAAAGGATCAATGTGGTGCTGACCAGAACCTTCGTACCCTTTGGGCGCTTCAGTCAAACCACCGGTCCACTCCGGTATGGTTTTGTTTTTGTTTCCCGCTTTGATCGACCCGAAAGGCGTGAGCGACGTCCCTAGCTTATTTGCTTCTTGCTGCGATACTTTTGCCTGCACATTCATGCCAGCGAGCGCAAAAGCAAACACACTGCAGAGCAACACATACTTGTTATTCATACGAATACCTTGAAACACACGTGATAATTTTCTGGATACAACCTAAAGATACTACTGAAGCGAAACCCCAACAGATGGCATTTATCGACTGCTATTGGTCCGGAACGCATCCGTTTTTTATCAAAGCAGATAAAATAATGCTGCCATCCTATTAATTTTTAGCAGATTTTCTGAGGCTGTCTACGTGAGTTTTGTTATGAATTATGTCTGAGCAGAGCATCTCAGACGCAGGCGGCCCTGATGGGCCGCTGTTATGGAGGGGTCGATTTGGATATTCAGTGCTTTTAAGCTGCCAGACTTTTTTCGACAACTTCACGCACATCCTTCGACAACTTTTCTTTCGCATGAATACGCCTCAACTGTGCCAGCATTTTTTCCTGCCGGGACGCATCGTATTTCTTCCAGCGTGTCAGCGGCGTTAAGAGACGTGAGGCAATTTGCGGATTAATGTCATCCAGCGTCATCACCTGATCCGCCAAAAAGGTATATCCCGTTCCCGCTTCGTCATGAAAACGAAGATGATTCTGGTTGCAGTACGCACCAATCACTGAGCGCACCTTGTTTGGATTGGTGATGGAAAAATCAGGCATTGCCATTAACCGCTTTATCACATCAAGATCAGCAAAAACAGGACTGGCTGCTTGTACGCTAAACCACTGCTCCATCACTTGATTATCATGCCGCCAGCGTTGATAAAAATCATTGAGGGCAGCTTCTGCTTCCGTCCGCATTCCCGAATTCACCAATGCCGACAAAGCCGAAAAGCTGTCTGTCATGGTATTTGCCGATTCAAATTGCTCCCGCGCAATCTGCAAAAACTGCTCCCCCGGATAGGCGGACAGCAAGGCTAGCACCCCATTCTTGAGAGCCCGCTGGGACATGGCATCAAAGGCCAAATCGGGCTGACTGGTCTGCACGTGATTATCGGCATACAGATTAAGCAGCTCAGTTTCCAACGCTTGTGCAAGGTATTTTCGAACCGTCTCTCTGGCACGATGAATAGCCTCGACATCGGCCACCTCAGACTGCTCAATCAAATAGGACTCAGACGGAAGCATCAACAACTTACACAACATTGCGTTATCTATTTGTCGATTCATCAGAATACTGCGATAAGCCTCAATAAACGCCGTGGTGACTGCCGATTCACCTTGTTCCATAACTTTGGCAATCACGCGCGCGGCTAACACCTGCCCCGCATCCCAGCGATTAAAGCCGTCTTGATCGTGCTGCATCAAGAACAACAGCTCGTCATCGCTGTAGGCGTAACGCAACTTCACCGGAGCACTAAAACCACGCAACAACGAAGGAATCGGTTTCTCTACAACGCCCTCAAAATGCACTTCTGCTTCAGTTTCAGTGAGCTCGTACAAAGTGTTTGTGACTTCCGAACCGTCCGGGGCTATCAGGCCCAGCGCAACCGGAATATGGAATGGCTCTTTTTCAGCTTGTCCGGGCGTTGCCGGACAACTTTGGCGCAGCCGCAAGGTATAACGTGCACGCTCCTGATCAAATTCATCGCTCACCTCGACAATCGGGGTGCCCGCTTGTGTATACCAACGCTTGAATTGCATTAAATCACGACCAGAGACTTCGGCCATCGCAGCAACAAAGTCATCCGTGGTCACCGCCTGACCATCATGGCGCTCAAAATACAGATCTGAACCCTCTCTGAATTTTTCCGCACCAAGCAGGGTGTGCAGCATACGCACAACCTCAGCACCCTTTTCATACACTGTTAAGGTGTAGAAATTGGAAATTTCCATGTAGGACGCGGGGCGCACCGGATGTGCCATGGGCCCAGCATCTTCGGCAAACTGCGCAGTGCGTAACAGATTCACATCATCAATACGCTTTACTGGCGCAGACCCCATATCCGCAGAAAACTGAGAATCACGATAGACCGTAAACCCTTCTTTCAAACTCAATTGAAACCAGTCACGACAGGTCACCCGATTCCCCGACCAGTTATGAAAGTATTCGTGCGCCACAATGGCCTCAATGCGCTGGTACGTTGCATCTGTTGCCGCATCGGGCTTGGCTAGCACACAGGACGAATTGAAGATATTGAGGCCTTTGTTTTCCATGGCCCCCATATTGAAATCATCGACCGCCACAATCATGAAGATATCGAGATCGTATTCACGGCCGTAAACCTCTTCGTCCCATTTCATCGAACGCTTGAGGCAATCAAGCGCATAGTCACATTTATCCGCATTCTTGTGATCCACATAAATGCGCAGATCCACCTCTCTGCCGCTGCAGGTAGTAAAGCGGTCCTGTTGTAAATGGAGATCACCGGCCACCAGTGCGAACAAATAACACGGCTTGGGAAAAGGATCATGCCACGTAACAAAATGCCGACCACCATCCAGCTCACCGCTATCAACCGGATTACCATTCGACAAGAGCACGGGATATTTGCTTTTTTCTGCCTCGACACGCGTGGTGAATTCTGCCATCACATCCGGACGATCAAGATAGAAAGTGATACGTCTAAACCCTTCTGCTTCACACTGCGTACAGAACATTGATGAAGATTGGTATAAACCCTCAAGGCGCTTGTTGTCCTGGGGACGAATCCAGACCACGCTTTCGAGCACAAAAGCATTTGGCACAGCATGTACCACCAGCGATTCTTCGTCCTGTGTGTAGGTATCAGCAGCAAGTGGCTGCCCATCAAGCTTGAGGCTGCGCAACTCCAGCTCTTCCCCGTCGAGTCGCAGAGATGTGTCGCCATGATCTCCCGAACGGCGCATGTGCAAGCAAGAGTGAACTTCAGCCCCCTCTTCGAACAATCGTATGCTCAGCTCCACCCGGTCAATCAAGTAAGGTGGCGCCGCATAGTCTTTCAGATACACAATATTGCTACTTGCTTCTCTCATACTCAAAGGCTCCGAATGAGGAATAGTAAATGTTAGAGATAACTCAGACTGACCTGATAAGAGCCATACTTGCGAACGTTGAGACTCGCATGCTCAAAAATCAGGTACTGGCCTTTAATCGCGATCAGCGTGTCTTCGATCTCGGGCTGCTTATCAAGGTTGTATGTTTTGGCCTTTTCTGGCCAAGCCAGTGAAGGATACTCAAAGCGTTGCGGCGCTTCCCCAATCAACCACTCCACACGCTCATCCGGATTATCCTCTTGCACCTGCTGCAGCGCTTCGCGTGCCAGTTGCATGAGCTGATCCCGTTCTCGACAGAGATCTATGTCTACCACGTCGTGTTTAAGCAATTTTCGCCAGTTGGTTTTATCATTCACCCATTGCCCGAGTGTAGTTTCAATGAGCCCCGACATTCGACGCGACGAGACGCGCGCGATCGGCAAGGCTTGAATCGCTCCCTGGTCCAGCCAACGGGTAGGCATCTGATTTCGCCTGGTAATCCCCACTTTCACACCGGTGGAATTGGCCAGGTACACAATGTGATCCTGCATGCAGTGTTCTTGCGCCCATTCCGGCTCGCGGCAAGTACCCTCATGAAAGTGGCACAACTCGGGACTCACAATACAGCGGTCACACCGCGCCAGCTTTTGAAAACACGGATAGCAAAAACCCTGATTGAAACTCTTTTTAGTTAAACGCTGGCAATAACTGCAGCGAATTTCGCCCTCAAAGCAAATACGCAAACGCTTACCCAACAACGCGTTGACGGCGACTTCCTGCCCACCCAAATCCAACACGTACTGCGCCGGATCCCCCGGTTGCACGCGCATTTTTGACAGCCGACCGGCTGCTAACTCTTGCATTGACACCAACCTCGAGAATTAGTGGAGAATGCGAATGGTGTCGCTGTCACCACTCTCGTCGCCGTGATCTGAGCCGCAACTGGATTGCTTTCTCTCCGTATCTACATAACCCAGACGCTCTGTTTCGGGAACACCATGCTTCGCTTCGTAAAGCATGACACTTTGCATACAGATTTCTTTTTGCTCTGGTGTCAGCACTCTACCATCAGGCCACTTTCCCAAGGCCAGGGCCTGCTTGAAGCGCTCATAAATTTCGGGGTCTAACTGTTGTGCAAGATCTTCAAACTTCATTATTCATTCCGACTGTTATCTGCGGCCGAGCAGCATAACAACTCCTGATATTCCGGCTCAAGAAAGAAAAGCAGAGATAATGCTTGCATATTAAATGATAACAGTTATCATTTGCATCAAGTGTCAGCCAAGGCTGTCACTTACCAGGTTTACCGGTAGCGCAACACGATTGCCGTATCAGTAAACCATTGGTCTCTCTCATCAGAACTGTCACTGCATTTTAGTGAATTCCCGGGCCGGTATAACCTGCCCGGGACCTTTTAAGACGTCTTGACTCCGAACCGAACCAGCGCAACACAACCGCCCGCCAATAACCCGAACAGGTGAGCCGAATTGGCCATTGATCCCAACCCTACCCACGAGGTAAACGGGGTGTAACCTATCGCGAGCCAAATTAGACTCAGGATCATGAGCGCATCGGGAAAGAACACGCGCGTATCGTGTCGTTGCCATAGCCAGGTATAAGCAACCAACCCGTATACCACTCCTGATAACCCTCCGAACAAATAGCCCGAGTCGAGCAACTGCGCCACATTGGAAACAACCGATACCACCACGAAAAAAAACGCGAAGAACAAGGTTCCCTGGCGCTGCTCCAGCTGCCCACCTAATAGCCAAAGCATGAGCAAATTAAAGACAATATGCAGAATCGAAAAGTGTAGAAAATCGGGTGAAAAAAGCCGCCACCATTGCCCGCCAGCCAACAGAGACCATAAACCATGTAGCCGTTCCGAAGCAGTAAATAGCGCATGATCCACCTGCCAGGGATCCACAATTAACAGCGCTCGCAATAAGGGACCACCTTCCCCAAAATTGGTCAGTAGTGCCAACAGCACAGCCAATGCTGCGAAAAGATACGTGAGGGGGGCCTGCACCAATGATGCGCGAGGAAAGTTGACTGGCATGGGGTGTCGTAGGCGCCATGGCCCAAGCGGTTGCGCATCCAGCCGGCCGCGAAATTCCTGATCGGATAGATATCGCTCCAATGCCGAGGCTATCGCCTCGTGATCGGCATTGGCTTGCATCAGTATGACCTGCTCACCCTGCTCTTCTGTAATACGATGGTAAACGCCCTGAGACAATAACCATTCACTGAAACGTGATAAATCTGCCTCCAAAGGGGCACTGGCTACCTTGATCATGAGCGCACTACATCAACCCATACAAATTTATCGGCACTTAAGCGCTGTTCACCATCGAAACGATAGGCCACCAATCGCCCATATTTCACCGCACTGTAATCCAGACAGGCAATGTTTGGAGTGATGGGTTGAGGTTCGCCCGACATCCAGTAATGACCAACAAACACAGGCGGCTCGTCTTCACCGTAGGTTAATAACTGCTGCTTTTCGATTGCTGTGAGTTTGCGGCTGGTCATCTCGGGAGGCAAAGGGTCGGGCTGGAATACCACATCCTGATAGGTCTCCGGGTTACAACTCCAGAATTTGGTGCGGAACATTCTTCGCGCCAGACCATCCTTGCCCAGAATCGTTTCGCCATTGGGCAACTCGAGGGCAGTGCCTCTGGTCAGTTTATCGACCAACCGGTATTCGAATGTTCCGGCCTGTGATGCTGCGTGCAAAAAGTCTTCATCAACACAGTTGTTTAAGTGTTGCTGGTGAAACTGATTAATAGCCTCCTGATCCCAGCAGGCATGCACGACACGAAAGTTACCTTTGTCTATGAACAATGGAATTTCACGAAACCACTGCAAAAACTGCTGCCACTCTTCAGGATACTGAGCAAACTGCTCAAGGGTTTCTCTTATCAGACGATGATTACGCGCATTGTGTTCTCGCAGGTAGCTGCGTCCGCTACCGTCGCGCCCGGGCGTACAATAGCACATGGCATTGAACTCATGATTGCCCAGAACAATTTCCGCTTCGCCCTGATCAACCATGTTTTTTACAATATGCAAGGCCTCTCTTATCCGCGGGCCGCGATCGACAATATCCCCCAAAAAAATGACTTTACGCTGGGCATGACGATAACAGCCATCACGCAATTCGTATCCAAGTTTGACCAACAACTTGACCAATGATTGGGCGCACCCATGCACATCACCAATCAAATCATAGGACTGCTCATCAGATGCTTGTTTCACTGAATTTTTACGCAAGGAAAACACCGACTCGTCCTAACTATCAAACAGGTTGTTGGCCCAACCGAGTTTCTCGCGACAGGTCTCGTAAAAGTTGTGCGACGTGGGATGAATAAGGCGTGCCTTGTGCGGCTTTTTAGTGATGCTTACCGTGTCTCCCGGCGCAACAGGGATGTGGTGTTGCCCATCACAACTCACCTGCGGATAGATTTCGTTGCCTTCGCCGATCACTATCTTTATTTCACTTTTGCCATCCACAACGATTGGCCGACTACTTAAGGTATGGGGAAACATGGGCACCAATGCAATGGCATCAAGCTTGGGATGCAATAGAGGTCCACCTGCAGAAAGCGCATAGGCCGTCGAGCCCGTTGGTGTCGATACAATCAAACCATCGGAGCGCTGCGAATACACAAACTGGCCTTCGATGAATAAATCAAACCCGATCATTCTGGTGGATTTACCAGGGTGCAGAACGATGTCGTTCAAGCCCGTGCCATAGCCAATGGGCTCACCATTTCGCTTAATGTAGACATCAAGCAAAAAGCGCTTTTCCTGAATAAACTGTCCTGACAATACCGCACGTACTTTTTCTTCGAGCTCGTCAGGAGAAATGTCCGTCAAGAACCCCAGTCGACCGCGATTCACACCAAGCAATGGCACGTCTGATTTCGCCAATTCGCGTGCAGCGCCTAGCAAGCTGCCATCGCCTCCGACCACAATAACCAGATCACAGACTTCACCCATCATCTTAACGCTCGAAACCTGCAAACCATGCCCTGGCATCAAGGCACCAATATTTTCTTCGATGATTAAATAGTAACCTTCCGCCACCAGAAACTTTTTGAGTCGCCGCAAGGTATCAACGACACGGGCACTTCCCATGCGGCCTATTAAGCCAATATTTCGAAAATTATCCATAAATTTGATACAACTCTGTCTGAAGGGTGGGAACGGCTACGTGACATGGCCGCGACCATCCCTAAGTGTAACAGAATACGCCATGCGTTGAGGCTTCGCATAAGATGAATTGCCCGCCACACCCTCACAATATTCGTAGCTGGCTGCGAACCCCCGACGCGCAATCCCTGTCACTGGATATGCGCAATGTGCTGTGGGTTGCGACAAGCCCCAACCTGCTCAAAGCACCGTTAGACGACACCGAATTTGCGCAGATTAATATAAGCCCTGAGCAGCTCGAAGCACTCCTGACACCTGAAGCCCAGTTAGCTTTGGACAATATCCTTGGGCAAACTCGCAGTCACTTCTTAGGCGCATATTACGAAACCATTTGGTCCTTTTTGCTCAAGCAAAGTACGCGTTATCAGTTGCTCGCCCAAAATTTTCAAATACACGAAAGTGGCACCACCCTCGGTGAATTTGATTTCCTGGTGTGGGACAAACAGCGACACATCCACCTGCATCAGGAAATCGCCATCAAATTTTATCTATACCATCCCGACAAACATCCCGCGCACTGGCTTGGCCCCAATGCGCGAGACCGACTGGATTTAAAGATTCGCAAATTATCCCTACAGCAACTGCGCCTCAGTGAGCACCCCTTGGCAAAAACGTCTCTCGAACAACTCGGCATCAAGCAAACCAAAAGCCAAATGAAACTCCAAGGCACTCTTTTTTATCCCTCTAACGCAGCCTTGCCACCAGATACCCATTCACTCAACGCACACCATGAACGGGGCCACTGGTATCACCCCTCGCCATTTCTAACCTACTTACGCGAAGCCCAGACCAGATACCCGCAACAACGATGGCAAATTTTAACGCAAAAAAGCCGCTGGCTTGCGCCGCGCCTGGAGTCACGAAGAGAGAAAATGTGCTCCTACCAAGAGCTGCAAGACACCGTTGAACAAAAGACAAATGAACCGTTCAAGCCCTTGTTGGTTGTGCGCCTCACAGAAATTGAAGGCGTATGGATTGAGCAGGAGCGCTTATTTGTCGTCCCAGCTACCTGGCCCGTTGCTGCCAAATCCGCGCCAGCCTTGTAAGCCTCCAGTGTGCACCAGCAACACTTTCGCATCGGCAGACAAGCGACCTTGATGGCACCACTCAGCAATACCGAAAAACATCTTACCCGTATACACAGGATCCAATAACAGACCTGTTTCGGCATGCACCATGGAAATAAAATCACGCAGCCGTGCATTCAATTTGGCAAAACCGCCGAAGTGGTAATCATGACAAATCTGCCATACCGAATGTGCCCCGGAAGGAGGTAGCATCTGCAACACGCGCTGCTCTAATTCATAGTTCGCTTTGAGCGCCGACACGCCTATGCACTTTACACCCGGCACATTAGCCGACACGATGCCCGCCAAAGTTGTACCAGAGCCGACCGGGCACACGATGTAGTCGTAGCTAAACGGTGCGGCATTGGTCAGCGACAAAAAAAGCTCTTTAACACCTGCAACACCATCTGAACCGCCCCCACCTTCGGGAATCACCCAGGCATTGCCATACTGTTCCGCAATTTGTGCTCTTGCCTCGCTAATCGAAATCTCGGGATAACGCTGGCGACTCACCCACTCTATTTGCATACCCCACGCTTTGCAGTCCTGCAACGTGGGAGAAAGCTCCCCCACCGGCTCCCCACGCACCAGTGCGCGTGTAGCAAACCCGCAACGATGCCCCGCATAAGCTAGCGCGTGAAGGTGATTGGAAAAGGCCCCGCCAAAGCTCAAAAGCTCATTTTTACCCGCCTTGCGTGCTGCGGATAAATGGTGCTTGAGCTTGTACCACTTATTACCGGATACAAAAGGATGCACCTGATCAAGACGCAACACGTCACACCGCATACTGCCGCCAGCAGACAACGGCAAGTGCAGAGGAACTATCGCGGGTAGCTGCGCAAAAGCGCCCTCAAAAGACGCAGAAAGTGTCTCACTCATATCATGCAGAGTTCAGTTTCACGCGCTGATGCGCCTCGCAGCGATCATCAACGCCCGGTTCAAAATCACTCGGCGAATATATTTTATCCAGCGCCTTGTTGCACACCCCTTGCGCGCCCTTAAAGCGGCAAACAGGGTGATCAAAGTGCTCTAACCAGGCCTTGTAGTGTTCTTCTGTCACGAAACATTTTTCGGCAACAAACGAAGCTGGGTTCTCAACATAGCGCTTCACTTCGTCCGTGGACATAGTGATATGACCAGCACCTGGGTGATACGCCGTATACACCACCTCCAGCGCTTTGAGTCGATCCAAAACCTGATCTCCGGAGCCACCAGAGCCTTCTTCTTTCAGCTCTTCCAACTCGGCACGCAATTGCGCTTCGCGTTCATCACGCATCGCCAAATCCATGTTTTTACGATCAAGCTGCTCTCGAAGCAGTACCACTTCAGCTTCAAGCTTTTTCTTTTCAAGCTGCTCTCGTTCCCCGCCGGTCGCCTGTTTTACTTGCTGCGACAACTGCTCAACCAATTTGCGCTGGTTGCTGGCCTTGTCCTGCAAATCAATAAATTGCTGATTTCTGGAGCTAAGCTTTTCCTGCAGCCGCTCATTGGTGACGCGCAACTGCTCTATTTGCTGTTTCAGCTCCTGAATTTCGTTTTTGTACGTATGGACCAGCAGACGCTGCTCCCGGTCCTGCGCTCCGTGGGCTACCTCTTTCGAAGACTCCAATGTACGAATGCGCAAGCGCTGCTCTTTAATCAGACGCGCCAGCTTTGTCCGCTTATCAAGATCATTTTCGCTGACATCCGCATCCCCACCCAAAACGGGAATATCTTCGTCCTCTTCAAACTTAAAACGTAAACGGTTTTCCTCACAGGCCTTTTTTATTCGTAAAAAGTCGTTCGACCCTGGCGTCATATCCGGGTCCCACAAATCGTCCTGATGCCAGTTAATGGCGCATTGGCTTCGACAAGACAGTTTTATTGGCCCAGCCCCCAGGTCGGGACCACTACCGCTGATTTCTGCCAAGCGTTCAATGGGCACATTCCATGAAGCATCTGCTTGACCATTTTCATCGAAATAAAGCAGAAAAAAGACGAGTGCCTTGATTCTTCCGTACTGATTCATGCGCACATATACGCCTTGCGCTTCCTGATCCTCATAATCGGGCAGAGTACCCATACCGTCTAGCAGGGCCTCAAATTCAGAATACAGGAGTTGGCGAGCCACCTTGTGGTTTTCCATAAAGAAAACGGCGTTGAAGGATTTTTGACGGCTGCTCATGACTTCCTCAATCATATTTTTTTGGACTGGCGAGTCTACAGTTTAGTTGATACCCACACAGTCACACGAAAAACACACGCTCTTTAACCGAACAGATTCACAGATTTGCGCAAAGTTGGACGTCAGCCAAAAAAAAACCGGGCATAGCCCGGTTTGAGGAAAACAGCGTTTAAAGCTTAGAAAGAAGCCGCCAGGCGTGACCCCTGATTAATCGCGCGCTTCGCATCCAGCTCGGCAGCAACATCGGCGCCACCAATGAGGTGCACAGTCTCACCTGCATTTTCGAGGCTCTCCTGCAGTTCACGCAAGGGGTCTTGGCCCGCACAAACAATAATGGTGTCGACGTCCAGCGTTTTAGGCTGATCATTGACCAGAATATGGAAGCCCTCGTCATCAATACGCTCATAGCTGCACCCACTGAGCATTTTGACCTGACGATTCTTCAACGAGGTGCGATGAATCCAACCCGTGGTCTTGCCAAGATTCTTGCCTACTTTGGACTTTTTGCGCTGCAACAAAAAGACATCACGTTCGACTTCCGGCATCTCTGGTTCAACACCGTTAATACCACCGCGATGCTCCATCTTGATATCCACGCCCCACTCTTTCATGAACATGTCGACATCCAAGCTAGGCGACTTGCCGCTATGGGTAATAAATTCGGCCACATCAAACCCGATACCACCGGCACCCACAATAGCCACTTTCTTACCAACGGGCTTGCGCTTCAGCAACGCATCAAGGTAGCCGATCACTTTGGGATGATCCACTCCTGGAATGTCCGGAGTACGAGGCTTGATGCCTGTTGCCAGAACGATGTCGTCAAAGCCCTGACCCGCTAGATCATCTGCCGATACTCTCGTATTCAGGCGTAGATCTACACCATGCTTTTTGATCATTTCACCAAAATAACGCAAGGTCTCGTAGAACTCTTCCTTACCCGGAATCAATTTGGCCACATTAAATTGACCACCTATTTCAGCGCCAGCATCGAACAAGGTCACCTGATGCCCACGTTCAGCCGCGACCGTTGCGCAGGCCAGACCAGCAGGTCCTGCACCGATAACGGCTATTTTCTTGGGCGCATGGGTTTTCACGTACGTCAGCTCGGTTTCGTGACAAGCACGAGGGTTCACCAGACACGAGGTAAGCTTCATCTGGAAAGTATGATCAAGACAGGCCTGATTACAGCCGATACAGGTATTGATCTCATTGGCGAGTCCCTTCTCAGCCTTGAGCACAAAATCAGAATCAGCAAGAAAAGGACGCGCCATCGAAATCATGTCAGCATCGCCGTCGGCCAGCACCTTCTCTGCAACGTCAGGCATATTGATACGGTTCGTCGTGACCAGCGGTATGTTCACTTCGCCTTTCAGCTTCGCTGTCACCTTGGTAAATGCCGCTCGTGGCACCATGGTTGCGATCGTTGGTACACGCGCCTCATGCCAGCCAATCCCAGTATTGATAATGGTCGCACCCGCCTGCTCAATGCTCTTGGCCAGATGCACCACTTCTTCCCAAGTGCTTCCGTCATCGATCAGATCCAGCATCGACAATCGATAAATGATAATAAAGTTAGTGCCCACTTTTTCGCGGACACGGCGGACAATTTCCAAAGGCAGACGGATACGGTTTTCGTATGAGCCTCCCCAGCGATCTTCGCGCTTATTGGTGTGCGATACGATGAACTGGTTGATGAAGTAACCTTCTGAGCCCATGATTTCGACGCCGTCGTATCCGGCGAGCTGTGCCATGGCCGCGCAATTAACGAACGCATCAATCTGCTCCTCAACTTCGTCATCGCTTAGTTCATGGGGCACAAAGGGGTTAATAGGCGCCTGCACGGCAGAAGGCGCCACCAGCTTTGGATGGTAAGCGTAGCGACCCGCATGAAGAATCTGCATACAAATCTTACCGCCCGCTTCATGCACCGCTTGCGTCACAACCTGATGCTCTTTCGCCTCTTCTTCGGTACTCATTTTGCCGGCGCCAGGTCCCACCGCGCCCGCTTCATTGGGTGCGATACCGCCCGTCACGATAATTCCCACGCCACCTCGAGCACGCTCGGCATAAAACGCCGCCATTTTCTCAAAACCATTAGGCGATTCTTCCAAGCCGGTATGCATGGAGCCCATCAATACCCGGTTTTTCAGAGTCGTAAAACCCAAATCAAGCGGGGCTAGCAGGTTAGGATAAAGTTGCTGTCCAGCAGGTTGGCTCATAACAAACTCCCATCTCTTAAATTGTCTTCGTTATCGGTGGCAATAAAGTAATGCGCAAAGTTTGCGCGCTCAATATCTTTGGTTAACAATATTATTACCCCACAAAACATTTAACCCAGCACCCTGATGAAGGAGCCGGTTTTGAAGCCGACGAAACTGCCTCTCGGCGACATATCCGTCAACTTTGTTGGCGCAATCGTTGCCACCCTGCGTTCGCTACAGGTTGACCCCCGCCCATTAATGCAGAGGTTTAATCTTAGTCAGGAATTCATGCATACGCCTAATGCACGCATTAGTATTCCCAAATTCATGCGACTGGGATACGAAGCCATACGACTCAGCAATACCCCACAGTTCGGCCTGCTCATGGGCCCCAACATGAAAGTTACGGAAATCGGTATGGCAGGCTTTGCCGCCATGTCGGCCCCCACCCTCTACGATGCAATGACGACTCTAATCGACTACGAAACACTGAGCAGCCAAAATTGCCGAGGACACTCTCGTCATTATTCTGAAGATGGTCGCCTGGTGTGTGAGTTTTATTCCATCAGCCCCTACAACCAATTCAATTATTTTGTGGTCGACTCCATGCTGAGCACCTGGTACTTGCTCGCATGCTGGTTTAGCGAACGCAAAGATCTGATTCATCAGGTGGATATAGAACACGGTAATCAAAGTTATCGCGATGCATACGAAAGTCTTTTCGAATGCCCGATTAACTTTAGTGCCAGTCGCAACGCGCTCGTTTTAAAGCGCGGCGTAGAAACGAGCGCAAACCGCTTTGGCTGCCGCTCAAGCTATGCACAGACACGCTCGCTCTGCGAAGAAATCAAGCAGGAGCTGTCACGAGGGAAAACTACCACTGATCGTGTCGTTGAATTGATTGGCTCTCACCTCAGTGGCGATCCGCCCGACATTGGGTTAATTGCTCAAAAGATGGGAATGGCAGGATGGACCTTACGGCGACGATTAAATGAAGAAGGCACACAGTTTAAAGCGCTGCTTGATGAGACGCGCCACGCGCTAGCGCGCACCTATGTGGGCGACACCGAGCATAATTTTACTGAAATTGCTTTCTTGCTCGGCTTTTCTTCGCCCGCCGCCTTCCAGCGAGCCTTCAAACGCTGGACAACACAAACACCCGGCCAATTCAGAAAGATACACGCAAATGAGAGCAAACTTTAAAGCTCTTCTGCATCGTCGCACCATTCGTCATCTTCAAAATCGCAAGGAGGCTGTTGTTCCAGAATGTCGTCTTCGTATTCGCTCATTGTCGTATTCCTTTGTTGAAGGAACAAACATAGACAAATCGAATGACAGAATTGTGACAAATCAAAAAGGACGGGAAAAATATATGCCTGTGAGAGCAAAATGGCGGACCGGACGGGACTCGAACCCGCGACCCCCGGCGTGACAGGCCGGTATTCTAACCAACTGAACTACCGGTCCGCATACTTTGCTTTTTCTGCCTGGCAAAAGACAGATTGCTCTGTCGTTTTGGTGGGTGGTACAGGGATCGAACCTGTGACCCTCGCCTTGTAAGGGCGATGCTCTCCCAGCTGAGCTAACCACCCAACACGGCATTCGTTTTGAGCGAGCATAAAGACAAGTGGCGGACCGGACGGGACTCGAACCCGCGACCCCCGGCGTGACAGGCCGGTATTCTAACCAACTGAACTACCGGTCCGCATTCTTTGCCTTGACGCTTTGAACCAATACTACCCAGCTACATGGCATACACCTGATGGCGTTACTGCGGCCTGATAGTTTGGTGGGTGGTACAGGGATCGAACCTGTGACCCTCGCCTTGTAAGGGCGATGCTCTCCCAGCTGAGCTAACCACCCAACTCAAATCGAGATGCGCATTTTAACGATTATTCGGTGCCTGTCAATCATCAATCTATCATTTTTATGTGATGAATTTCAGGCGCAAAAAAGGCCGTACAAAGAGTGTACAGCCTGATATCATCTCGACCTAGTTTAGGGTCTCGCTGATACGCATCGCTTCGCTACGTCGCTCGTCGGGCAAGCGCTGAAGACGATCTTCAAGCGTCACAACCTGCTCATAGTTTTCGCGGGGTGGCGGCCAAAACCACCACAGCCCCGGCTCGGCAGGTGGACGAGGCTCAGGTACGGCTGGCTTGATATTGCCCGCTCTCGCAGCGCGCTCCAATCGATCAAGCGTCAGCTCATCATTCAGTGTCAGACCTGTCTCAGGTTTTCGCCATGGCGCCAACCAATCCCGTTTGGGTTTGCGCAACTCCTCAATGGCAGCCAGATACTCCTCTGGATCATCCGCCAATCTATAAAGCTTCTGCTCCAGCGTCAACTCTGGCTCGTCACGCAATTCCCGGTACATATCACTTGGCAGGTAGAACAACGGAAATCCAAACAGAAAGTTATTCGACCATGGCCATATAATCGAGAACCAGCCGTAATCCTGCATTTCGCCTTCCAATAAGGCCTGAATCTGCTTGGAATCGTTAGGCGTCCAGAACGAATGCTCCAGATAACGGGTATGTTGCATCTCTTCCAAGGCTAACTCGCGATCCACCATTTGTAGATCAGCGGTCGCCATCTCATCCTCGGGATCCAAGTCCGGATGGAGCCGCTTAGGCAACGACACTTCGCTGTGACGAAAATAGTGAATGGAACCCGGATCGATGATCAAACCAATATCACCCAACAGGTTCAAATCGAATGCGATCATCAACTTATCATCAAAGGCCTCGAAGCCCAGCAGCGGCAACAGACCTTTGCGCGCGGTAATATCGTAGTTACCCGCGGGCAGCTCGACCACAGTCCAGGATCCACTGCGCAAATTGAACACGTTCTGATCGTTGATGTAATAGCTCGGCGCTTCAAGCTCTTCATCAGCCCACTGACTTTGCGGGCGATAGAAGTAAATCAAACCGTTCTGGTCTTTATCCCACTCATGCTCCTTCAACTCCTCGAAGGGCTTACCGTTGGTATTGGGAAAGTAAAAAGAACCCAGGTTACGGCCGGTCGACCAATAAATAGATGGATACCAGCCCCGACCCTGCTTATGAAAGGGTTTGGAATAAGGTGCCGTTGTGTCGGCCCATACAACAACCGGCCCCACTATTAATGCAAGCACAAGGACAAAATGTAACCGCATGATCCAACCTATGAAAATAAGCGAGGCGGCATTTTAACACGCCAACTCACTCATTTTTGCGATACAGCACTCAACACGTTACTGGGCAAGTGGCGAAGGTGAATTGCCTTGTACCTGCAAACGCAGCTGATTCAACT
>JAWWBW010000040.1:0-16952 GCA_033720775.1 Oleiphilaceae bacterium | reverse complement strand
GCACCAGTCGGCATAAAAATCGACCATCATCGGTTGTTGAGCCAGTGTTGATTGCTGCTGTTGTGCCATCAAGCCTTTTTCATCATAGATGACTTCAAAGTTGAAGGCCTTGGTTGTCTTAAGCTGGGTGTTCGATCCAGAGTTGGCTTGCAGCATCGCCAGTGGTCGTAATGGATCGTGTGCGCCCGTCGCGGCACCCACCAATAACAGTGCCGAAACAAAAGCCAAAATGAGTCCGCTTCCTTTGGCTAGTCTTGGCCAGCCGCGCTCTGCGGCTTCAAAGGCACCCATGTGCGCAGCGGTAAGCCCCAGCAACACCGCCCATAGCAGCAGACTTACCGGACCCGGCACAATGCGGCTGATCAGCCAGATGGCGACGGCCATCAGCATCACACCAAACAGCGCTTTGACGTGGTTCATCCAGGCACCGGCTTTGGGTAGCAACTTGCCACCCCCTACCGCGATCAGGATGAGCGGCACGCCCATACCCATGCCCAAGGCAAACAAAGATGCACCACCAATGACAGCATCGCCGGTACTGCTGATATAAAGCAGGGCGCCTGCCAACGGGGCCGATACGCAGGGTGATACAACCAGCGCGCTGAGCGCGCCAATAGCAAAGACAGAGCCTAGCTTGCCGCCACTAATACTTTGGCTGGTGGTATTTAAACGGTCACGCACGAACGCTGGCAGCTGTAATTCATACACGCCAAACATGGCGAGGGCGAGGGCCACAAAAATTGCGGCAAAGATGCTCAGCAACCAGGGCTCCTGCAATGCGGCTTGTACGTTGGCGCCGGCGCCCAACATGCCGGTGGCAACGCCCGCTGCGGAATAGGTGAGGGCCATACCCAGTACATACGCCATGGCCAGAACAAATGACTTTAATGCTGTGGGCGCCTTCTGCCCCGCAATAATGCTGGTGATAATGGGTATCATCGGGAAGACACAAGGGGTAAAGGTGAGGCCTATTCCCAATAAAAAGAAAATGCCAATGATGACTGTAAGGCTGCTGCTCTGAATAAACTCAAATACGCCGCCTGCATTCTCAAGACTTGGGGAGCCCGCAGTGCCCGCGCCGCCTGTATTCGTGTTTATCGTTGTCCCCCCTTGACTGATCTTAGCGGGTGCCAAGGTTGCCGGCGCTTCATCACTGGGGAGATACAGCGTGGTTTGATGAACAGGAGGATAGCAAAGTCCGGCTTCGGCACAGCCCTGATAGGTGACACGCACTTCTCCGTCCGTCACGCCTGCTGCCAGGCTGATGGGCAAAAACACGTCAAGCGAATCATGAATCACATGCACTTCGCCGAAATAGGGGTCGTCTTTTTTCTTGCCCTGTTGCGAATACTCGGGCTCTCCGATATTCAGACCATCGGATTCGACCCGGAATTTGAATCGTTCAAGATAGAGAAAGTACTCATCGGCAATGTCCCAACTGAGTTTGAGCCCACCCGGAACAATCTCTGACACAAATAGAAAGGCTTCGTCGACTTTTAGGAATTCGGGTTCGGCCTGCGCATCCGAGGCAAAATCATTCGCTGATCCCAGCAAAGAGGATTGTGCCCAAGCAGTGGCGGTTAATAAGGCTCCAAGCAAACAGAAAAGCGATAAAACAGAAGTAAGGTTACGAGGCATGTTGGTTGGCGCGCGAGAGCTCATGTTGTCGTGGATCATCGTTGCAGGCACTTCGACTTAACTTTAGCGTGTAAGTTCATTCAAGGGTGTGAACTGGCACCGTATTGACCGACTAAATTGTGACACTTGGTTAGTATGCCGCAGACTTTTGTATCTTGCAGCTCTTATAGTGTTATTCAGTGCGCAGTCCTTGGCTTGTCTACGCACAATCTGGCAGACTTGCGCGCGGTTTTTTGGATTAAGTGACGTCGGTTTCTGTTGTGTTTGATGTACGTGATGTAGTTGTGGTGTTTAATGCCTGTTTTGAGCGGAGTTGTCGCACGAAGCTTGAATCGGGTGCGCAAGAGCCTTTGTACCAACCCGCCGCGCAGGCGGGTGATTGTCACATCATTTATTCTACTCAAGACTACTTCGCCAGTGCGTTACACGAAATCAGTCATTGGTGTATCGCAGGAGAAAAGCGCAGGCTGCTGATGGATTACGGCTACTGGTATGAGCCCGATGGCCGCTCCGCTGAGCAGCAGGCAGAATTTGAGCGAGTTGAGGTCAAACCCCAGGCGCTGGAATGGATTTTTGCCCAGTGTTGTGGTGCGCCGTTTCGCATTAGTGCTGACAATCTGAGTGGCGACGGGGCTGGCGCCAGCGATGCTTTCAAGGCCGCGGTAGTAGAGGCTGCCCGTGGCTATGTCGCAAATGGATTGCCCGCGCGTGCAGCCCAGTTTGCGCAAGCACTTGGCCGGTTTTATCGGGGCGATGATTGGACGCCAGAACAGTTGAGCTCCAGTGAATTTGCGCTATCTTGTTTGTGTTAGTCGGAAAGGCTTGCATGGTGCGTGCGAGGCGAATAAGCTCTGTGCTCCAAAATTTTGAAAGAGAGTTCAATGAATAAGGCTGGACAAGTAAGCGGGCCGACATCGGAAGACAGTTTTAGTTTTCAGAGCCCGAAGGATGACTCCCTATGCTAGGTGGTCTGTTTAAAAAAAAGAACAAGCAGCAAGCGCCTGCAGACAAGTCCGCGCAAAGCGGAAAAAAAAGTGCCACAGCGCAACAATCAGCGTCGACCAGTAATCCTAAAGCGCCTCATACACCATCGGCTGAAGGCTCTTCCTCCGCTAAGGGTTCTTCAACGGCTAAGGGCTCTTCAAAGAAACGCAGTCAACCTCCGGTAACAGCCTGGTCACCCGACGAATATCAAGTGCCCGAACAAGAGGGTAAAACCCGTTTTCATGATCTTGGCCTTGAGTTGCCGTTGTTGCGTGCGATTGCTGATCTTAAATACGAATATTGCAGCGAGATACAGGCTGAGGCTTTACCATTCACACTCAAGGGCCACGATGTGATCGGTAAGGCCCAAACGGGCACGGGCAAGACGGCCGCATTTCTGATCACCATTATTAATGATCTGGTGCAGCGCCCGATTCCCACAGAAGAGCGTTACGCCAGTGAGCCACGCGCCCTGGTGATCGCGCCCACGCGTGAATTGGCTTTGCAGATTGAAAAAGACGCGCGCGCGCTGACCAAGTACCTGGGTCTTAACGTATATTCGGTATTGGGCGGCATTGATTATCAGAAGCAAAAAGATTATGTGCGTGGCAACGTTATTGACATTCTGGTGGCGACGCCCGGGCGGCTGATCGACTTTCTGAACAGCTACGATATCTATCTGGATCAGCTGGATTTTCTGGTCATAGACGAAGCCGACCGCATGCTCGATATGGGCTTTATACCCGATGTCAAACGCATACTGGGGCGGTGTCCTAAACCGGATCGTCGACAAACACTGATGTTCAGTGCCACCTTCAGCGAAGATGTGCTGAACCTGTCGCGTCGCTGGACGGTCGACCCCGTGCATATCGAGATCGAAGCCGAGCAGCTCACGACGGAGAAGGTTGAGCAAAAGATCTTTATGGTGCCCACCGACGAGAAGCTCGAAATTATTTGCCGGTATATCGAGGTGAATAACGTTTCAAAGGCGATTATCTTCGGTAACCGTCGTGACGAAACCCGTCGTCTCGAAGAAACCCTCAAAAAGAAGGGGGTGAAAGCAGCGCTGTTATCCGGCGAAGTGCCTCAACATAAACGGATTCGCACGCTGGATCAATTCAAAAAAGGGCAAATTGAAATTCTGGTGGCCACCGATGTCGCCGGGCGCGGCATACACGTCGATGGCGTGAGTCACGTTTTTAACTACAATCTGCCTGAAGATCCTGAGGATTACGTGCACCGCATTGGTCGTACGGGCCGGGCGGGTGAAACGGGCGTATCGATCTCGTTTGCCTGCGAAGATGATGCCTTTTTGCTGCCTGAACTGGAACAATACATTGGCATGAAACTCCAATGTGAATACCCCGACTATCTGCTGGAGAAGAACGCGGCCAAACCCGCGGCCGAGGAGAAACCGGAGTGAAGATCGTCGCCGACGAGAATATTCCCTTATTACAGCGTTTCTTTGGCGACATTGGTGAAGTGCAGGAATATCCCGGTCGGGAGATTAGCACCGAGCACGTGCGCGATGCCGACGTATTGGTTGTGCGCTCCGTTACACCCGTGAGTGCAGAGCTGCTCGCCGGTAGTCGTGTGCGCTTTGTTGGCAGCTGTACCATCGGCATTGATCATGTCGACACTGATTATTTGCAGGAAGCCGGAATCACCTTTGCACATGCGCCGGGCAGTAATGCCAATTCGGTGGTGGAGTATATTCTTTCGTGTCTGTCGATTCTGACCGAAACCCATAATTTTGACTTTGATAACCATCGGGTGGGGATTGTCGGGTTTGGCAATGTCGGCAGCCTGTTGCATCGCCGCTTGAGCAAAATGGGCGTGAGTTGCTTGGCCTATGATCCTCTACTGGATGATCAGGAGGGGCTGTCGAGCCTTAAAGATGTGCTCGATTGCGAAGTGATCACACTGCATGTGCCGCTCACTACCGAGGGCGAACATGCTACCCACTATATGTTTAACGCTGAGCGTTTAAGTCAATTACGTGGTGATCAAGTGTTGATCAACACCTGTCGCGGAGCAGTCATTGATAATGCCGCCCTTAAGCAGCGCCTGCAGCAGGATGATGGCTTTTCTGCGATTCTCGATGTATGGGAGAACGAACCTAACATCGACCCCGAACTAATGCGTCGCGTGTTTATAGGTACCCCGCATATTGCCGGCTATAGTTTTGATGGCAAAGTGGCAGGTACCGAAATGGTGTACCGCGCTTTATGCAGCAGTATGGGCCTGCCGGCGCGACACAAGTCGGCCCAGTTTCTCGAAGAGCCGCCACTGAGCAAGATGGCATTTACATCCATGGCCGATGTGGACTGGTGTATTCATACCGCGATTCGCGCCTGTTTTGATGTTCGTCATGACCACAGTCAATTATTGGTGACGATGCAAAAAGACAGTGTCGGACGCGCTGAGGCGTTTGATGCCTTGCGCCGCGACTATCGTTGTCGCAGAGAGTTTGCAGGTGTGAAAATACAGCTCAAGAAGGTGGAGTCAGAGTTGCACAGTAAATTCAAAGCACTGGGGTTTAACGTTAAGAACTGAGGTGGATATGGAGCAAACGGGCCCGATTGATCGAGAAGCGATACCAAGCTTTGCGCAATTGAATCTGGCCGTTGGCACCGGCTTAACCATCGAGACTCTCTCGCCTGTGCGCAAACTACCGGTCAAACTGCTGGGCTATGTTGAACCGCGCAGTATACTGGTGAGTGCGCCTTTGCGCGATGGTAAGGAAATTTACCTAGAGAAAGGCAGTTCGGTGGTGGTGCGCATGATGGATGGTTGCCGCGCCTATGCCTTTGAAACACACGTGCTGTATCGCTCGGTACAGCCATTCAGCTACTATCATCTGGCTTACCCCAACGACATTGAAAGCCTGCAGCTGCGCAACGCAGAGCGTATCGAGACCGAGCTTGATACCTGGGTCAACAGTGACTTTGTGGTACTTGAAGATTGGCCGAAAAGTGCCCGAATTACCAATATCAGCAAAAGTGGCGCGCGCATGGAGTGCGATGACTTTCTGGGGCAGTCTGGTCATGAATTGATTCTGGATTTCAACTTGCCGGTGAGCGGTTTAAATAAGCGCATTTGTTTGAGTGGCGAGATTCGTAATATTGATCGTCAGGGCGGCGCACAGGGAGATGAGCACTTTGTTCTGGGCGTAGAATTTCGTGAAATGAACGATGAAACGCGCCTGTCACTGGCAAACTACATACTGGAACACCACTAGGCCCCTGATTTTTGAAATTGTAGGGCCCCAAAACCAAAGACTGATTTTTGTGAATACCAGCAGCAAAACCTTTCGCCTCGGGCTAGTTGTGAATCCGAAAGCGGGTATCGGCGGTCCGGCAGCGTTTAAGGGCAGTGATGCGCCAGAAAGCTATGAAAAAGCCCAGGCTTTGGGCTTCTCTTCGAATGTAGGCAAACGTGTCTCGGAAGTTCTGGAAGGGCTGGCTGCCTTGTCCCACACCATTGAGATTGTGACCGCTTCTGGCGAGATGGGTGCCGATTATTGCAGCGCCAGTGCTCCCTCTTTAAACATGTCGGTGCTGCATACGGCAAAAACGCCGAGTACTGCCGAGGATACCGTCGAAGCCGCCCGCCTGATTAAGGCGGCACATGTTGATTTACTGATTTTTGCCGGTGGCGATGGCACTGCGCGAGATGTCTATCGTGCCGTGGGGGATGCGCAGGCAGTGCTTGGTATTCCTGCAGGGGTAAAAATGCACTCCGGAGTGTTCTGCGTCACCCCAAAAGCGGCGGTATCGGTTGTGCGCAGCCTGCTCGAAGGAAAGCTCGTGGCTCTGAGTCATGCCGAGGTGCGTGATATCGACGAATCCGCTTTTGCGCAAGGCCAGGTGCGCACTTGCCATTATGGCGAAATGCTGGTGCCGGATGATCAGCTGCTGGTTCAGCGCGTTAAATGCAGCGGTTTACCTGACGATACCCTCATGCTGGACGAAATCGCTGCCTTTGTCGAAGAAACAATCGAGCCCGGCACGCTACTGGTGTTGGGTTCCGGTGGCACACTGATGCACATCAAGCAGCGACTCGGTATGGAACAGCCAACATTGCTGGGCGTGGATGTCTGGTACGACGGTGAAACTCTGGCGCGCGATGTGAATGAAGCGCAACTTTTCGACTTGGTGTGTGCGCATGAAGCGGTGCGTGTTTATCTGTCTGTGATTGGTGGTCAGGGCGTGGTGCTCGGGCGCGGTAATCAGCAGCTGAGTCCACGCGTGCTCGAACGTGCAGGGTTGGAAAATATTCAGTTTGTGGCAACTCAAGAGCGCATTAAGGCCTTGAATGGTGCGCCCTTACGGGTGGATACGGGGAGTGATCAGCTGGATCGCGCTCTTTCTGGATTTCACCCTGTTTTGTGTGGCTACGACGATGCCTTGCTGTACGAGATTCGTTATCTGGAATGAAAGCCTGTCAAACACTTCTGATTTAAAATCGAGCTGCTTAAGTTTCTGATTGTGCGCAATTTTTCTTGCGTTTTTGTCTTTTTTCAAGTTTGGCTTGCTACACTTTTCCCTTTACGAATCCATTCGTGCTTAAGGTCATACGTGATGACAGCTTTTCGCTTGATATGGCTCGTTTTGGTTGTCGGGCTAGTGCAAGGGTGTTCCGAATTCAACGACTCCGTTGTGGCGGGGGATACCTTGCTAGTGATTCCTCAGCAGGCTCAAAACCTCTCGTATGACTCTTGGGCACGTAAATACCACCTTGTAATAGAGTATCTGGATGCTCCCACGCATGAGCAGCGTGAGATATGGCTCAATCCGGATCGACACCCAATACAGTGGGTGTCTGGTTTGGCGCCCGGGAAGTATCGACTGAAGCAGGTGGAATGGAGCGATCCCAACGCTTGGTTAAATCCGCGCCAGTCGACCATGTTGGAGCCCATCAATTACTACTTTGCGGTACAGAAGGGTAAAGCCACGGTATTGCCAATGATGTTCGTCATGACGCAAAGCGATGGTGGCGAGGGCATAGAGAGCCACTTTGACGTTGAAGCGCTCGCTGCTTCAGACCTTACACGTCTCACAGCACAATTGCAGCAGGTGCTGGGGGTCAGTCACGGTCAATTACTGACAGCCTCAACCTTGTAATTACGGCTGTTCTTCATCAGGTGTGGAATCCTCTTGAGGACTATTTTCTTCTGCCAAGTGATCGGATGGGCTTTTGCGAGACTGCATGAGATCTGGCAGGCGACACGCACGGTGTTTGGAGCGCGTAATGAGTTTTACAGCTTTCATGCCTAATTGGGCTGGCTGAAAGGGCTTGGTAAGATAGTCGGAGACGCCCTCCGCAATGGCATTTCGCACACTGTCTGTGTCGGAGACCGAGGTCATCATTAGAAAAGGTAATGTTTTTCCTGCGTCTAATGCGCGTACTTTTTGCAGGCATTCCAGACCCGATACCTTGGGCATTTCCCAATCGCATATCACCAGATCTACCGCATGAACCGACAGGTACTCCAGGCCTTTTAAGCCGTTAGTGACATCTGCAACCTGATGGAAGCCAAGTTCTTTTAGATAGCTCTTCACTACTGCACGTATGGAGCTTTGGTCATCAATGACCAGAATACGCTTCTTTTCGAGTCCATCAGGAGCCATAGAGTTGGAATCGTTCATCGCATTATGTCCTCACTTTATTTAGCTATGGCTCGTTCACATTGCAGTGGCTGTATTCATGCGCTATCTGCCTTGCTGCGCTCAATCGCCTTGTGCGTCAGTACAGATAGTCGGGCGCGTTGCTTGCCTTTGGCATCAAAATTCTTTTTATCCAGCCAGTTCTCGTAACAGGGTTTGATGAGAGGCCATTCGTGATCAAGGATGGAAAACCAGTCCGTGTCTCTGTTGTGGCCTTTTACGACTTGTGCCTGCCTAAATGTACCTTCGTAGCGAAACCCAAAACGACCTGCGGCTGCGACCGAAGGGAGATTCAGGGAGTTGCATTTCCACTCGCAGCGGCGATAACCAAGGTGGAAGGCGGCGTCAATCATCATGTATATGGCTTCCGTTGCGGCACAGGTTTGCTGCAGTAGGGGAGAGAAACACAGGTGAGCGATCTCGATGGAGCCGGCGCTCGGGTCAATTCTTGCGTAGGCACACAAGCCCAGAACCTGCCCCTCTGGTGTTTGAATGGTATAGGCGAAAAGCGTGGCAGATTGGCGTAACAGGCTGCGAATCCACTTTTGGTAGCTGCGTACGCCTTTAAACGGGCCATAAGGCAGGTAGGTCCACAAACTGTCTGCGGCCTGATCAAACGCAGCCATCAGAGCATAATCATCTTCTTTTCGCAGTGGCACCAATTGGCAGTATTGGCCGACCAGGTGTTGCGTTAATTCCGCTTCGCCTACATGCGGTGGGTTCTGCCAGTTGCTCACTTCCGGCCCGATGATTTGGCCAAATTCATTCGTGCCAGGTGCCTGGGGGGCTTGCTTAGCGTTCATGTTGGGAGTGTTGTCCTAATAAGGCCCGCATCGCTAGAGCGAGCTGGGTAGATGTACCGGATTTGTGTAAGGCGCGCAGCACGTCGATGCCTGGTTTGTACTGCAGATCTTCAGGTGCACCATGCAGCGGGTTGTGGGGGCATGACAGCAACATCAAGCCTTTCTCGCTCAAGGTTGCCTGATCGATGGCCTCTTGCCGAATGGTTGATTCGAAGCGCAGATAGTTCTCTTTTTCCAGCCATAGCATGGCACCAAAACAGGCCAGGAAACGTTTACTGTGAACGCCGTACTCGTCGGGGGCGTCAGGGCCCGCAATGTCTTCTACATAAACTGCTCGCGCGCTCGGAAAGCTGCCGTATAGTTGCGCCATGATATGAAAGCAGTCGATGAAAAATTCCTCTATGTGAATGTCTAGCATTGTGTGCATTAACTACTGAATTTGAACTGATAGTGCGTAGCATGAGGTGCATCTCATACGTCTTACACGCTGCGCTTGGAATACATACCTAATATTCATTGCAGCACCGAAATCCGTTTTTTTCCAGCACAGTATTTGGCAACAGCAAAATCAGTTAAATGGCGGCTACTGATTCGCTTTGGGATGTTGCTGGTGAGTTGGGGGGGCACCGGGATATGGGATATTGGCTGTTTGGTGAAAAGTAAGCCAGCACGAAGGGGCAATCACCAGCTGCAGATGATTTCGTTATTGGATTGGTAGTAGGAATTAATGCTTTGCGGGCGCGCAGGCTGGCGATATGTGCTAAACAATAAAGGCGCGAGCCCGTATGTTTTAGTCGACGGGCTCGCAGTTTTGGCTAGGGGCGCGCGTCCTCTGGCCCCTGCTCGTAAGTTGATAAAAACAGCTCGAAGCGCTCAATGGCATCAATTAACACATCTTCGCGAGGCAAGAATACAAAGCGAAAGTGCTGCTGGTCGTCAAGGTTAAAGCCGGTTCCATGCACGATTAGGATGCGTTGTTGCTTAAGTAGATCGAGCACGAGCTTCTCATCGTTATAAACCGGATGTATCTCGGGGTCGAGCTTCACAAACAGATACAGCGCACCTTCGGGTTTGACGCAACTCACTCCTCTTATTTTGTTGAGGGCTTCCCAGGCGACATTGCGTTGCTCATAAAAGCGTCCACCGGGTGCGATCAGATCGTTAATACTTTGATATCCACCTAAAGCTGTTTGTATGGCGAATTGTGCAGGGACATTGCAGCACAGGCGCATCGACGCCAGCATATCCACGCCGTCGATAAAGTCTTCGGCAATATGCTTGGGCCCGCTGATCATCATCCAGCCAGAGCGATAGCCGGCCGCACGATAGGCCTTCGACAAGCCGTTGTAGGTGAGGGTGAGCACGTCGTGAGATAGCGCCGCCAGCGGTGTATGCGTGGCGCCGTCGTAAAGAATCTTGTCGTAGATCTCATCGGCCAGCAGCAGCAGACGATGCTCGCGCGCGATTTGAACCAGTTCTTTTAGAATGGATTCGGGATACACCGCTCCGGTGGGGTTATTCGGGTTGATTACCACTAGAGCCTTGGTTTTTTCGGTGACTTTGCTGCGAATGTCTTCGATGGAGGGCCACCATTTGTTTTCTTCTTCGCACAGATAGTGCACGGGCTTGCCACCGCTCAAGGTGACGGCCGCGGTCCATAGTGGATAATCCGGAGCCGGAATCAGTACCTCATCGCCATTGTTGAGCAAGGCTTGCATCGACATCACGATGAGTTCGCTGGCGCCATTGCCCAGATAGATATCTTCGATGTCTACATCCAGTATTTTCTTTGACTGGTAGTGTTGCATCACTGCCTTGCGCGCCGAGTAGAGTCCTTTCGAATCGCTGTAACCCTGCGCATTGGGCAGGTTACGAATTACATCAGTCTGTATTTCTTCAGGGACATCGAATTCAAAAGGCGCGGGGTTGCCGATATTGAGCTTTAGAATGCGATGACCTTCTTCCTCAAGGCGACGTGCCTCACGCGCAACTTCGCCGCGAATGTCGTAGCAAACGTTGTCGAGTTTGGAAGATTTTTTTAGGGTTTTCATGGTCACCACTGCCTGTGTAAGTACCGAGTTATTGGTTAATACGGCGCGACCTTTTTATGCACGTGGCGTGTGCATCAAAAATAGTCGGCCAAGCAGGCTAGTCTAATGCAAAGCACGCCAAAAGAAAGCGTTAGAAGTGGTAATTAACAAGAATTTCAGCGTGCTGATCAGTCTTGCAAACACAGTTGGCTGAATTCAGCTGGCGTCATGTCGAATTCGCTTCTAAAAAAGCGCCGAAAACCAGAGCTGGTTTGAAATCCAAGCTTCTCAGCAGTCACTTCCACCGAGGCACCGTTCTGATACAAGTACACTTTGGCCAGTTCGCGTCGGGCGCGAGCAGTGAGTTGCGAAAACGACTGTTGATGTTTGCTCAAGCGCTTTTGTAGCCCGCGCACCGAAATATTGAGTTGGTCGGCAAGGGTTTGGCTGCTAAAGCTATGTGGGTGCTGCTGCATTAGCTCGATCATGACGCGATATTGAAAGTCGCATTGGCGCGCGCTGCGACGCCAGTGATCGAGACACTTGTTCAAATAGAGCGGATGCAGCGTTGCATTCGATGTAGACAGGTCCCGCTCTATAAACTGGGTGTTCATCACCAGCATGGCCAAGGGTTGTCCAAATACAATCTCACAATCGAAGTGCGCTTCGTATTCGCGAAAGTAGTCGGGCTGTGCAAAATCGAAGTAGATCGCCTTGGGTTGCAGCTGTTGATCGACGGTTTCGCGCAGTGCGTTGACCACATAGGAAAATACACCCTCGGCACAAAAACGCCTTTGCGTCATCGAAACGCGTTCTTTGTATGGATAGGTCAGGGCGATTGAAATCTGTTCTGCATCTATTGCAATGCTCGGATAATAACTGGCTCCGTGCAGGTAGTGATAACGCTCGATGAGTGACAATACGGTTTTGAAATTGGGTGAGGTCATGAGCGCACGTGAAAAGTCGCACAGCGTTGCCGGGTGCAGGTGCTGACCAAATCTCAGTCCAATGTTGGAATTTGGCTCATGCCGGTAGAGTTGATGAATCAGATCAGCATACACACGACTGGCATGATCGGAATCGCGACCTTGCTCGAGCATACGGTTGATGTCCCAGCTGCTTAGTTTGAGATTGGCTGGCAATAACTCGAGTAGCAGTCTTAAGTAGATTTCATCCAGCATCTTGTTCTTGTATTTTGTTAGCGAGTTGTCATGCCAGATGGTTCGTGCACTTCGCACAAGCGTGCAGCATGAAGGGTCGACAAAGCTGAAACTTACTTGAAAACAAATCCTAAACTTTGTGCGTACACATGTACACCAACTATTTCTCAAATACGAACACTTGGTGAATATTGTTCGTGTTTGGATTGCTGTGTCAGTGAGTATATGCGTTAGGGTAGGGTCTCCACTTAAACAAAAATAAAAGCTGGAGAATACACATGAAGTTCAACCTGATTAATTCCATTTCCTCGCTCGTTGATTCCGGGCGTAAACTCGCAAAACTGGCCGCTGCCGGTGTGATCGCTGTGTCGGTGGTCGGCTGTACCGGTAACCCCTACGTCGAGAGTGCTGATCGCAATGAGATCATCACGCTGGGCGATTCCATCTTTGATTTGAATGGCCAGATTCAGGCCAATCTTGAGGCCTGGGCCGGACAGACTTTTCGTAACTACACGCAAAGTGGCGCCGAACTGGCGGGTGGCGCATTCGCGCGTTCGGTGAAAGGCCAGTATGCCGATGCCAAGGCCACTGACTCCAATATTGAAACTATCGTGATGGACGGCGGCGGTAACGATATTCTGATTCCTGCCATGATTTTTGATCCCTATGGATGCCGCACACACTGGTGGCGCTGGAATATCACTCGCTCCTGTATCAACCTGATTGAAGATCAATACGTTGAAGCGGTTAACCTGTTGAATCAGATGGACGCTGAAGGCGTGAGTAATGTGATCTGGCTGGGTTACTACGAGCTGCCACGCAGTAATGCCAACCTGTATCAGGCGCTGCAATATGGTGATGCCTACCTGGGGTATGCCTGCGAAAACTCCACCACGGCTAACTGTACCTTTGTAGACCCTCGTGGTCAGATTCCGGCTTCGGATGTAGAAAGTGATGATATTCACCCTACGCCAAACGGTTCGTTAAAGCTGGCCCAGATGATCTGGCCACATCTTCAGCCACTACTGTAAGCTGAAGCAACCGGTTGCCCGCAATGGGCAACCGGCTTTGACAAAAGCCTCAATAGAAAAGAAGGTTACCCATGAAGTCTGCAACACGCTCACGTCCGCAAATTTACGTGCCCCTATTCGCGTTACTGGCGATTGGCCTGATTTACGTTTGGTCGCTATTTAGTTCTGACCTTGCAAGCCAGCAACGCGCGGATACACCCGCCACAACCGTGGTTGTGCCACCGCCAGAAGTGGTGATGCCTGTGCCGGCCCAGACCCGTCGAGCCATGCCTGCGGCACCCGAGAATACGGAGCAGGAGCAGCTCGTGTCTCAGTTGGTGCATCGCCTTCAGTCAGAGTTTGCTGCACGTATTCATGATGTTGCGTTTCAGGTAAGCCTCAAAGACATGCGCGACGGATTGCTGGTGGAGTTTCCTCAAACCGGTTTCGCATTGTTTGAGCAGATTATTCGTCAGGCCTTCCCTGAACTGGCCGACACCATACTTGCCAATATTGCTCTGATGGATCGTTATGATGACTGGCTGCTCGACAATGTTGTGGCCTTAAATGACATGGATCTTTTGTCGCAACAGGGCGCACTTTGGGAGAAGCGCCGAGAACTGTTTGGTGCCGATGCCGACCGAATCTGGCGTGAAGAACTCAATGCCAAAGCGGAACGGCAAGCCGCCGTGCAACGGTCGGTGCAATTACTGAATACCTCCTACGATACCGACATGTATGAACGTGCCTTTCTGCTTAAATCGGCTTTTGAAGAAGGCCTGGCAGGCACACCTCAAGAAGCCGTGCTCGACAGCAAGGGCGTCATGGCGCAGGTGTTTTTTGGCTTTGATGCGGTACAAAAAGAGCTAGAAGCCATGCCACCTGAAGCGCGCCAGGAAGAAATTAATACCATTCGAAGGCATCTAGGCTTTGATGAACAGAGTATTGCAGAGCTCGCTGCTGAAGATGCCATCAAAAACAAGCGCTGGGAAAACGGCAAAGCCTACATGGCTGCGCGAGAGCAACTGATGGCGCAGTACAATGGGCAAGCGCCCGAGAAGGCACTGGATGAACTGCGTACAAAATTTTTCGGTAATGAAGCGTTTACCATCAAACGCGAAGAAGAGGATTTGGGATTTTTCCGTTACACGCGCCCGCGTGTGTATGGCCGAAACTAGACAGAGCTTGTTTGTGTGATCGAATGCGGTGTTCCATGCGTACCTCCTTTTACTTGAAATGACAGAGTTTGCCCTCAGGCTTATCTGTTGAAATCAGGTTGTTTTCATTCATTCGATGAAGCAAGGAGGTTAGTCATGTCTCATTCCAAAATTGCAGCAGGTGCACAGTTTCCGGAATGTACTGTTCAGGACCAGTCCGGACAAACCCGGGACATCAGCCAGATTGACGACGATGCCCAGTGGCGAGTGGTAGTGGTCTATCGGGGAAGGCATTGCCCCATCTGTAAGCAATACCTTAAGCAGCTCGACACTCTGGTCGCGAAACTGGCCGAGATGCATGTCGATGTGGTGGCTTTGTCTGCCGATTCACCCGCGCAATTGCAGGCTTTTGCCGAAGAGGTTGATGTGTCGGTACCGCTGTATGGGGCTTTAAGTCTGGAAACGATGCGCGAGCTTGGGCTCTATATTTCAGAACCGCGCAACGCGAACGAAACCGACCATCCTTTTCCCGAACCTGGCGTGTTTGTTATTAATGAACGCGGACAGGTGCAGATCGTAGAAATATCCAATGCGCCCTTTGCCCGGCCTGATCTTGATATGCTGGTAGACGGGATTAAATTTATTCGCGAAAACAGCTACCCCATACGCGGTACCCTGGGTAATGCGTAGGTTTATCTCGGGGCAACAAATACTGCTGTCGCTTTAAGGTCTCTATCAAGGTGTAGTCACGACATATCAGAATCTTTTGTTTCGACTACACTTATTTCTGTCTGCATCTAAAAGGAATGAGATATGAAAATTGTAACGTCGATGTTTTTAACCTTAACGTTCATCGTAAATCTCACCGCTTGCGGTACCATCTTATATCCGGAGCGCAAGGGGCAGGTAGGAGGTCGCATTGATATTGGTGTTGCATTGCTCGATGCGCTGGGGCTATTCCTGTTCTTTATACCTGGCGTGATTGCTTTTGCGGTCGACTTTACCAATGGTACGATTTATCTGCCTTCAGGCAGCACAGTGGATTTGTCACCGGAAGAGCTGGAGGCTATTCAACAGGACAACCAAATCGACCAGAAGCGGCTTAAAGAATTGCTATACAGCAAAGGCGTGGCCATATCTTTGCCAGAAACTGCGTTGCAGGTACAAGCGCTTGATGATCAAACTGAGCTGCAGTCTTGGCTGCGGATGCATAACGGCGGGTTGCTTGCCCAACGTTAAACCGTAATGCTTACCGATGAAAAGCCCCTCACCACATGGTCGAGGGGCTTTTTTATTGCTCTCCCCGTGCGACGTATCCATACCAACAACCCCTCAATTTAAAAAATAATTTGGCGTTTTCGGCCTAAATTGCCCCAAATCCCGCAAAAATTGCCCGACTTTTCCTCGCTTACCGTGCTGCTGTCAACGCACACTCGATGCTAGCTGAAACAAAAAATAACAAAGGCAATTCGGTAGTATATTCATGCGTAGATCTGTGACCTTTGCGCTGGCTTTGCTGGCGCTCTTTTTCTCTTTCTGGTTGTGGCCCGGTGATGAGCAAGGCGGGCTGCAACATGACGAAACCGCCGCGACCGCTCTCGAACAGTCGGCTGTTTCGCAATCCGTGAGGGGGGATGCCCCCCCGAATGCCACCAGTAACGCGGTACAAAAGAGTGGCGACGAGGCGGTCACACCCCATGTTGAATCTTCTGAGGTCGTTACCCTGTTTGCTGATCAGCACAATATGCAGGATCAAATGGTGACGATTATGCAAAGTTATGCCGAAATCAGTCGTTACCCGCCAAACTCCCAACCTATACGTAGTGCCGAGCATCTAGCCTCATTCATGAACATCGCGCCGCCAGAGTCGAGTTTGCCTTTTAAACTGGATATGCAGGAGCGGACTATTCAGGTGCATCTGGAAACCGCGGCGCATCAGTATTTTCCCGGCGATCGTATAGAAGGCCGTTTGTTGCTTTCAGAGCTGGCACCCGATACCAGCGTCTCGGCACAGGCCGTTTTGCAGGATCTTGGAGGTAAAAAACTGGCGGATGTGCAGGTCGTTCCCATTGGCAGTGATACCACAACCCGACAGGCATTTGGTCTGATTAATGAAACACAGGATTTTAATACCGATAACTGGCCGCTGGAACTGAATCTGGCGACCACGGCGACCGTGGATGGCGAAGCCTTATTTATTACCGTACCCCTGCGTTTTAACGCAGCCAGTGCGCAGGTGAGGGGAGTGGGTTATAGCCAGCCGGTCGCAGAATATCTGGATATTCCCGTAGAAATTGAAGTGTATCGTGCTGGCTATTATCACCTTGCTGCGGTGCTCTATAACGGTGAGGCGACTCAGCCACTGGTGCATCTTGAAGCAGAGGGGGCCTTGTCGCAAGGCCAGGCTTCGCTCACTTTAAGAGCGCACATACAGGCGCTCAAAAGTGTTGCCGATGCTGGGCCGTATGTACTCAGCGATCTGCGGCTCACGCGTTGGTCAG
>JAWWBW010000039.1:0-17152 GCA_033720775.1 Oleiphilaceae bacterium | reverse complement strand
GCATTTGAACGGGTAGTAAGCCGAATTATCAAACATTTCGAGCAACGAAAGGATTGCGACGGAAAGCTGATTCACATCAAGTTCCACATTGGCTACACCCTAGTAAAGGGTAAGCGCGCAAAAGCAGAAGAACTTGTGCAAGAAAGTATTACAGCCGTGAAACACGCAAAACGATCAAAGCAATCGCCAGCGATTTACGATCCATCCATGACATCTGCCGCGATGGAAACGCACCTATTGGAAAATGATCTGAGGCTTGCGATTGAGCGCAAGGAATTTGAATTATTTTATCAGCCCATTGTTGACCTAAAAACCTCTCTTGTGACAAAAGCAGAAGCGCTTATACGTTGGAGAAAAAACGGAAAACTAATTAGCCCGGTTGAATTTATTCCTTATCTCGAAGAAAGCGAGTTGATCATCCCCGTAGGGAGATGGATCATTCAACAGGCTCTTCAGGATCTTAAAGAGTGGCAGCAACAGGGTGCGCAAATAAAGCAGGTGAGCGTCAACATTTCCATTAAGCAACTTGCCGATGACACACTGAGTCAATGGGTTTCAAGCCTAAATAGCAAGCTTGCTGTGTCTCCAGAGAACTTGGTTTTAGAGGTCACCGAGTCGCTCGCGCTAGAATCTTCAGAGAATATGGAGCTGTTTTTTGAGCGCTTTGGCAAGATGGGTGTAGAAGTTGCTCTGGATGACTTTGGTACTGGTTACAGCTCCTTAAGCTACTTGCATCGTTATCCATTCAAAAAGTTAAAAATTGATCGCTCTTTTATCTCAAACATCAACCAGGGAGATAAGGGCTTTAACCTGTTACAGAGTATCATTGCTTTGAGCAAATCTTTGGAACTACAGTCCATTGCAGAAGGGATAGAAGATGCCGAAGTAGCAAGGCTTTTATCCTTAATGGGCGTACATTATGGGCAGGGCTTTTATTACAGCCGCCCTATCCCCCATCGTGAATTCATCGATTACCTACTGATGTCACAAGCCAACACAACTACAAACCAGACATCCGATTAAAACTTCTCATTGGGTAGTGATTGCCTGGCTGCAAGATATCTACCTGAACGGTCTGACACTAGCAAACGCAAAACACAAAAAAAGCGGCGTACATTCCTGTAGCCGCAATAAGCAACAATCAGACTTTGATTGAATCGTTCTGCGCGAAGTTACACTTCAAGCGCGAGTTCTTCAGGCGCATCTTTAGGTGGGGTTTTGACAGGCATATACTTCTCTCGAATCTTGCCTTCAATTTCTTGCGCGATTTCGGGATTTTCCTCAAGAAAGTTAGCCGCATTCGCCTTGCCCTGGCCGATCTTGTCGCCGTTATAGCTGTACCAGGCGCCGGCCTTATCAATCAGGCCCTCTTTAACGCCCAGATCAATCACCTCGCCCATACGATAAATGCCCTTACCATACATGATCTGGAACTCGGCTTGTTTAAAGGGCGGCGACACCTTGTTTTTCACGACTTTGACACGGGTTTCGTTACCAACCACTTCTTCGCCCTGCTTCACTGCGCCAGTACGACGGATATCGAGTCGAACAGAAGAGTAAAACTTGAGCGCATTACCACCAGTAGTGGTTTCAGGGTTACCAAACATCACGCCGATCTTCATACGAATCTGGTTGATGAAAATACATAGGCAATTGGCGTTTTTGATATTACCGGTAATCTTACGCAGCGCTTGTGACATGAGGCGCGCCTGCAAGCCAACGTGGGAGTCGCCCATATCACCTTCAATCTCGGCTTTTGGCGTGAGCGCCGCAACCGAGTCAACGATGATCACATCAACAGCACCCGAGCGAACCAGCATGTCGGCAATTTCGAGCGCCTGCTCGCCGGTATCGGGTTGCGACACCAATAACTCGTCAACATTGACCCCTAGCTTCTCGGCATAGATGGGGTCGAGCGCGTGCTCAGCGTCGATAAAGGCACAGGTCTTACCCTGCTTCTGCGCTTCAGCAATCACCTGTAAGGTCAGTGTGGTTTTACCAGAACTTTCAGGGCCATAAATCTCTACGATGCGGCCCAGAGGCAGACCACCGATACCCAGCGCGATATCCAAACCAAGGGATCCCGTGGAGACAGCAGGAATGGCCTCGCGGGGCTGATCCCCCATCTTCATCACAGCGCCTTTTCCGAATTGACGTTCAATCTGAGATAAGGCTGCACTCAAGGCCTTTTTTTTGTTATCGTCCATTTAGACTCCCCTAAAAAGAAAACGTGTTGACTTTGCGGTCTGCCGGTTAACCAGCAAAACTACTGTATACATGATCAGTATTATGTGCACAACATCTTCGGGTGTCCACCCCTAATTTAAAAAATTACCAGCGCAACAGGACGCAGGTGGGTGAATCAGATGGATACGAACAATTCCGCACTCATTAAGGCCTTACACCAGTTATATAAAGATAAGGTCAAACGTCAGTTCGATTGCGAGCTCGAACTCGACGATATTCTTCAGGCCCGAATGCGCCGCCTGCTTAGCCATTCCATGAGCACCCCCTTACCCACCGAAGAAAAAGAAGTTTCGGTACTGTTCTCTGACCTCCGGGGCTTTACCGCACTCGCTGAGCATTACCGCCCTATCGAAGTCATTCGCTGGCTTAACCGCTATTTTGCAACCATGGCGGGTGTAATCCAAACGTATGGCGGCGAAATCGATAAACTGATGGGCGACGCCATGCTAGTCGTGTTCTCTAACCAGCAGGAAGGGGGTCATCATGCACTGCGCGCTGTTAATTGCGCCGTCGCCATGCAGATTGCGCTCGATCGATTAAACAGTGCCAACCAAAACGACCGCGTACCACCATTGTATATGGGGATAGGTGTTAACAGCGGGCGTGTCGTGGCGGGGCAACTGGGTTCTGATCTGTACAACGAATACACCGTTATTGGCGACCATGTGAACCTGGCATCTCGCATTGAGTCCTATAGCCTGCGAGGCCAGGTGCTGATAAGCGAGCATACTTACGCGAAAGTGTCAGGGGATATTAGCGTTGGTTTACGCAATACACTGAGCTTTAAAGGCAAACAGGCGCCGGTTAATGTTTATGAATGCCTGGCAGTCAATCACCCGGAACAATTAATCGTGCCGCAACGTGACGGCCGAAAGAGCCCGCGCGTGAGCGTGAATATGCCGCTGAGTTTTCAGCAGGTACAAGGCAAAACCGTGAGCAGCGACTATCTCGAAGGCCAGATTATCGATATGAGTTACGGCGGGATGTATGTTGCGTCGCCCTGTCAGCTCGAACCCCATAGTGAGATTCGTTTTCCTTTGGCCCTCTCATTGTCGAGCCATCAACGCCACGACGTATATGCCAGGGTGTTGGGCGGGAGTACCAGACAATCCCAGCCGGGGTGCAACGAGTATCATGTGGAATTCAGCCACATTAGCCCACCAGCACAGGCAGCACTCAAGCAATTTATTGACCGCCTGATTGCCGCCTGATATTGCTTTTGACTAACCGGTTACTCGTCTTACCAGAGCGCGACTCACCATGCGCACTTTGGCGTTCAACGGCAAGCGTTTCAGATTCGTGCCCACAATACCCTCGGTGAACCGCGTCTTTTTGCTGTAATCGATTTTCACATCCACAATCACGGGCTGATTCGATGCAGCCTTTTCAAACGCTTGTGCCAGACGGTCTTCGATAAACTGATCACTATCAATCGAAATATAGTTGGCACCCGTTGCCTGCGCGACACCCTGAAACCGAGTTTCGGGCAAGACGGTGCAAGTCTTGCGATTGTAAGGCACATTTTGCGCCTGCGAGATTTGCGATAACTCGCCATCGTTGAAGATCACAAATATGGCGCCAAGCCCCTGTTCGGCGGCAGTGATTATTTCCATACAGGTCATCAAAAACGCACCATCACCAATAATGCCGACGACCTCTTTGTCGGGATTTGCCAACTTGGTGGCGATGGTTGCCGGCACGGCATACCCCATACAGTTAAAATCTGTGGGCGAAATCATATGTCGAGGCGTGTGAATAGGCATTAGCTCGGCGGTGAGAAAAGTATGATTGCCATCATCAACGACGATGAATCCATCATCACTGAGTCGCTGACGCAAGGCATCGAAAAACCGTGCCGGGTTTACTCGGCCTTTGCTGTCATGCTTGTACCACTCGTCGCGATAGGCCTGCTTGTCTTTTGCAATTTGTGCAGTGAGCTGCGCGACTCGCTTGCTGTTATCCGCCCCTTTCGCCTGCAAACGGGCTTGAATACGGGCCAGTAATTCGGGAACGACCACCTTTGCATCGGCCGCGATGGCTACCGCGCAGGGGAAATTTGCACCCAAAGCATCCGGGTTAATATCGATATGCACGAGTTGGGCTGGCACCGTCACTCCAAAGCTGCCGGTGGCTATTTCGCCAAAACGCGTACCAATCGCCAGCATGGCATCGCAGCCTTTAAATGCATTGGTCGCGGCGGGAACTGCTGCCGGGCCAAAGCTCATACCTGTGTGCAGTGGATGGCGCGCATCGAAGGCACTTAACCCTTGCAAGGTCGTAGATACCGGAGCGCCCAGTAATTCTGCGATTGCGGCACAGTCATTCACGGTATCGACCGCCCCCCAACCTAAAAACAGGCCTGGGCGTTCTGCATCGGCCAGCACTTGTGCTGCGCGATCCAGCAGTGAGTCGAGCTCGGTGGACGGTGTAATCGTTTGCTGTGCCAGGAATTCCTGATAACTGATGAGGTTATCGACTTCACCGGTATAGAGCTGAATATTCACCGGTACGTCAACGAACACCGGCCCTGGCTCTCCCGTCACTGCAATCTGATAGGCCTGATACAGCGTGCGAACGATATCTTGTTGCGATTCGACTTTGAAAGTCTTTTTAGTGATCGGAGCCAGCATCGCGTGCTGATCCATATCATGCAGTTGGTATTCAAATTCCGAGTCACTGCGTACGCCACCTGAAATTACCAACATGGGAATACCGTCGAGAAACGCCTCGCCAATGCCACTTGCCGCATGGGTGGCGCCAGCTGCCGGCACAATCACCATGGTGCCAATGCTGTCACTGGTGCGACTTACTGCATCTGCCATAAAGGCGCCGCAGCCCTCATGCGTCACCAGCATGGGTGTGATCTGTTCGGAATTATTCAGTTCGTCGTAAATCTCGGTATTGTGTACACCAGGAATACCAAAGGTATATTTCACTCCAAGTTGTTCCAGTGCGTATCGCACCAGCCAGGCGCCTGTTTTTTTCATTGCTGTTCTCCTATGGTTCCTGTGTATTAACTGTTGTGTGAAACGGCTTTCGCCGCTGCTTGTGCGGTGATAATGCAGCCCGATAGAAATGTACCTTCAAGTGAGCGTTTGCCACTGGCGCCACCACCACCGAAACCGGCCGCCTCTCCCACTGCATACAAGCCAGGTATCGCGCGCTCCTGCTTATCAAGCACCGCACTGCTCAGGTTGGTTTGAATACCACCGAGGCTTTTGCGTGTAATCACGCGGAGTTTAATGGCAATAAGTGGCCCGTTACCGGCTTTGAGCATGGGTTCCGGTTTGCAGGTGCGTAATTTGTCTGAACGCCAATTGCGCGCATGCTGAATACGGCGTAACTGGTCATCATTCCACAAGGATTCACCGCGCTGAATCATGCGATCGTAGGCTGTTATCGTTGCGTGCAGAGTTTGTTCATTCACCGCATCGTCGCCCTGTAGTGCATTCATCTTTTGTGCGAGCTGTGCCGGGTTGTCGGCCACAATAAAGTGGTCGCTTTCGTGTTGTAGTTGTTTAATCAATCGATGATTACCCAGCAATACCTCTTTGAGGAAACTGAATAACTTTCGATCACGAATGGAAGGATTATGCTCCGAACCCGACACCGCCAGTTCTTTGGCGGCGATCTTCCAGTTGAGCACCTGCCAGGTATAGGGGCGCTCCAGTAAAGCGACGCGACGACACAACTCATGCGTGTCAAAACCTGTGACCAAGGGCTCAGGCCCAATGCGTTTTCCTTCGTGATCCAGCCACAAGGCAGACTTACAGGGAATCAGGCTCAAACCATGGCCGTCGAAGTGCGGTTTGGGATGGGGAATACCTGCGGCGTAATTCCACATATTTTGCAGGTGTGTGACCTTGCCTCCCAAGGCTTCTACAACGTCATGCAAATGCCCGTCAGCAAAGGGATGCGCCCCATTCAACAACTCTTCCGGCGCATCACCCCACGCATGCCTCACCTTCTGCAAACTGCCATTGATGCCGCCTGTTGCAACAATCGTATGCGCGGCTTTTAGCTCCTGGGTAGCGCCGTTTTCTTCGCTTACCGTTACGGCACCGCACACTCTATCTTGCTGGCAAATCAGGGATTCACAGCGTGTGTCGAACAACAAGGTCAGCTTTCCGTTTTGCTCATAAGGACGCAGTAATTCACTGAACCTGTCCACCAGTCTTTGCCCTGTTCCCCAGAGCACGTGATAACGCGGCAAACTGTTCCCTTCACCATACAGTCCTCGCTCCACCCAGTTTACGGCAGGGAAAAACCGCAATCCTTTTTGGTACAGATAGTCGTATACCGCCTCACGCGAGTGCTCTACATAGTATTTGCCCCACGCTTGCTCCCAGTGCGTATTGGCTTCATATTCTGCAAAGTTCTGCCAGTCACGCCATGCGATCTCGGGTGAATCCTGTATCTTCATGCGCTGCTGTAACGGGGTATCGACGATGGCCATACCACCGAAAGCCCAACGTGCCAGCCCGCCCACGCGCTCACGCGAGTCTCGCTCTACAACGGTTACGCGCAAACCTTTCTCAAGACATTCATATGCGCTTACCATTCCGGCAATTCCGGCCCCTATTATCAGCACATCACTTTCAGACACCGCAGCAAACTCCTGTAATCTTGAATAAACTATTGCACCGCACCGGGGCAATCATGATGATGTAAGCATGGCAGAGCCTTTAACGACAGGCACTAGTAAAATTAACCTAACCACTGCCTTTTAGCGCGAATATGGATCATCACATCGAAACATTTATCAGCCAACTGTATCGCTCGACCAGCGATATCGAACTGGGCCACTTTCGGCAGTGGGCATTGGAGGGCTTACGCAATCAGATTGCGTTTGATGCGGCGATCTGGAGTAGCGGCCATCTCAGTACCCGGCGGTTTCATATTCATACCATCATTGGTCTACCAAGTGATTATCCTGAGCGCTTATTGCAAGCCCTACCCATTAATCCCATTAGTAAAGTCCTGTTTGCGCATCCTGAACAGCCGGTGGACATGGCCGATGTCGTAGATGATGCTGCGTTTTATCAATCAGAAATTTATCAGGAACTGTTCGGGCCCTTGGGTATAGAGCGTATATTGAGTTCGATCCACATCGAAAACCGCAGCGGTCTGTTTACGCTGTTAACGCTGTATCGCAGCGATAGGAATGCGCGATTTACCGCAGACGAAAAAGCCCGACATCAACGATTACTGTTTCATCTCTTACAAGCCGCCTCCCACGCCAGACTCAATAACCTTAAGCAGATCAATTATTCAAACCAGACGACACTCAGCTACGCCGCCATTTGTGATCAGCACGGCATCTACCATGAAGTTGAATCCGGGTTTCTTGATCTGATCGAAGAGTGCTTTCCGCAGGCAAAGCAGCAAGCACTTCCTTTTGACATACCAGAAGAAGGAAGCAAACAGTTACTCAATGGTGTGTGTATTCAATCGGAACGACTGGGTGACTTGTGGCGCATTGGCATTCGGCCAGCGCAAGCCGTTGATCAACTCACCGATCGCGAGCTAGAAGTGGTACATGCGGTCACACAAGGACTCAGCTTCAAACAGGCTGCCAAAGAAATGAACCTCTCCCCCTCAACCGTCTCCAATCATCTATACCGCGTGTACCAAAAACTCGGCATTAACAATCGTAGCGAACTAGCCGACTTACTGCGCTAAGGACTACAAGGCAAATTGCGCGTTGAGCGACTAGACTTGTAGGCACCGGTAAAGCGTGTGTCGCATAGCGTCAAGGAGGCCAACCATGAGCATGTACCAATCCATTCTAGTCGCAGTTGAGTGCAGTAAGGGCGCGCAGGCTGTACTCAAAAAAGCCGCGCAAGTGCAAGCGGCCAATCCCGGCGCATCCCTCAGTATCGTGCATGTTGTGCTCGATCTCATTATTGCCGATTGGGCAGGTAGCCCCGGGCAAATCCCTCCACCGCTTGATCAGGAGGAGCTCGCTAAATCGGGTGCCGAATATCTTAAACCTCAAATCGAAGCAGCGGGACTCGATCCGAATACGCTTGTTGTCTGTTTTGGCCACCCTGCCCAGACGATTCTCAAACAAGCCGAAAACTGTCAGGCGGATTTGATTGTTGCAGGAAGCCATAGCCGGCATGGTCTGGAAGTGTTGCTCGGTTCCACGGCACATAAGATTCTTAATCTTGCTGAGTGCGATGTTCTGTTGGTGCGTATTCCAAAAGACTAATTATGCAACCCCGCTGCAAGCAAACACGCGGCATTTGGAACAAAGCGTTTTAATTCGACTTATTGTGACCGTCGGTCACAGAACATAAACTGAAGACCTCTCAACAACAATCACAAGTAGAGGTCCCCCATGGCAAGCGCGTCGATTACCGCAGTCGCCAACGAACACGATCAGATTCCACTGGTTAAAGGCGTTCCCATTCTGGGTTGTTTACCTGAGTTTGCAAAAGATCCTTTGGCATTTTTTCGCGACCTTGCGACGCAACACGAAGATATCGTTGAATTTCGTTTTGGAACAATGGACATCGCCTTGGTCACCAGCGCCAGCCTTAGCCATCAGATTCTTGTGAAAGAGGTAAAAAACTTTCGCAAAGCCGACCGGGAAATCAATATTCTTAGCGCATTTATCGGTAACGGCCTCGTTACCAACAACGACACCAACGATCACAAAAAGCAGCGCAAGCTAGTGCAACCCGGCTTTCATTTCAGAAAGATTCAGGGTTATGCCCAGACCATGATCGACTACACCGATCGCTATCTGGCTGACTGGGAGAACGCTCAACGGCGGGATATCAGCGATGACATGTTCCGACTCACCATGTACATCGTTTCGAAAACCCTCTTTAACACCGACATGGAACAACTTGAAAACAATGCGGATACGGTAGGCGATGCGATCGGACAGATCCAGCGCATCGCTGATCAACGCTTTAACCAGTTATTTCAAATTCCCAAGTGGATTCCCACCCCAAACAATTTACGAGAAAAAAAGATCAACGCCAGCCTGAGAACCATGATTAGAGACATGATTCAGGCCAGAACACGCGCTGATGGTAGCTTTGAAGATGGCGATGATTTGATGGCGATGCTGCTAAATGCCCGTTACGAGGATGGCAGTGCCATGAGTGAGCAGCAAATTATGGATGAGCTGATCACCCTGTTTATAGCTGGCCATGAGACCACCTCTAACTCACTCACCTGGACCCTTTACCTGCTGTCGCAGCACCGGGATATTCAGACGCGATTGCAGGCAGAGCTTGATGAGGTAATGGCAGGAGAGTCACCTACATTTGAGGATCTCGAAAAGCTGACTTATACAGAAATGGTCATTAAAGAAGCCATGCGCATGTTTCCGCCAGCCTGGACTCTCAGCGCACGACAGTCGAATAGCGATATCGTGATCGATGGTTATTTTATTCCCAAAGATAAAACCCTATTCATCAGCCCCTACGCCAATCACTATAACCCGCGCTATTTCAACGAGCCTGATCGGTTTGACCCAGAACGATTTACGCCAGAGCGAGAAAAAAGCCTACCCAGATTCGCCTATATGCCGTTTGGAGCCGGCCCTCGCGTTTGCATCGGCAACTCATTCGCCATGATGGAAGCCAAACTGATACTCGCTACCTTGGTCAAACGCTTCAATTTTGAACTGTGTCCCGATCAAGCCATTCAACCACAACCCCAGATCACCCTTTCGAACGAAGGCGGCATGCATATGCAGATCACCGCCCGTTAAGGTCTCAGGCCTGGCCAGTGCTCCGCCCGGGACGGCGACACTGGCCAATTTTTAAATCCCCTTCGCTTTTAACTTTTTCATCACACGCGCATTAAAGTGCCCCTGCTCCGCCAGCCACTTAATCGACGCCATCAGGCAATCTCGCGCGGGTCTGAATTCCATCTCAAGGTCATTACGCGTCGCTGAGCAGTCATAATAGGCGTAACGCTCAACCACTTCGTATACAAGATCACGCGTAAACAAAGGTTTGATACCAATCAAACGCGAAAACTTTTCAACCACTGTGGCGACAGCCAGCGTCATGCCGCGCGAAAAAGGCAAATGCATGGGTTTAATGCCGGTTAACTGTTTTAACAGACGCCCTACTTCGGCCACTTCCATGTTGTCGCCCCCCACAATGTAGCGATGCTGGTTTTTACCCCGGGTTAACGCTGCGACGTGCGCCGTGGCCACATCGCGCACATCGACCATGTTGAGCCCACCACGGTAGGTTTGGCCTTTGCCGTTTAGCCAATCCATTACCAACTGATTGGAGGGCGTAACGCGGTAATCATGGGGGCCGAGCACCAGCGCCGGGCAAAGCACAATTACTTCAATGTCGTATTCCCGTGAGAGTGACTGCGCGACTTTTTCACTTTGTGTTTTCGCAACGTAATACGGGTTTTGCGCATCGTCATTCCAATCTTCTGCGGTACGCATGTCGGTTGCTGAATTGGAGAAACCAATCGAGGCTATCGAGCTGGTGTACACAATCCGCTTAATACCGGCAGCCTTGGCGGCATCGAATACATTGCGACTACCCACAACGGCTGGCTCAACAATTTCTTCCGGCGTATCCGCAATGGTTTTATACACTGCTGCCAAATGAATAATCGCATCACAACCCGGTGCCGCATTTTTGAGATCTTCGGCATGCATCACATCGCCATTGACCATTTCGATATCGAGGCCTTCGAGGCCCCGCAGGTCGGCATTTGGTCTCACAAACGCCCTGACCGAGTGCTGCTGTGCCAAGAGTTCGCGCACAACATTGGCTCCAATGTGGCCGTTGGCGCCAGTTACCAATACTTTCATGATGGTTTCCTATCTATGCTTTTGATTAAATCAGGCTTGGGCGAGCGGTATGATTTCAACGGGTACGCCGTTCAGCGCCGCATTGCCGGTGGCTTGATCAAAATATTCATCATCGGTGAGATCGTTGACGCTCACGCCTACCTGCTGCGAAGCAATATTCAAGCGCACGCCGTCTCGCTGGTGTCCCCAGCCGTGAGGAATACTGACGACTCCCGGCATGATTTCCTCACTCCCCTGTACGGCAGTCTCTACCTCGCCAACTCGCGACCGAACACGAACGGTTTGACCGTCTTCTATGCCCAAAGTCTGCATATCTTTCGGGTGCATCAGACATTGAGAGCGCGCTTTTCCTTTGATCAGCCGATAATAGTTGTGCATCCACGAATTATTGCTTCGCACATGCCGACGTCCGATCAACTGGAAACTGGGCGTCTCTTGCTTGATAGATGCTTTCAGGCGAGCGATATCATTGACAAATAGATCATGAAGCGCGTGAATCTTTTTATCCTCGGTGCACAAGCGCTCAGTCAGTGATGGCCGCAAAGGCCCAAGATCAATACCGTGGGGATGCGCTTTTAACTTGGCAAGACTCAGCGCATGATCGCTGCCCGCGGCTTTGCCGTAGGGGCCACTCTGTAGGGCAAAATCCATTAGCATGTCCGGCGTAGGTAGCGGTTTAATCTCAAAGCCTTTGGCCTCGGCGATCGCCGCCCCCAGCGCATTTAAAATCTCCCAGTCATGCAGGCTGCCTTCAGCAGGTTCAAAAACGGGCTCATTAAATCGCGTTGTATTGCGCACCGCCAGTCGATGAAACGCGATATCGTAGTGGTCATGCTCCAGAGGCCCGGTTGGCGGTAAAATGTAATCGGCATGGCGGGTGGTTTCGTTGATGTAAAAATCCAGCGACACCATCAAGTCCAACCCGTTAAATGCCTCGTCGAGGCGACGCCCATTGGGAGCCGACAACACGGGGTTGCCTGCCAGAGTAATCATGGCGCGAATCTGCCCTTCACCCTCGGTGAGCATTTCTTCGGCCATCACGGATGCAGGAAACTCACCGCTGAATTCGGGCAAACCACTCACCCGGCTATGATACTTGGCAAAGTGCCCTGCCCCGGGTTCACCCGGTTTGACATAGGCGACTGCCGATGCCGGAACAAGTGCTCCGCCTACGTTGTCGAGGTGGCCGGTAAGCAGATTCAGCAATTGAATGGCCCACTGACAGAGCGTACCGAATTGTTGCACCGACACGCCCATGCGACCGTAAACCACCGCTTTAGGTGTGTTGGCCAATTCACGCGCTAAACCGCGAATAGTTGCCGCGTCGATTTGTGTTTTAGCTTCAGCTAATTCAGGCGTAAATGGCGCAAAAAGCGACTCTAGCTGCTCAAGGTCTGCAACGAAATCATCAAGCCCCCCCAGATCCACCAAGCCTTCATCGAACAGGGTGTGAATCATGGCAAACAGCAGAAAAGCATCACTACCGGGTCGAATAAAGTGGTGAGCATCCGCAATATCAGCGGTCTCCGTACGTCGAGGATCAATCACGACAAAGCGGCCGCCTCGTTGTTGTATCTGCTTTAAACGCTTTTTGACGTCAGGAACAGTCATCATACTGCCATTAGATGCAAGCGGATTGGCGCCGAGAATAAGCATAAATTCCGTTTCATCAATATCGGGGACTGGAATCAGAAACTGGTGGCCATACATCAGATAGGCCACTAACTGGTGAGGCAGTTGATCCAACGAGGTGGCTGAAAAATTATTGCGCGTCGCCAGTGCCTTGCGCAACTGGCGCCCATGGGTGAGATTGCCGTAATTATGAACATTGGGGTTGCCCGCATACACCCCCACCGTGTCGTTACCAAAGCGCTGCTGAAGTTTTGCCACCGCGGTGGCGATATCTTCGATCGCCTGTTGCCAAGCGATTGGCTGCCACTTTCCATTGACTTTTTTTACTGGGCTGCGAAGACGATCGGAGTCTTCATGCAAATCTTTTAGTGCAGTCGCTTTGGGGCAGATATGTCCTCTCGAGAAAGGATCTAGAGGATCACCCTTTATCGATATAATCTCGTTACCCTGGGTTTTAATTTCTACACCACAAATTGCTTCGCAAAGATGACAAGCGCGAAAGTGCGTTTGTGTGTCAGGCATGGCGGATTCCTTATTATTGTTTTAGGTACATTGAAAACAGGCTAATGCGAACAGTCAGTGTGTTGCTGCGCAAGATACGCCTGTGCTTCTTCCTGATATTTTTCGTCCACAGGCACAAAGCGATTGCTTTGTTCGTCGTAAGCCCGCACCTCGCCGCGACCAATATCATAGGTCCAACCATGTAGCTGCAACTCACCCACGGCATGTTTCGCTGCAACATGGGGGTGTGTTTTGATATGCGTGAGCTGCAATAACACATTCTCTTCAATCAGACTTTGCAGTTTTTCTTCATCACTCGCGTCACTCCCCAGACGCTCACAAACAATCTGTTTCGCGGCCCGGGCATAACTCAACCATTGGCTAACATGAGGCAATTGCTCAACGGACTCAGGATGCAATACCCCCAGCATCGCACCACAACTGGAATGCCCACAAATAATGACATGCCTGACCTTTAACACAGCTACCGCGTATTCAATTGAAGCAGTAACCCCTCCTGTAAAATTATTGTGGGGGGGCACTATATTGCCGGCATTGCGAATGATAAACAGTTGACCGGGATCCGTTTGAACCAGCAGATTGGGATCGATACGCGAGTCGGAACAGGTGATAAACAAGGCCTCAGGGCTTTGGCCTTTAGCCAGCTGATCGAATAGCTCTTTCTTCTTTTCGTACACTTCTTTGTTGAAGCGAACGATACCTTCAGCGACTTTGGGCATTTAGAACTCCTGAGTACTTTCGAAATATGCTCGATAATAACGCCTTGCTTGATCACAAGAAACCGTTGCCGCACTGTGCAAGAAACTTTTTCATCTTCGACTTTGCAGTGCGCCGAAAAGCCTGTCTATAATCGTTGGCGCAGTACTTAAATTTTTTGTACAAGGATACCCAAACTATGAAAAAGCTCGTTCTCAGCGCGATTATTGCGGCATCACCTTTTTTCGCTAATGCAGCAGGTGGCCATGGTCCAGCAGGATGTGGTCTAGGCACCGAAGTCATTTTCAAACAGGCAAATGAGTGGCACGAGCATGTGCTGGCAGCTACAACCAACGGGACGTCTTTTAACCAAACGTTTGGTATGACCTCTGGCACGCTGGGATGCCAAAGCGCTAATGGTCCGCTGGCCGATGCACGCCTGTTTATTGATGGCAATGTCGAGCAACTTGCTGCTGATACCGCAGCCGGCGCAGGTGAAACACTGGATGCGCTAGCCGAAGTGATCGGTATTCAACAGGCCGACAAAGCGCACTTTCAGGCGCACCTGCAGAGCAACTTCAGTCAGATTTTCAGTTCTGCCGAAGTACAATCCGGTGAAATTTACGACGCGCTCGTGACGCTGCTCAAACAGGACGAGACTCTCTCCAAATACGCCGCATAAGGCTTATTCACAGCGCCGACCCTCAGTCGGCGCTGTATTTTCACTAAGGGCCAGGCCAACAAGACAACGGAATGTTCCTCCCATTATCCCGCCGTATCGCTCGATTTTTACTCTTTGTACTTGTCTTTTTGTATACCCAAGCAGTCAACTGTAAAGACATCCAGGCACTGTCTCAACATCCACAGTGGCTCGCTCTACTGCACTATCACCATATAGGTCTGCTGCCCGAACGGGGATCACAAATAGACGACGAAGATTTTTTTTTAGCGCCCAACGGCGATATAGACCCCCTTGCTGAGCTTCATGCGACCATCGAATTACTGACTCAAACTAGCGCTGATAGTTCGCAGCGGCAATGCCGCTACCAGGCACGCAGACATTGGCTCGCGACCATGCTCCCTCACGTCAGTTTTGCCAAGCCCGACTGTCCCGAGTTTGATGCATGGCTTAAGGAGCTGGCGCCCGACCACCTGGTGTTAGTGTTTCCTGCCGCATACCTCAATAGTCCCTCGTCCATGTTTGGCCACACCTTTATTCGGATCGCGCGACGAGGCGGAAACAACCCCCTTCTGGATTACAGCGTTAATTTTGCCGCGAATGCCAATCCAGCCGAAGATCAGTTTTCGTTCGCCATCAAAGGTCTCTTTGGCGGCTATGCGGGACAGTTTTCTGTGATGCCCTATTACCAGAAAACGAACGAGTACGTGTTTTTGGAGTCACGCGACATGTGGGAGTACAACTTAACACTACCTCAGGAAACCGTTGACCAATTCGTGCGACACATATGGGAATTGCGTAACATTGACTTCGATTACTACTTTCTCACCGAAAACTGCTCCTATCAGCTCCTCACCGCATTTGACGCCGCCGATTATCGACTGAGACTCAGCGATGACTTTACCTTTCAGGCGAAACCTGTTGATACCGTGCGCAGCTTTGTTTCGCGCGGATTAATTAGCGACATTCAATTCAGACCGTCGTCTTTAAGCAAAATCAAACACTGGCAGCAGCACTTGAGCGCTGAGGAGTTTGAAGCCGTCATTACCCTGACAGACCCGAAACAAGACATCTCAAGCGCCATGAGTGAATTAAGCAATGAACGACGCGCTTATCTGTTCGAGTACGCCTACCACCTATTACGATACCAGGCCGTCAAAGAGAAAAAACGCAGCGCCGCACTCAATCAACGCGCGCTAGCCCTGCTGGCGGAGCGCAGTAAGCTGGGGCAACAAGATCCTTTAGAACCCGTGCCGGCGCCATCTACACGCGATGATCAGGGCCACGACTCTTACCGTGCAGGGTTAATGGCCGGCTACAACAGGTCTCGTAAAGAATTTTTAGAATTGTCACTGCGCCCGGCCTATCACGACCATTTGGATCCCATAGCCGGTTTTGCCCCGGGCGCACGCCTTGAAATGTTTACGCTTAACACACGCTTATATGAGCACGAACAGCTGAACTTACAGCGACTTGGTTTCATTAACATCCACTCGCTAAACCCAAGTAACGCGCATGTATCCGCCGCTTCGTGGTCAGTTGGAGCGAGTGTCGAACGCGACAGGCTATATTCTGGACTCCAGTTATATCTGGACGGGCAATATGGTAAGACCTTTGAGACTAACGGTGTTCTAGCCTCATTCTTATGGCAGGGTTTGTTGTCAGGTACACACGATGTGATTGAAAAACCGGCTGTGCATACCGGTCCAGCCGTAGAACTTTTATTACAAACAAAGCACTGGAGCGCACAATACAAAATTAGCCATTTGAGACTGATTGAACAGCCCGACAAACATCACGCCCACATGTTTGGTGGAATCGCATGGCATATTGATAATAATTTCCAGCTGCGTATGACACATCATCGCATCTTTGGCGAAACGTATTCGCAGAGCGACAACGACTTGCATCAGTATGAAAGTACGCTGGGTTTTCATTATTACTATTAAGACGCTCCATCGCATTGGGCTGCGCCTTTTTAACGTTATCGCACTGACGTTACTGATTAGTGGGTGCAAATCACTCGAAAATTTCTTGGTTTACCCGCAGTCACAATACGTCGCTACACCCGCACAATTTGGCTTGAAATATCAATCGGTTACGATACGGACCGCATCAGGCGACACACTCAACAACTGGTATTTGCCAGCCACCTCAGAAACCCGCGCCAATGTTCTGTTTTTACATGGCAATGCCGAAAACATTAGCACCCATATGCATAGCGCTGCCTGGCTTGTGCAGCATGGCTACGGTGTATTTCTACTTGACTACAGGGGATTTGGCGCGTCTACAGGACAAGCCAATCTGACCACGCTGCACGAAGACGCGCTATACGCCTACGATTGGTTGTCGCAACAGGAGCACCCCATCGCCATTTTTGGGCAAAGTATGGGCGGAGCCATCGCCATCGTTACCACGGCTCGCCTTAACCAGGCAAACCGTCCACCCTTTGCCCTCAAATCTGTTCGACACGCACCAGATCATTCACCAGATTAGCGCGCACAAAAGGCGGCCATGAGATCAATTCACCCACCTCGTCGGAGGCTGCGACAAGATCCCGAAAACGCCAG
>JAWWBW010000038.1:0-17269 GCA_033720775.1 Oleiphilaceae bacterium | reverse complement strand
TTGAGATGATCCGCGTGTGCATCGATGTGAATGAGGCAGCGCTTGGCGAGTTGTTCATGCCAACCCATTGTGGCGATCTGGCCGAGTTTACTGCCAACCACGATCAGGCATTCAATGTCGTCGCCCATTAGCAAGGTGTTGGCGAGATGGGTACCGGCCCAACCGAATACCCCCAAGGCCAATGGGTGATGTTCAGGGAAGTCTCCTTTGGCACTCATGGTGGTGGCAACGGGAATACCGCTGGCTTCGGCAAAATCGATGAGGGCAGCGCTTGCATCTGAGTGACGAACGCCGGCCCCAGCAAGCAGCACACACTTTTTATGTTGCGACAGGGCATGTATCACCTGGTCCAGCGCCTGATAATCGGCTGGACGATGCATGGCTGGCATAATGGGCGGTGCCTGCTTTACGGGTGTAGAGGCCTGAATATCCATGGAGATGGACAGGTGCACGGCACCACGTTTGCCGCTGTTCAAGGCGTTAAGGCTGCGCTGTATGATGTTGTCCAAGATATTGGCATCAAACAACTGATACTGTGCCACGCAAACCTGCTTGAGCAGATCAATGCTACGCAGACCTGCACTACCTGGGTCTTGTATGGCATCGCGATCGCGCCAGCTCAAGGGCGGTTCGCCGGTAATGGCCAGTACCGGAATCTGGTCGGCAGTTGAAAGGCTAAGACCCGTGATCATATTGCTCGCGCCCGGGCCAGAGATACCCATGCATACACCAAACTTGCCGCTGGCTCGGGCATAGCCGTCGGCCATGTAGGCCGCGCCGGCTTCCGAGGCGCACACTATTGCCGAGAGGCTGTGGTGATGGGCAATGCTTTGCGCAAAGTTGTCAACAAACCCGCCCGGGACCATAAATACTTGCTGCACACCATGCTGCGCGATCACATCACAAACCTGGTCACTGACAGTGCTGGCTTCGTTGAGTGCGAGGTCCTGCTCTTTAGACGGCAGTGATTGAGTCATTGACAAGGAAGACATGCCTTTTTCTCTCGTATAGACATTAACGGCAATTGTGCTTTGCAAGGTCGCGACAATGCGCCTGTCGTGTGTACTTTGATCATTTTGGGGAGCCCGGATCATTGCGAATGGTATAAACTATACAGTGTAAAGACTAAAAGATGCAATCATCAAAAACGTCTGGTTGATCGCGAACGGGTTGTGATGAACGCTTGCGCTTTGATAGAAACAGAGGTGCTTAAAGGTGCTGAATGAATGGCTTTGCTATATTGCATGTTTTGAAAAGGATCGCAGCATCATGAGTCAGTCAGAAAACAACTCGCCGGTGCGAAACAGGCACCGGTCTCTGCGAGACAAGGATATACCCGCCCCCTTGCGCCACCCCCCCCTTGGGCCTGACCAAACGATTCATACTGGCGCTGACGTTAATTGTGGTGCTGGTGTATGCGGTAACTCAGCTGGGATGGCAGGAAGGTCTGGCAGTAACCGGGATGCTCGCCATCATCTTTGCTTTGGCGTTGCGCCGGGCGACGGAGCAAGCTCGCCAAAAGGTAAGTTTTCTCGAAAAAGACAAGCCGTGATGCGAGTAAGGAATGCTTGTAGATTTGGGCTTGCGCGTTAAGCCACGGCTGAGTGCTCGGCAATCACAAAGGTATTTTTGCCGCTATCTTTGGCGTTATAAAGCGCTTCGTCGGCATGTTTAATGGCATGTTCCAAAGTGCTCTGTGCATCGGGCGATTCTATATAGACCCCCATGCTGACGGTGAGTGTGACGGGGTTGCCCAGACCGCATTCAAAACGCTGTTGCTCGATACCGTTTACTAACCTTGTCGATAGACTCTCGGCGCAGGCCCGATTGTCGACCACTACGGCAAAGGCAAACTCTTCACCGCCATAACGGCAATAGGCATCGTCGGAGCGAAAGAAATCAGCCAAAAAGGTGCCCAGTGCTTGCAGCACTCTATCGCCGGTTTCGTGGCCATGATTATCGTTAAATGCCTTGAAGCTGTCGATGTCGAGCAGACCAAAGGCGAGTTTAAATCCGCGGCGATTACCCGCTTTAATTAACTTGCTTGCCTGATCTAAAAAGAAACGCCGATTAGGTAGATTGGTGAGCGGATCGAAAAAGGCGATCTTCTCGAGCGTGGCTTTGGCTTCGAGTAGTTCGGCGGTCCGCTGGTCTACCAAACGTTCAAGATCGCGCTTGAGCACCCGCAAATCCTCATTGCGGGTTTTTAGCTGTTCGAGATGAAATTTGCGTTCCGATACATCGCGTTCAATGGCGGCAAAATGGGTAACTTCGTTGTACTTGTTTCTGAGGGGAATGATGTTCATCTCCACCCAATAGGGGCGACCATTGATGTCGTAATTTAAAACGGTTTCATTGACGGGTACTTTATTCTGCAAGGCCTGATGTATGCGCTGTTTTGCTTCGGGATCGGTCAGTGCGCCTTGCAATATGCGTGGTGTTTCGCCGATTACTTCGGCCGCTTTGTACCCGCTGAGTTCTTCGAAAGCCTGATTCACATATACGATTTTGGGGCCGCTGGGATAACTGATGTCGCGTGCATCGGTTACAATCACGATATCCTGTGTGTTTTCTACAATATCCTGAAACGAGAAATGTTTTTTGACGTCGGAGATATCGTTAAAGGTGACGACGATAAAACCTCCTTCATCTTTCTCCTCATCCTCATTTTCGCCCTCAAAATAGGCATTGACTAAAAACCAGCTGATGCTGGCCGAAGCGCTATCCACAACACCAAGGACTTCGTTCATCAAGCGGTTCTGGGTGTGTTTAACCTTATTGACCGGGTATTCGTCAATACTGAGGCAACGACCGGATTCGTCTAGAAAGTTCCATTGGGCATCGTATGCGTCTTTACCTATGATCTGATTGTAACTCAGACGTAACAGTTTTAGTGCGGTGGGGTTGGCGTAGACAACGGAGGTGTCCCAGCGATGAATCACAATACCAATGGGGGCGTGCTCCAATAGTCGCTTGAAGCTGAGTTCGGTGGGGTTGGTCATAATGAATACACCGATTCTTCCTTGCCAGTGGTAAGCTGCGCGCGCGTATCTCTGGCTGATCTATCAGAGGGCCTTACCGCCGAAGCCCACGGTCGAATATTCAGTGTTTATAGTCAAGGGGGGCGAAAAGTGCAAACTGGCATCAGGGGTGGTATTACTGTGTGGGGGCGTCGATTTTGGGGTAGCAAAAGACACCCGCGCGAGGGCGGGTGTCGTTGGGCTTACTGCTCGATTGAACGAGAGAGTACTTCGGCCATGGAGCTGTTTTCGGAATTGGTAATACGCTTGTACTGATTGAGTAGCCACCAGCTGGTAGTTTCTTCAATGTCGATGCGCACGCCCGGTGCCACTTGACCATCGCCCATCAGAGCCACCATGGTGTTGCCGGTGTCATTCCACTGATGACCGTTGTGACGCAGGTCTTCACTTTGAATGAAGGGGTAGTTGTGGCGATAAAAGAACAGGGGAGCATCGTTAAACAATGTCACCTTACCGTTCAGGTCGCGAGCATGTGAGCATGAATCATAGGCGTGCGCGTTGGCGGAACCGCAAGTACTGTGCAAGGGCAGTACGCTGTCGTCACGGCCTTTGATAAAGGCGTGAGTGATAAACCCGTAGGGTTCGTCACCGGCTGATGCGATGCGCAGTTTGGGAATTTCGTCAGGATTGCTGCGGTCAGCATTACGGGCTTCGTGCACCTGCAAGTCGAACAGTATGCCCGCATTGAAGTGCTTGCCAGCCTCCATATATAACACGCCCTCTGTGCCAAACAGGGTATTGATCCAGTAGTTGGCCAGATCCAGATCGTCCTGTTCGGAAGGCGTCAGTGCATTAGCCAGATTGGCTGCCCAATAAAGCAGGGTCGCACCTTCGGTACCGCCGCCAGCGCCGGCCATATCCACGTAAGTGAGTACGTCAAAGGCCTGACGGGTCGCGTCATCAAGCGCAGTATGTTTGTTTGCTTCGATCCAGCGCATCACGATATCGCCGGTGGAGTGGGTAATCACGATACAGCCATTGGTGCGCGCGCAGTAGGTGGGGTCGGCAGCAAACAGATCTTTTAGCTGTTGCGCGACTTTTGCACCATTGCCTTGTCCGCCGGCTTCTTCCAATCGGTAAGTGGAATCGAAGTAGAGAATTTTGGCATGGGGGTCGTCGTCGTAAAACACGGCAGTTTTGGTATGGTCGTACATGTTAAAGGTATTGCCGTTGTTGTCTTCGAGCACTGGCAGAACCTGATCCAGAAACTGAATATCGCCGATGGCGGGAATATATTCATACCAAACGCTTTCATCATAGACGGGCGCAGTTTTAATGGCACCGTCGCCATTGTTGTAGAGTTCAAACTTGTTCCAGTACGCATACCCCCAACGCTTACCGCCATCGTCGGTGCGCTTGAGGAAAACATGCTGTGGCTGAAAGCCCTGGATGAGAATGATATTTTTGCCTGCCAATTTGCCGGCATGGGCCACGCTGGCGCTGGCAACAAATGCGGCTAGCGCGAGATACTTCCATAGTTTCATTGCATTACTCCTGTTCAAACTGAATTATTTTTGTCTTCGTAAACAAGATTGCTTAGGACCCCAGTTGTAATAACTCCTTTGCAATACGTTGTGCCTTCTCATGAACATAAGGCTCTTGGGTGTATACGCTGAATGGATAGCCATCCACCGGATAGGCCATGTCGTTTGCACTGCCATATTCAGTGATATAGTCGGGTGCAGACGGCATGCGTTGCAGGTTCAAGTCCCGCAATTCGTAGGGCCCCTCAGATCCTGCTGCCTGCAGAGCAGCTATATGGGCCTTGAGTATGATGGTGTCTTGCCCTGTTTGAAGTTCACCTTCGGCTTTGAGATGAACCAGTGGGCTATTGCTATTTCGATCGTAGAGATTGGCGCGTAAACGATGGTAGCCGGGCTTTTGTGATTGAACAGTGACGGGAATGCTAAGGTAAGCCTCGTTCACTTGGGCGGTACCGACTGCTGCGACACTGGCAACCTCGGCAACAAATGAAATAGGCAGGCTACGCGCGTACTGTTTGCCTTCGAAGCTGTACTCAACGCGTATGACCGCTTCGCTCTTCCATGCAAGATCGTCGATCTGAATAGAATCAAAGTTCAAGGTGAATTGGTGGGGGTGCTGCGCTGAGGGTACAACCTGTGCGTAGGACCGAATCGTACCATCAACCACGAGTTGGCCGGTGACGGAGCTATTGGTGTTATCACTAAGGCCTTCGATTCCGGCGATGGCCGCAGGTGCCTCACCATTAAAGTAGCGCACCTTTTCTGCGAGAAGTGTGAGCTCTGGACTAGTCGGGTCACTCAGGCTGGCAGGCATGCCCACGGCGACAGGGGCGTGGGGCATAAACTTGTAGGGCAGCGCTTCAGCTTCGATAGGCACCGAAAAGTCGGGATATTGCACTTGCTCCTGATAGGCCTTGGCAATCGTGCGGAGCTGGGCTTTTAACGCATCGTTAAAGTCGTGGCCATTTTCGCCACGTTCGACACCCGGAATTGTTCGCGGCCCCGCAGGCATGGCCTCGGCCGGTTTGGTCTTTTCGCTTGATGTGGCAGCGTTGCTGATCTGCTTTGTTGCACTGGCATTCGCGTGCTCAGCAGTCTGTTCTGATGGCTGTAGTCCATACCAGGTGATGCCCGCCAAAACGGGCAGAACAAACAGCATGGCGCGAGAAAAATCGCTTCGTTTCATGATGTTACCTTGTTGTTTTTATAAGAGGTGGCGGCAAGATACTGACTTTGGAGCGGGCTTTCTTCCTACTAAAGTACGAGAGGAGGGGAAATTTTTGTTAGACGTATGCATGAGGCTAAGAGACTGGCGACGGGAGCGAGATGTTTAAGCCGGACGTCCGGCGACTGACCTATAGTAGGGTCTGAAGACCGACATTTACTTCGACTCTGGCTAGGCCAATATCGCGTATTACGCCAATTCAGAATCAGGTAATAGCCCCAGCGTTCCGGCGCGACACAAACAGGCGGTGCGGTTACTCACGCCCAAGGCTTGAAACAGTGCCTGTAAATGTGACTTTACTGTGGTTTCTTTGACACGCAGCATTTCACTCATTTGACGGTTTGACATACCTTCGGCAAGTAACTGCAGCACGTCATACTGACGCTGGGTGATGCCCAGTCGTTTCATTGCCGATTCAGCCGGGTTGGCACTTGGCGAACCGGTTTCGCCCAACAGTTGCGGAGCGAGATAGCGTTGCCCGGCCAGTAGCATGCGCAGAGCGCGGGCGAATTCGGCGAGTGTTGCGCCTTTATAGAGGTAACCGGCGGCACCGGAGGCGAGGGATTTGTACATATCCTGGGCGAGATTGGATGACGACAGAATTGCCACGGGGGTGCTTACGCCACGCTCGCTTAAGGTGTTGAGAAAACCTATGCCGTCCAGTTGAGGCAGGTTGAGATCACAAAGTAGAAGATCGAACTGGCTGAAGTCGCGGTACATGCCCAGCACCTCATGGGCGGAGCAGGCGGTTTCGACACGACACCGCAGCCCCTCAATGGCGCTGAGACCCACCTTGAGGCCTTCAAGATAAAAGGGGTGATCGTCGATCACTAATACTTTAGTTGTTGTTGCGTACATAACCCATGTTCTTATTTTGTGTGGCCTTGCGGTGAAACAAGGCCAAAGTCGTAATGGGGTAGCCATACAAACAACATCATTGCATGACTTGCGAGCGCACTGCATGAACTTAGTGCGCACTAAACGCCGGACAGCATGCAGGTTAACGCGTGAGCGTGTGATATTTGTATCCCCCATTTGGGGGCAAATAGTTGGGGTAAATAGTGAGAGGGCTGGCAGAGCTATGCGCTAAGACTCGCGGAGCAGATTCAGTACCCAGTCGGGCATGGGGATTTCGGGGCCAGCGAGCGCGCCATTGATGAGTTTGGCCTGCAGAATGAACGGCTGCTCATTGTCGGAGTTATCGAGCAAGAAGGCTTTATCCGCTAGCTGAATGGCGGTTTTCATATTCTCGAAGGTGCGGGGCAAGCGGGTCTCTACCTTGTCTTCAGGAACCGCATGACCACCCTCTGTGGTGCGTTGATGAATACGGGCTTTATGCAGTGCAGGAGAGTCGAGATAAATGAACACCAGCACCACTTCATAGCCGAGCGCCTTGGCGCTGGCCATAAAATCGATTTTGGATGGGTGCGAGAATACGGTTTCGAAACAAAAACTCCGGCCTTCGGCAAGCAGCTCATTGCGCATGTTTTCAGCAATGGCGGCGGCCTGATAGCTGTGTGCTTCGGGGTTGTCGGGGAACACTTCGCGGGCGATATTATCGGCATTCACAAAAGGCATTCCCAGTGGCTGAAGCTGGGTGCGATAAAAAGTGGATTTGCCGGCGCCGTTACCGCCGGCCAATAACCAGAGCTGTTTTTGTGTGCTCAAGCGCTTTCCTTAGCGATTTTCTTGATGAATTTTCCGTTTTTGAATTGCCCAATAACAGTATTTCCGTTTTGGTCGATGCGTTCGAGGTAGCCCTCGTATTCCTTTGATGCGCGATACTTAAACGGCGTGGTAGTGACCTGTGCGGCCAATTCACCACTGGCTCGCTGTGCATCGAGATTCGCGAACACACTGTCGGCATCTACCGGACCCGATTCAATACTTTCGACACGAATCTTGGCCAGACCACTGTTGATACGGATCATGGTTTCGGGGTCAAGTACGCGTGCGACATGGCGGCCAATGCTGGCCCAGTACTCGATCTGTTCGCTGGCTGAACGGTTTTGCAGACTGCCCGCGAGCTTGGCTTGTTCCATGAGCGCTTGTTCTAAGCGAATAGGAGAATTTGCTTTGGCCATCACGACTGCCTCATAGTGACTGTAATAGTCTCATTGTAGCTAAATGCTACAAATTAATAAAGGTGTGTGTAGCAGGTTGCTACGTCAATATGGGGGCATAAAAAAAGCGGTGCCCGGGAAGACACCGCTAAGGACAAAGGAATGTTAAGACCTGATGCTCCGGGCACACTCTTCAAAACCCGAAGAATCGTCCCTGGTCACAGTAGCCTTACGCGTGGTTTTTTGTATTGGATCAATTGCAGGTAAAAAAAAGTCAGGCGGCGCGCATCCAATCGACGAATTCCTGCTGCGGCATCGGCCTGGCTAAAAAGTAACCCTGTAAACCTCGGATCGATTTGCGACTAATGGCCTCGAATTGTTGGGCGTCCTCGATGCCCTCGGCGATCACATCAAACTGAAAGTGCTGAGAGAGGGATAACACCGAATCGACAATACCTGTGGGATCATCGCAGTGCTTGATATCGGCGATAAAGCTTTTATCAATTTTGATTTCGTTCATGGGTAAGCGGTTGAGATAGGCCAGTGAAGAGTAACCGGTGCCAAAGTCGTCAATCGATAATCTGAAGCCCATGTCTCGCAAGGTTTCTAGAATCTTGATAGTGCGTGGCAGATCATCGATTAACATACCTTCGGTGAGTTCGAGTACAAACCGGTCTGGAGAGACCTTGTAGCTATCCAGCATTGAAGCCATTTTTTCGGCAAAGCCGTCGAGCTTGAGTTGGCTGGGGCAAATATTGAGCGCCACTCTGAAATTATCGGCGAGCATATTTTCGCGTTTCATGGCGGCAATCAGCGAGCAGGCATGTTCTACCATCAGTTCCTGCATGCGGGGCATGACGCCCATGCCGTCGGCAACGTTCAAAAAGTCGCAAGGTTGAATCATGCCGCGATTTGGATGTTGCCAGCGTATTAAGGCCTCGGCGGCAATGAGCTCGCCGTGTTGATCCACTTGTGGTTGAAAGTAGGCAATAAAGTCATGCCTGGCGAGGCTTTGGTTGATTTCGCTCTCGAGCTGCAGGCGCTCATCAATACGTTGTTGCAGGTGCGCATTGTGAAAACAAATTTGCCCCTGAGAGCGATGCTTGGCTTCGTACATGGCGGCATCGGCATGCTTGAGCACTTCGAGCGGGTCGCTATCGCAGGCGTCAATCAGAGCAATACCAATGCTGGCGCCGATATAAAACTGTCCACCCGATAGTTCAAAGTGCAGCTTCAACGAGGCCAGCATGCGTTCTGCGATACGCCGCGCTTCACTGGCAATTTCCACATCGTTCTCGCGCAGGCGCTCCAGTAGTACAACAAACTCATCACCACCAATGCGTGCGAAAGTATCGCTTTCTCTCACGCAGTCCTGCAGGCGCTGCGCCACCGACACCAGCAACTCATCACCAATATAATGCCCGAGCGAGTCGTTGATGCGTTTGAATTCGTTGAGATCTATGTAGATGAGTGCGCCATAGGCCTCGTCACGGGCGACGCGTTCGATTAGCTTTTGCGTGCGGTTCATCAACAGTCGCCGGTTAGGCAATTGGGTCAGCGGATCAAAATAGGCCAGCTGTTCGATACGTTGCTGCGCCTGCTTTTGCGGTGTGACATCTCGTAGCATCCACAGTACATGCGAGACCTCGGGTTGGTCTGCTTTGTAGTGGCGTATGCTTACCATGCGATGTTCGATACTGCGCGTTAATGCGTCACTGGTAATTTCGGTTTCAAAGTTTTGCGTGTCACTGCTCGCAAGAGCTTGCTCCAGGTGGGCGAGAATCTGGTTGGTTTCGCCATGGGGCCAAAAAGATTCTAAGGGTTGCCCTTTTGTTTGCGATGAATTGTCGTCTAACAAGGAATAGTCGCCGCCATACACATCAACCAGCTGCCCTTGATCATCAAGTACCAGCAACAGTTCAGGTAAGAGTGTGAGCAGCGAGCTCACTTTTTCGTGGGCCTGCCGCAGACAGCGGGTTAACACCTGCTCGCGCTGCACCGCCAGGTGTTTTTCGATGGCCAGGCTGGCCAAATGGCCAAAGTGGATAATCGTCTCGCGTTGCAGTCGACTCAAATGTTCGCGTTGTTGTAGGTAAATGAGCACTGAGCCAATGCGCTGGTTGCTGCTGCTGAACACCGGGCATAACCAGGCATGATGAAACTGCATCTGTCGCGCCAGATGGGCGTGCCGACAGCCGTTGGCGTCGAGTTCGAGCGTGATGACGCGCAACTTGTTGGGCTCGTGCGCATCGCTTGGCGCGAGCTCGTTTAGGGTGAGATTCAGGGCGTCGAAATGTTCGGGGTAGTCCGTGGTGAGCTGGGGAGCCACTGCCATCCTTACGTGGTCGGCATCGTGACGCAGAATACAGCAACGCGCGCTGGTAACGCCGAGTATCGCTTCGAGGCGTTCGGCAATGGCCAATAAGCAAACATTCAGGTCGGGTTCCAGAGCAATTCGACCAATCAGTTCTGTTTGATGCTGCAGTAGTTGCTCAAGCTGTTCGGCTCGCATGGCAGCCACTCCCGAGTGTTGAAGAAGTGACGAGGCTGCAATTTATTATTTATGAGGGCGTAGGGCGCACACATCGCAGTAAATTGGGCACTTCTTGCACAGTTCGTCCATTAGTCGCGTAAATATGAAGCTTTGTTCAGTTTTTGGCAAGAAAAATGGTAACCATATAGTCAATGCATCTATCCAGCACTTGGGCATCCAATTGCGGTTATTAAAACGCCTTGTTTTTGTGAACTTGCGCACAACGTAGTTTTCCTGCCGACCAGTCGGCGATACCGCTTTGATACCAGGGCGACAAGCGATTGTCGGAAGGCCCACCGGCCAAAGCTGTATGTAGAGCTGTGGTTTTCATATCGGCGACCAATCGAATACTGGGAGCAAAACTGGTTTGCCTGTCTGCAACCTGGAATAGCTGACCCTGATGGGGTGTGGCGCGTCCGCCAGGAAGAAACGTGCTGTCGCTATCGAAGCCAAGCCAGTGGGGCGCCTTGCCTTGCAACAGAATGTTGGTAAAACGAAAGTGGTTGATTTGGCCCCACGGTTTAGGCTTGCCCATTTTGCGCGCGGTATCGAAAGCATGAAGGAAGGCTTGATCACGTGATGTGTGTGCATACCAGGGAGAGTCCGGGTCGAGTAAACAGCGGTCAAAGTTCTGATAAAAATCGATAAAAATTCCCGTATTTTTGGCTAAATGTTCTACCACGGAGGCGCCCATACCCTCCGGTCCAAACACTTGTTGCCGCAGTGCTGCATAGAAAGCTTCAAAGAGGGATGCGCCGCATGCGTTTTTATCATAACGTCGATCCCAACCGTCCATCATCTTGCTGAGCTCACATTGACGGCCTTGCTCTTCCAACAGGGGCAGCAATACGTCTAAAAACGCGTCAGCCTGCAGAGAATGGGTATCCATTTGGATGCTCGCACAGCTGGCAATACCATGATGTGCATGCGCCTCAATGAGCTGCTTGATGCGTTCTGCGCGATAGTCCCCCATCGGCATATTAATGGGTTCGATACCGGAGGGGCTCAAATGATTGAGGTCGTTATTGGCCGTGACGATATAACCGCACTCAGGGTTCAGGCTTTGCGGTAGTTCGTCTGGCGTATAGAAGCCTTGCCAGTCAAAGTCGCTATCCCAGCCGGGGGCGGGTTGCAGGCCGTTCCATTCGGGGTGGCGCTTGGGTGCCAACCCTGACATCTGATAAGCGATGTTGCCATCGTTATCGGCGATGACCCAGTTCCATGCGCTTTCTATTTTGCCCAGACTCTGCTGTGCCTGCTCTGCATTTTTTGCTCGAGTAAGCTGATACGACGCGTTGAGCGATGCGGCACCTGCTTCGGCAGGCGACCAGCGGGTGGCGAGATAGAGACCCGCGTGGTTGGGATCGCCATCGAGTACACCATGCCCGTTTTCGTAAAAGACAACCCTCTCGTCGGGATGCTGTTGGCGTTTTATGATTTCTTCGCGTTGCTTGAACTTGCGCCAGCTCTTGCTGCGTCGATATTTGCCGTCGCGGCAGTCTTCCATCCAGCTGTCTACGGTATCCATAAAGGTATACGTGGCACCCCAGGACAACTCAGGGGTGCGCCCGACTAAAATGCCGGGTAATCCGGGCATGCCCATGCCCAGCGCTTCGTAGTCTGGGCAAGAGAGTGCGACTTCATACCACACATTAGGCAGTCGATTAATTTCGAGGTGTGGGTCGTTGGCCATGAGTGCAGCACCAGAGCCGCTGCGTGATGGTGCAATAACCCAGTTATTCGAGGCCATCATGCGAGGCACTGCCTGCTGCCATAGCGCCGTATTGGGCACAATACGATCACCCAGAGAGACTTCTTTAATGAGATTACGATCGAGCCAGCGGGTATTGATCGGGAACAAGGCCGCTATCTTGTCGGTGCTCACGTCGGATTGCAGTAGTTCCACAACAAAACGTTCTATCTCGGTTTGTGATTGGGCCAGTGTGAGATAGGCCGTCATGCGCAATAACAGAATGGTATCTTCGATACGCCAGGGTTCGGGTTTGAGGCCTTTTAGCTGTAGCAATCGCCCCCGGCGTGCACGCAACCCTGCGTTAATGCCATCACACAATGCCTGACACCAGGTGCGTGTGTCGGGCTTAAGCGCTGCCACTTGTTTACTGGCCTGATGCTGCCAGTTGGCGCGTCTGAAAAAACGGTCGATGGCAAGGTTCTCGTCGCTGTCTTCAAGCAATTCGCATAAACGGCCTTGACCCAGTATGCGCATGAGCTGCAGTTGTGTGCCGCGATCAATGGCCTGACAGTAACCTAGTCCCCAGTTCAGATCATGTCTGTTTTGCGCCTTGATTTGCGGTACGCCGGCTTCGTCGCGCACGATAGAAAGTCCCGCAGGGCAGGGTGCGGCAGGCGTTATGCGTTTGTGGGCAAATAGCTTGGAACGCAACGTGTGTTTGAGTGACATGAGCAACCTTCCCGTGTGTGGCCGAGTTTGTTTTTATGGCAGGGCTTGATCTGGATCCATGAAGAACTGGATTGCAGTTCGTTATGATCCCACAAGGCATTTTCGGTAAAAACCGTTGGTGCGAGATAAAGCAATGCACAGAGGGAACATAGAGCGGTGGTCATTAGTACAATGATTGTACTACTTGGATTACACCTACTAATCGACACCATTTTCAGCACATTGAGACTGCTCCGCCGCCTACAGAGGTGTCTAGATAGCTAGCCTTTCGTGTAACCACTGGCTGATGTCGTCAATCTGTTCGGCACAAAGATGATGCTCGGTATGGTAGCTCTGCCAGTTGGCCGGGTAGCCATGCGTTTGTATGTGCTTAAACGCTTTTTGGCCCTGCGCCTGCAATACAACTGGATCAAAATCGCCATGCTGTACCAGTATGGGCAGCTGTGCGTTGGCCGGATGATGTGTGAGTGCCTCGTAGTCGGCAATATAAGTCGATAAAGCGAGTAGGCCGGCAAGCGGCTCGGCATAGTTCAGCGCCGCCTGATAGGCAACGGCACCGCCTTGAGAAAAGCCTGCAAGAACGATGTTAGAACTGGCGATACCTTCGGCTTTTTGATGCTCAATCCATTCCCACACGTTTTGCACGGCATCGCTTAAATGTTCGCGATTGATGCGACGTTCTACACTGAGTTCCAGAATGTCATACCAGGCCCGCATGATGTAACCACCATTTGCGGTGACTGGAATTTCAGGCGCATGGGGAAATACAAATCGCACGCCGTGTTGGGCCGGCAAATTCAGATGCGGGACCACATCGGCGAAGTCGTGGCCATCGGCTCCCAGACCATGCAGCCAGATCACGCAATGGCTGGCAGCTTGCGGGGGCTCCAGCACCAGAGCATCCAGTAAGGGCATAGCTTTTATCTCCAAGTAGCTGCCTCTTAGTCTAGACAGCATCTTTTATCACGCCACTAAAAAAGTGTGGTCGATAAGGGGTAGCCAATAGTGCACAGTGGGTGGGCCACAAGCCATGCTCACGCACAAGCGCGCAGTTTCTCCTATAGTTAAAGAGCAGGCTGAGTGTGATCATTGATCGGAGAACGCGTTATGTTCATTAGTGTGCTGGACTTGTTCAAATTGGGGATAGGACCGTCGAGCTCCCATACCGTGGGCCCGATGGTGGCGGCGCACCGCTTTCGCAGTGAGCTGCAGCAATCACTTGACGCGCCAAACGGAGAAGTGCGTTTGCGTTGCGAATTGAAAGGTTCACTGGCGCATACCGGTCTGGGGCACGGTACGGATAAAGCGGTGATACTGGGTTTGCACGGTTATCTGCCCGAAGAGTTGGTAGAGCAGGATTGCGATGAACTGGTGGAACGTTTGCGACACCGTGATCGGGTCTTTCTCGACGAGGGTCAACAACTCATGTTTGACCCTGCCAAAGATCTCAAATTTGATACCGAGCACACCCTGTCGCAACACCCCAATGGCATGGTGTTTAAACTCATGTCAGACGATGCCTGTCTGTTCAGCGCGACTTACTTTTCAATTGGAGGTGGTTTTATCGCTACCCTCGAAGAAGTGTCTAGCCTCAGTGCACCAATCCGTTTAGTCGATGCGGAGCCTTATCCATATCCCTTTGATTCAGCTAAAAAAATGTTGGATATGGCACAGGCTTCCGGCTTATCGATCGCGGCGATGAAGCGAGCTAATGAAGTGGCCTTGGCCGACCATCCGGAGCGTGCCGACAAACAGCTGAATGACCGGTTAAATCTGATCTGGGAGGCGATGGATGCGTGTATTCATCGGGGTTTGAACACCGAGGGCGAGTTGCCCGGCGGCTTGCATGTGGCGCGACGCGCCAAGCAGCTCTATCTCACGCTGGATGCGGGTGACGCGCGTGCGCAAATGAATGATTGGCTGTGCGCCTATGCCATGGCAGTCAATGAAGAAAATGCTGCAGGGCATGCGGTGGTGACGGCCCCAACCAATGGGGCTGCAGGGGTGATTCCCGCCGTACTCAAATATTACCTCACGCACGGTGGTGGCAAGCCGGAACACGTCTACGACTTTTTACTAACGGCCTCGGCGATCGGTGGTTTGATCAAGCACCGCAGCTCCATATCGGGTGCTGAGGTTGGGTGTCAGGGGGAGGTGGGGTCGGCCGCCGCCATGGCCGCTGCCGGTTTGTGTCAGGTGATGGGCGGAACGCCGGAGCAGGTGGAGAACGCCGCAGAAATCGCACTGGAACACCACCTTGGTATGACCTGCGACCCGGTGAAAGGCTTAGTGCAAATTCCTTGTATTGAGCGGAATGGCTTTGGTGCCATCAAGGCGTACACCGCGGCCAGCCTGGCCCTCAAGGGGAGTGGTCGACATATGATGGCACTCGATAATTGTATTGAGGCTATGCGACAGACCGGACAGGAAATGTCTGATAAATATAAAGAAACCGCCTTGGGTGGACTGGCCCAAAGCTGGACGGAGTGTTGACACGCAACACGCTTTTCGTGCGCTGTTGTCCCTTAATACAGGCAAACAGGGCTTTATCGGACACGAATGATGCCCGCTTGCCTGCTGCCGCCGCACTGCAAATTTAAGTCCTTATTTTTATTCAACTAATGAATCCAAGTTTTTAGCCCTGTCATTTAGCAGGCAGGCCGAATTGCGACTACATTAAAGAATACTAAATAAGACTCTTGTTCATTGGGCATGCAGCGAGTGGTGAAGGTCATGGCAGAACTCGACGAAAGCGGTACCCGTCTTACCATTAAATTGGTGTATTACGGTCCTGCACAAAGTGGAAAAACCACCAATCTTACCTATTTTCATGACCACCTGAGCCCGGAACTCAAAGGTGAGATGATGGCGCTCGAAACCAAGGGTGATCGCACCCTGTTTTTCGACCTGCTGCCAATGGGTATGAAGTGCCCCTCTGGCTTACTGATCAAGCTCAAACTGTTTACTGTGCCGGGCCAGGTGGCGCACGACAGCACCCGCAAGGCTGTATTATCGCGAGCAGATGGCGTGGTGTTTGTCGCCGATTCGCAGCGCAACCAAAGCATGAATAATCTCGAATCCTTTGAGAACCTGGCGGCCAATATTGGTCGTGTGGGACTCGATATGGATACCTTGCCCATCGCGATTCAGTTCAATAAACGCGACTTACCCGCCGATGCCATTGTGAGTGAAGAAGAGGTATTGAGTCGCTGGTCCAAGATGCCCTGGCCGGTGACGTTCGCCAGCGCCCTCAAGGGCTACGGGGTGAGCGAAACCTTTGCCAAGTTGCTGGCTTCTGTGTACACCCGAGTCGATGGCTTTTTCGATTTGACGACAGAACACGGCATCACTGCCGAAGCCTTCATACATAACTTTTCGGGTGCAACAGAACAGGAGCAGGTGTAATGGAACCGCATCGTTTTGTTGAATCGCTCAGTTTTGACAGAGAAATTCCGCTTGATGAGTTGATGGGCGCGGCAGATCGCAAGGCACTGCAAGTGATTGTCGAGCGGATCATCGGTGCCCCGTTTGCGGTGGTAGACGTAAAAGGCGAGACGCTACTAGGCGAAGCCGGATGCCCCCAGACCTCCCGCATGAGTCTGGTGCTTGAACTCGAACCCTTGGGTTATCTCGTCTCGGCCAGTGAAGATAAGGCCGCGATACAGACCGCTCAAAAATGTATCCAAATGCAGCTGCGCTTTGCCCAGAAATATCTCATGGCCTCGGCCTTACACATTGAGGCCATTCAGGAAGATTACACCAAGCTCTGCGAAGAGCACGAAGCCCTGCTTGAGTCCGAAGCAAAGTACAAAAACCTGTCTGAACACCTCGATGAAAAGGTAAAAGAGCAGGTGAAAACCATTGAGTCGGCACAGCGGCATTTGTTTGAGTCTGAGAAGCTCGCTTCGGTAGGACATTTGGCCGCAGGGGTTGCCCACGAAATCAATAATCCCATCGGGTTTATCAATAGCAACCTGAATACTGCCAAGAGTTATGTTGAGGACTTTAGCAAGCTGGGCGAACTGATCACCGGTGGCGCCTCCATGGAGCAGCTTAAAGCCGAGTGGAAAGAACTCGATATGGACTTTGTGATGGAGGATTTTGCCTCGCTGCTCACCGACTGTATTGATGGTGGCAAACGGGTAGCCGAGATTGTGGCGGATCTCAAACTGTTTTCCAATATCGATGCTGAAGAAGAAATTGTGGTCGATCTGAACAAGTACGTGGCCACCAGTATGAATGTGGCACAGGCTTCGGTACAGGGGCATATCGACATGGAGTTTGATCAAGGCGAGTTGCCCATGGTCAAGTGTCGGCCAGGTTATATTGGGCAAGTCATTCTGGCTCTCGTGCTGAATGCCAATGATGCCATGGGAGGCAAGGGTAAACTGCATGTGCGCAGCTTTGAGCAAGATGGCAAAGCCTGCTTTGAGGTGCAAGACGAAGGGCCCGGTATTCCCGCCGAGGTCATTGATAAGGTGTTTGATCCATTCTTTACCAC
>JAWWBW010000037.1:0-17286 GCA_033720775.1 Oleiphilaceae bacterium | reverse complement strand
GGTAATCGAACCTAAGGCTGCTTCGTTCTTGTTGGCAATGCCCTTGTTGTTTTGCAGTACCACGCCGGCTTTAACGGTGGTCTTTACGTTGCCTTTTACGTCGGCTGCCGCAGCAGTGTGAGACAGAGCAGAAAGAGTAAAAGCGATAACAGTGGCTGAGATCAGAGTTTTCATGTGGTGTTTCCCCAATTAAAAGTTGTGTTGTTAAAGTCAATAAGGCGTATTGCCGTTGGCGTGTGTTGCCTTATGACTTCTTAGATGGTCAAGGGGGAAAAGTTGAACGAAATTTTTTTAGAGTTGTAAGTCAGAAATTGGATAACGGGTGCATAAGACCTTATCCGCGTCGCTCCAATCGGCACCAATCACCTGAGAAAAGTGCTGCAGAGACCGAGGCGGAATGTCCAATCTATCGTGGGCGCTAGGTTTTCTGTACATAGCAACAAAAAACCCGGCATAGCCGGGTTTTTCGATTGGAAGCAGATTGTCAGAGCCCAAGAGCTCCAGCAGGTCTTACTTGATTTTAGCTTCCTTGTAGATCACGTGCTTGCGAACAACGGGATCGTACTTTTTGATTTGCATCTTTTCAGGCATGTTGCGCTTGTTCTTGTCGGTAGTGTAGAAGTGACCGGTGCCAGCGCTGGAAACCAAACGGATTTTTTCTCTCATGGCTATTGCTCCTTAAACTTTTTCGCCGCGTGCGCGCAGATCAGACAGGACAGCTTCGATGCCCTTCTTGTCGATAATGCGCATACCTTTTGTAGACACACGCAGTTTTACAAAACGCTTTTCACTTTCAACCCAAAAACGGTGTGATTGCAGGTTTGGCAAAAAACGACGCTTGGTGTGGTTTTTTGCGTGAGAAACGTTGTTACCAGATACAGGACGTTTACCTGTAACTTGACATACTCTAGCCATTTTAATCTTGCCTCCAAGTTCTAAACGCCCACTTGGTAGATGTAAAAGCGTTGTAGAAATACCATAAAATCTTATTTTGCGGGCGCCAAAAACAGGGGGCCTCGCGAAAGAGCTCGCCTTTATACCAGAAAGCAAAATTGAGCGCAAAATATTTGCGTATTTTTGATCAAAAGTACGCACCCTTCGATGGGTTTATCGCTAGATTAATCCTCTTTCGGCAAAGCTGATCACCTGATCGCCAGCCACGATCAGGTGATCCAGCACGCGTACATCAATCAATTCCAGCGCCTGTTTGAGTCGCTCAGTGAGCTGACAGTCCGCCTGACTGGGTTGCGTGGAACCGGAGGGGTGGTTATGACAAAAGACCACCGCTGCCGCGCCCAAGGCCAATACCCGTTTAACCACTTCACGGGGATAGACCGAAGCGCCATCAATGGTGCCCTGAAACAATTCCTCAAAACACAAAATGCCATGCTGGTTGTCGAGAAACAGACAGGCAAAGGTTTCGTGCTGCCGTTGACCCAGTGCGCGCAACACGTACTGCTTGCTGGCCGTTGGCGAATCGATAAAGCTGGTTTCGCGCATCTCCTGATGAAAATAGCGCTTGCTCATTTCAAGGCTGGCCTGCAGTTGCACGAACTTGGCGGGGCCGAGTCCATTCACCTGTGAGAACTCAACGAGTGGCGCCGCCAGCAGGGCCTTGAGACTGCCAAAATGGACGAGTACCTCGCGCGCCAGGTCTATCGCGCTTTTGCCCTTCATGCCAACCCGCAAAAAAATGGCGAGTAGCTCCGCGTCGCTGAGATGGGCGGAGCCGTGTTGCAGGAGTTTTTCTCTGGGCCTTTCTGTCGCAGGCCAGTCTTTGATCGCCATAACAAGTCCTTTTGTGTGGCAATGAGTGAGAGGGTTAGTTTAGCCGGTGATGCGTGTTTGGAATACCAAAGCCATCAAGTTTTAATGGCTTGCCAGGCGGCTTCGGCGTAAAGCTCGCGATAGTCGCCCAAATTGCCCCGTGTCTTGCCTGCCAGCCAGCGCAAAGCGAAGTCCTGTGCCGGGCCAATGATCAGCGAATGATAGACCTCAAAGGGCAGCTTTTGGATCTGGCCTGATTCGATATGCGGCGTAAACCAGGCTTTCAGTCTGCGAAAATGCGCGCGTTTGTGCTCTTCGTTCTGTTCACTGAGAGCGCTGTTTTCCACCAGGCTGCGATAGCGAAACACAAAGCGCGCCCAGTCGGGATGGTGGCAAATCCAGTCGATATAGCAACGCACAATGGTTTTCACGCCTTCTTCAGCGCTATCACATTGGCCTAGCGCGCTCTCTTGTTGCGCCGAATGATCCTGCATACCGGTTAAGAAGAGAGCAACGACGATGCCATCCTTATTGCCAAAGTGATGATAGATGCTACCAACGCTTATGCCGGAGGCCTCGCGAATATCGGAGATCGTCGTTTGTTCAACGCCCTTGCTCATAAAGCACTGCAAGGCTGCACTGAGGATGTCGCGTTTGGTTTGACTCATATGAAACAGTTAGTATTAGAATAATATTCTAGAATTGTGTTCTAGTCTGATTTAGAGTGTAGTGTGTCTGGCCAGGCATTACCAGTCAATACGCCCGGTCAAGCCTATTATGCAAACTAAGAGGATGCGCCTTATGAGTCAGGTATTAAGTGCTTTTGAGCAATTTGGAGCCGAACAGTTCAGCAAAATGGTGTGCCAAATGGCGCCCTATTTTTCAACCATTAACCCAGTGTTCGTTGAATTGAAGCCGGGTTATTCCGAAGCGCGCATTCCCAAAGTGCGTGAGATTGAAAACCACATTGGCACGGTGCACGCGATTGCCATGTGCAATGCCGCAGAGCTGGTCGGCGGCACGTTGACCGATGCCACCTTACCTGAGGGCATGCGCTGGATTCCAAAGGGAATGACTGTGCAGTATCTGGCCAAAGCCAAAACCGACCTGCGTGCCGTGGCGACGGCAGAAGGCGTCGACTTCACCGAGGCGGGGGATAAAGTGGTTGCGGTCGATATTTTTGATACAGCGGGTACCCGGGTGTTCCATGCGGATATCACGATGGACGTGCGCCCTAAATAAAGTTGAAGGAGTCATATGATGGCAGTAGCAGAAGGATTTGAACCTTTATTCCGATCAAGCCCCTACCTCGATCTGATCGGCCCCGTTTATTGTCGCAAACGCAGCCATGGTGGCTGGAAAGTGGGAATGTGTGTCGCCGAAAAACACTGCAATGGCCGTGGCACTTTGCATGGCGGTGTGATCAGTAGTCTGGCGGATGTTGCCCTAGGGTACAATGCGGCTTTTATTGGCAGTGTGCCGCAGGCTCTGGTGACAATAAACCTCAATGTGGACTTTACCGGCAGCGCTTTTGTTGACGACTGGTTAGAAGTGCATTGCGATGTGTATAAACAGGGCCGCTCTTTGATCTATGGCAATGCGTTTTTCTTGCGAGGCGACGAGCGTATTGGCCGTGCCAATGCAATATTTCGTAGTCTGGAAAAATAATCAGCTTGAATTCTGGGGTGGTGTGCTTTCAGAATCGTGCCTGATTGTGAGAATGTGAGGACAAAACCAAATGAACGAACAGCAACGTACCGACATCGAAGCGGCCGTGTTTCGGCGCTTTCTCAAACATCTGGATGAGCATAAAGAAGTGCAGAATATCGATTTGATGATTCTGGCTGATTTTTGTCGCAACTGTTTATCAAAGTGGTATATGGCGGCTGCCGAAGAGCGTGGGCTGGAGATCGACTACGATCAGGCGCGCGAAATTGTTTATGGCATGCCCTACAGCGAATGGAAAGCCAAGCACCAGCAGGACGCAACGCCGGAACAGTTGGCTGCCTTCGAAGCGCGGCAGCAGGCTAAAAAAGCTTAGGTGAGCGTTGATCAGGGCTGCGTGGGCTTACGATGTTGCCGTAAGCCATCGACGGTAAAGATGACCAGCCCGGTCCAAATCAGCACAAAGGTGAGTAGCTGCTCCATGCTGAAGGCTTCGTCATAGAGAAAAATGGCGAGAAAGAAGGTCATGGACGGGGTGGTGTATTGGGTGATGCCTACAGTGGTCAGAGGCAGGCGTCTTGCGCCGGCGGCAAACAGAAGCAGGGGTACAATGGTGACGATGCCTGCGGCCATTAATAGCAGATTCATTCCGGTGTCTACAGCGCCGAAAGCGAGTTGTTCATGGTGCCACAGCCAAAGGCAATAGCCCAAGGCCAGTGGCAACATCAGTAGGGTTTCCATAAACAGGCCTTGCATGGGGCCTATATCGAGTTGTTTGCGCAGCAGGCCGTATGACCCGAAGGTGATGGCGAGTGCCAGGGCTACCCACGGCAGATAGCCCACCCATATCACCTGATTGATGACTCCGAGCAGGGCCAGAAAAAACGCGATGACCTGCGCCTTGCGCAAACGCTCACGCAGGAACACCATCCCCATTACCACGCTTAACAGCGGATTAATGTAGTACCCCAGACTGGTTTCCAGTACCCGGTCATTCGCCACTGCCCAGATAAAAATAAGCCAATTGCTCGATACGAACAGCGATGAGAAAAACAGGGTGCGCAGGGCGGGTCGTTTGAGGCGAAACAATGCACCCCAGGCACGCCGCCAACTGAGCACCAATGCGAGCACGACAACCGACCAGATAATCCGATGGGCAAGCACTTCGGTTGCGTTAACACTCGCTACCGCTTTGAAGTAAATCGGAAAAAGCCCCCACAAGGCAAAGGCCGACAGGGCGCAAAGGAGGCCGACTTTAGTGCCTTGCTCGTGAGTCATGACTTGTCCAACTGGTTAGTTTGGCGCAGTGTAGTGGGAGTCTATAACGCCGTAAAGCGCTTTGATGCGGTGCATGTGAGCGTTCGATGGGTGGAATAGTCAGTCTGCGAGGTGACGGGCACTCGGCTTCTGCTTCAAAGGTCGAACCAGACCTTCCAGGCCCTCGATTTTTATCTCGAGAGCAAGTGCCAGTAGTGTGCCCAATCGACCATTAGGGAGGCCTTCGCGGCGCAACCACAACAGGTAATTTTCGGGCAGATCAATCAGCATGCGGCCTTTATATTTACCAAAGGGCATGGGCATACGTGCTAAATCGAGAAGATCCTGTTTTTCCATCATGATGCGTCTAGGAGGCTACCAGAAGAGCGTGAATCACCAGAGCACATAGGCCCATTAACATGAGTACCGATACGATAAATACGTTTTTGCGCACGGGCACAACATTAGCGCCGGTGTGCACCAGCATGTGTACGATGCGCAGGGAGACATAGGCCCAGGCCAGTACCAATGCGGGGAAGGTTACCGTCTCTAAAGCCCAAAGCATAAACGCGAGGGCATAAAACAGCACAGGCGATTCAAACTGATTTTGCACGTTGTTGCTGACTTTGAGCACATAATCGGGCCAGGCATCGTTGTGCAGCGCGCGGCGCTCCAGATCCACTTCCCCTTTTTCGAGCGCCAGCTTTTTGAGTACAGGGAGACGGGCATACATCACGAAGGTCAGGATGATCTGCGCGACTACCGGATAAAAAATCAGATTGTGTTCCATGCTTGCCTTCCTTGATGGGTAGTCGGTGACGCTTAGTTGAAGAGTGCCAACAGTTCGGCGTAACCTTCTTCTTCCATTTTTTCTTTGGGTACAAAGCGCAGCGCGGCTGAATTAATACAGTAGCGCGCGCCGGTGGGAGGTGGGCCATCGGGGAACACATGCCCCAAATGGCTGTCGGCCTGTTTGCTGCGCACTTCGGTGCGCGTCATAAACAGTTTGCGGTCGGTATGCTCGGTAATGCTGTCAGGATTAATGGGCTGATAAAAGCTGGGCCAACCGGTGCCCGAATCGTATTTGTGCAGCGAGCAGAACAGGGGTTCGCCCGAGACGACATCAACATAAATGCCGTCTGCTTTGTTGTCCCAATACTCGTTATCAAAGGCGCGTTCCGTGCCGTCACATTGCGTGACCTGATATTGCAGGTCACTGAGTTCTTGTTTGAGTGTGTCGGCGTCTGGTTTTTTATAGTCGTTCATGTTGAAGCCCTCCTGCTAGACGCAGCGTATCATGTCAGGTATTGATAATGATACGCATGGCTTGCAGTTCCAGACCGGTCTTTTCGAGATAACTACTCCCCGCTTGCTGCTGTGCTCGCAAGGCGTTGATTTCATCTTCGCGAATCAAGGGGTTACGTTCGGCCAACGCGACCATGCGCTGTATTTCTCGGTCAAAGAACGTATCAAAACGTTGGCGGGCCTCGGCCAGCATTTCAGGCAGGGCGTTTTCAGCCATCTTCTGCGCATGCTCGAGAAGTTTGGGCATTTCATCCCGAATTTCTTTAACAATGGCGGGGGCAACTTTGCGGCGCAATCCGGTACACAGTTCATTGAGCTTGTCGTGCGGCAGTACTTCACCCAGATCGCGCCCCGTGGCATTGACTACGTAGCGTTGCGGACTCAAGGGTAAAAAACGGTCGAGCTGCAGCGTGCGCGGAGCCATGCTATTCAACACAAAAATGGCTTCAAGAAACAGCGTGCCGGCAGGTACGCCTTTTACCGACATGGTCGAAATCGCGGCGTTACCCAGCTCGCTCGCCAGCGTCTGCTCCATGACTTCGTTCACCATGGGATGTTCCCAGCTCAAAAACTCGACGTCTTCACGTACCAGGGCCTTGAGGCGGTGGGTGGTCAGGGTCGCGCCCTCATCACTTAAACCGGGGAACTGGTGATTGAGCATATGCTCACCGGGATGAATGACTACGGTGCCGTCTGACTGCTGTTCCTGCTCCACGCCGTAAAGGCTGAACACCAGATCCATATAGCTACTCAGGCTCTGGCTCGACTCCTCCCATTCCACTTGCTCAATCAGTTCAGCAGCGCGCTCCGGGTTACAGGAATTGAGCTCAAGCAGCGGGTCGCGTCCCTTTTGTAATTCGGCCATGGCTAAGTCACGGCGCTGACGAACGGTGTGCAAAAAGGCATCAGGAATCTCGCCTGCATCCAGATAACGGTTAAGCTCATCGGCAAACGTTTCGTACAGGGCATAACCGGCAGCACAGCTGTGGGTGAAGGCATCGAGACCTTCGTGATACCAGCGATAGAGCGCTTCCTGTCGGGAATTCGGTAAATACGGTACGTGAATATGTATGTCGTGCGCCTGACCAATGCGATCCAGGCGCCCAATGCGCTGCTCCAGCAAATCGGGGTTTTCGGGCAGATCAAACAGTACCAGGTGGTGGGCAAACTGAAAGTTTCGCCCTTCACTACCTATCTCGGAGCAGATCAGCGTTTGGGCGCCATCTTCCCGATCGGCAAAATAAGCGGCGGCGCGGTCGCGTTCAACTATACTCAGGCCCTCATGAAAGGCCGCAGAGCGCAGGCCTTCCTTGAGTCGCAGATGACTCTCGAGTGCCAGTGCTTTCTCGGCAGAGCTGCAGATGACCAGCACTTTTTCAGGTCGGAGCTGTTTGAGCTGTGCCACGAGCCAGTCGCGGCGCGCGGCATCGGCATCACTCGCTTCATCCAATGCCAATGGGTGCGCTTCAAGAATACGTTGGGGAAAACCACTCACACTTTGGCGTGTATTGCGAAACAGTACCCGGCCGGTTCCGTGCTGATCCAACAATGCCTGCAAGGCTTCGTTCATCCACGCTGAGGGCGCGCCGTTCATATCGACCTGATCAGCACCAATGATGGCCTGTAGCTGTTCTTTGAGCGCGGCGGGTACCTGTTCATCTTCAGCATGTGCCTGTAACTGTTTCACCAGTGCAGAGATCTCACCATAGCGCTGCTCCTGTTCGATAAAGGCCGTGAGATCATGAAAACGATCAGGATCCAGCAGGCGCAATCGGGCAAAGTGGCTGGCAATACCGGCCTGTTCGGGCGTGGCGGTGAGCAGAAGCACGCCGGCACTCACTTGCGCCAGCTGCTCCACGCATTGGTATTCGGGCCCGGATGCTTCAGGTGACCAATGCAGGTGGTGGGCTTCGTCAACAATTAACAGGTCCCAGCCGGCAGCCACCGCGGCCATGCGGGCATCTTCGTTCAATGTCAGAAAATCCAGATCGCACAGTATTAGCTGTTCGCTTTCAAAGGGATTGGGTTGACCTTCTTCCCGCAGAGATTCAAAACGCTCTTCGTCAAAAATGGCAAAGCTCAGATTAAAGCGTCGCAGCATTTCTACCAGCCACTGGTGCACCAGCGTCGGCGGCACCACAATCAGCGCACGCTGGGCCAATCCCTTATGCAGTTGTGCGTGCAGAATCATGCCGGCTTCAATGGTTTTTCCCAGACCTACTTCGTCGGCCAGCAGTACTCTTGGGGCGTGTCGTTGTGCGACTTTATCGGCAATGTAGAGCTGATGGGCCTGCAGACTGGTTCGCGAGCCAATCAAACCCCGAACCGGTGACTGCTGCAGACGATCAAGATGCTGCAGGGTCTGGTAGCGCAGACGAAAGGCGCGATTGCGATCATAGTGGCCGCTCATCAGCCGCTGCAGTGGCGAGGTGAATTGAATAAAGCAATTGAGCTCCACCTCACTGAGTATGCCCAGTTCGCCGGCATCATCGCGTACCTGATAGATCACCAGGTTGTTCTGAGTCGTCGTATCTTCCACCACAAACTGTTGTTCTTCGTGGTTGCTGATACGGTCGCCGGGTTTATAGGTTACCCGGGAGATCGGGGCATTATCGACGGCATAGGTGCGGGTTTCACCCGATGCAGGAAAGCTGATGGTGACGCGACGATTGGCCATTTCGGCAATAATGCCCAGGCCCAGTTTGGGTTCGGTCTGGCTAACCCAGCGTTGTCCGATCGAAAATGACATGTATACGACTCTGCCTCCGGAATGAATGGGGGCGGCATTCTAGCATGCTCGCACTACCAAAAAAGGTCTGGCCGTTTCGAAAGCTTTGAAACCGGTCGTGATGCAGGCAAAAAGTATAGACTATTTGATGGGATGGACGTCGGGTGTTAGACGTTCGGCGCGATGAGGGTTTGTTGTCAATCTGTAGACTCTAGATCCTCATAGCACGCAGGCGTAAAGCGAGGGGTGCACAGCGCGAGAAAGATCAGATCCTGCTCGCCGGTATTGGTAATGCGCTGACTGACGCCGGCTGGGATGCGCACGACGCTACCCGATGCGACCGGTGTAGCAACGCCATCGAGTTCGACTTGTCCCTCACCCGATTGAATGACATAACGCTCAGTTACACCGGCAAGGCGGTGTCGACGTGTCGATGCACCCGGTGCCACTCTGGCCCGGGCAATCGACAACGCCGGATCCGCCGCATCATTACTCATCTCAAGAATAAAGCAGCCTTCTTTGAAGTAATATTCCTGTGCTTCGTCGCTGGCCAATACCCTGGCGTGTTCCGGCGACATGGTCATCTCAGCGCTCATTGTTTTGCGTTGGACGTTAGACATCGGGCGCGCTTTTACTGCGGGCCGTAGTCATAGTCACCACCTTTGCTTAAGGCACGCAAATACGCCGGTCGATCCTGAAACATATTCACATAGCGGCGTATGTGCGGGTAACGGTCATCCACCAGGCCGCGCGCCACGCTGGCTTCCAGCGGAAAGCTCATTTGAAAGTCGGCACCGCTAAGGGCATTGCCCGCAAACCACTCGCGTTTTTCGAGCCAGTCGTTGATGTAGGCCAGCATGTTGCGTACTTCGGGCATCACAAAGGTTTTAAGCACCTTGTCGGCAATACCCTTTGCGACGGGTTTGACGAAAAAGGGCATGGGGCTGGTTTTCATTTTTTCGAATACCAGACGCATTACCAGCGGCGGCATCAGTGAGCCTTCAGAAAAATGCAGCCAGTAGCGATAGTCGATCAAAGCCTGCTCATCGCTCGGTGTAAAGCGCTGTTGGGCATCTTTGGCGAGCAGATATTCGATAATGGCGCCAGATTCCGCGATGACCTTGTCGCCATCGGTAATGACCGGGGATTTTCCCAGTGGGTGCACATCTTTGAGGCTTTGCGGTGCGCGAATCGTCACCGGGTCGCGCTCGTAGCGCTTCATCTGATAGTCGAGTTCCAGCTCTTCGAGGCACCACAAAATACGTTGCGAGCGGGAGTTATTAAGGTGATGAACAGTCAGCATGGGATGTCCTTGTTGTTATCTCTGGGCGGCAGGCGCTATGGCCTGCCTGCGGGTGGGCACTCTGCTTAATTGCCTTGTTAGGGCATTTGAATTTTGCTGCCCTGCTCGCCGGGCACCACAATTTGTGAGGCCTGTTGGCGGCGCATTTCCTGCAATTCCTTCATGGTTTCTTCGAGTGCCTGATTAGCGCCTTCTGCAAACTTCTCCAGCGCTTCTTCAAGGCTGCTTGCTTCCAGTTCAAAGGTCAGTGGCAGGGGGCCGGCGGGTGTCATCATTTGCGCCTGACCAATGTATTGTACCGGGCGTGTGCTGTCGTCGCTGCCGTCTTTGCTGACGGGGGTCATGCGGCGAATGGTACCAACGCGCTGATCGGTGAAGGTTTCTTCGCGGTACAGGTTGTCGACGTCGAGTTTGATTTCGGGGAATTGTTCAGGCATGTAAAGACCTCGTTACTAGCTTGCTACTGGGGTTCGTAATGTGCGGTGAAGACGGGTTTGACTCGAAGTAAGCGCCATCCTGCCCGGCAAAAAGCGCCAGTGTAGAGCAAAGTCTGGGCAAAGTAACCTCTGCGCCCGCTATAGCGCGCCCAATTGACTGTTGCGTTCGCTTTGACGCAAGGCTTCAACAATGGCCGGTCGGCGCAAAATACGTGGCCGAAAAGCCTGCACCAGGGCTTCTTTTTCATCGGGATCACAAACGATGGGAAACTCAAGCAGGAGTTCGGCCAATTGCCGATCGGTGGTGTAACGCTCCTTGCTCAACAAGTGCTCGATCGTGGTACGGATAATCTGCAGAGCCAAGGCATTGTCGCTATCTTGCAAAAGTTGCGCGCATCGCAGCAGTGCCTGTGTGTCGGGGTTGCTTTCTGCCTGAAGCAGTTGCCATGCTGCAAGGCCTTCATGCTGGGCGAGGTAGAGGTTGCGACACCAGCGTTTGGCGGGCGCTTTCTCGGCGCTTCTTAAGGCCTCGAAACAGCCTTGTTGTAAGGCCGAGAGTTGAATGGCTTTGCCTGGCGGTATACCGGAGGCAAGCTCGGGAAAGACCAGCGGAGCCACGATATCTGGAAAGTCAGCGCACAATGTCGCCAATGCCGGGTAATACCTGTCGTCGTGCGCTAGATAAAGCCGTGCCAGCGCCATGGCCAGCCCTTCGTGCTGTGTCAATTGGGACTGCGCCTGCTGTAATACCACAATGGCCTGTTCGCTTCGGTCTGCGGCGACCAGATCTTCAGCCAGAGATATCCAGTCGTTGGCATCTTTGATCAGTAATTGCCGCATGGCTAATGACTGTTCGCGTGACAGATCGAGAGCCTGCAGGCGGTAAAGGCTGCGGGCAATGTGCTGTTGTTGTTTCTCATCGACCTGTTCCCACGAGGTGTAGAGCGCGTTGATAAAGTGCTGCACGCCCTGTTCGTCGAGATAGTCATTGGCATCGTGCTGCAACAGGCTGTGATGGTCGAGTTGCCAACTCTGGTGATAGCGTTTGGCGAGAGTGGTGCTGCGCCCCTCAAATTGCAGAAATAATCGCAGATGTATCTGGCTGAGCAGAGTCGCACTGGGTTGTCGTATGCCCCCACGATCGTCCACCTGATCGAGTACCAGATTGAGCCGCTGTACCAGATAGTCGAGCACTTTCAGCATGCGTTCCGGAGCGTCGGGTGTGGCCTGATGCAGCTCCTGCAAAAAACCTTCGATGCGTGCGAAAAAATGTTTTACCTGACGTTGACTGAACAGGCGCTCTTCTGTGCGGGTCAGCGCCGTGACCTGGCGCCGCAAATCGGCATAGTCTATTTGCTTGTTTTCCAGCGCGGCCTTGAGCAGGTACTGCCGAAAGGTTTTCGTGTCCTCTTCGATAAGAGAGAGCATCTGCTTCGCTAACTCGCCCTTTTCGAGTGACAACAGATAAGCCAGCACCTTGCTGCGATCGGGGCCCTTGGCCATGGTCAGGCGCTGTTGCGACTGGCGGTTGGCGTGGAGCGTGAGCACCACACAGTGTTCGCAGAAATCAAATCCGTCGGAGTCTTCACAATCGCAGGCGCCCGATAACTGCTCACCCTGTAGGGCAATGGACACCTGATGATGATCCACCTTGCCGCGGGCAACACGGTCTCCCAATTCCAGTTGTTTTACCGAGGCTTCACGAGACGCAGCCAGCCCGCGCTGAAAGCGCGTTTCGCCGGCTACTTTTTTAATCCACTCGGCAGGAATCGAAGGGAGTGGCATGTTAACACTCCTCGCTGGTGGTAATGTCGCGTCGATCAATCAGCTGCGCGGTCTCATGCAATTCGCTGTACAGAATTACCAGCTCGCCACGTTCGAGCGCGCGCCGCACGGCCTCTTCCCGTTCGCGCAGGGGCGCTTCACTTTCGTTGAGCCCCCAGTCGCGCAAACAGTACTCCTGAATCAAATTATCGATGGCGTCCTTGCTGAGATATTCCTGCGGAATAATCACAAATGCAGCACCTGCTTTTTTCTAAGCCAAAGGCGCAAGCATAGCACGGCTTGGGGTGGATATCAGTGGGCGGGGTCGGGCTTTTGTGCCTGATTAGGGAGTTATAGAGGTATCCCGGCGGGAGTCCGGGATACCTTGCTAAGGGCAGACTTGAGAGGGCCGAGCTAAGCCAGTTTGGCGCTGACCCGCACGCGGCTTTTTTGTGCGGTCGCGGTTTTCTTGGTGCCGGGCTTTTTGGTTGTCGTACTGGCAGGTTTGGCGCGTCGCCCTTTGCTGCCCGCTTTGATGACCGTGACCGGAACGCCATTCAGGGCCGAGGTGCCACTCAGGCGATCAACAAAGCTGTCGTCGGTGAGTACATTGACGTTCACGCCTGGTTGTTTTTTGGCAATCGAAAGCTGAATGGCTTCGTGCTGATGTCCCCAGCCATGAGGGATACTGATCACGCCCGGCATCATGCTGTCGCTGATGTTGACCGCAATCTGTATTTGCCCGACACGACTACTTACCTCGGCCAGCTCGCCTTCCTTCAATCCCAGTGCTTTGGCATCGTCTGGGTGCATCAGCATGGTACAACGCTGTTTGCCTTTAATAAGACGCTGGGAGTTATGCATCCAGCTGTTGTTGCTGCGCACATCGCGCCGGCCAATCAGTAAAAACTCGTCCGGGCTGCGCTGGTCGCTGGCCAGTTGTTCGGCACGTGTACGCAGGCGCTTGAGATCCTGCATGTAGGTGGCGGGCGCCAGTTTAATGCGTTTGTTGGGGGTATAAAGGCGATCAGGCAGGCAGCTTTGCAGCGAGCCCAGATCAATACCGTGAGGATAATTCCGCAGCGATGCGACGCATAGCCCCTTGCTCAAGCTGCGATTGGGCGCGCCATAGGGGCCGGTGTCCATGAGCTTGCGCAGCGGGTGGGCGGGGCCGATCAGATCCTGTACGGCATCGATCAGAAACGCGCCCAGTTTGGTGGTGCCCGGAATTTGCGTGCCGTAAGGGCCGGCGCGAAGAATCAGGTCGAGAATGCCATCGGGTCCCATACGTTTGAGTACCTGATAGGCTGCTTCGCTCTGGGCGCGTTCGGTGAGCGTGTGTGGCCACAGGCGTCGACATAGCTCAAGCATGATCTCCCAATCGTGCCGGCTGCGTTTATCACGTTCAAACAACGGGGGCGAATATTTCGCGACGTTGCGGACACTGGTCATGTTCAGTGCGAGGTCGTAGTGACTCTGCTCCAACTGCGACGTGGGAGGCAGAATCAGATCGGCATGGCGCGAAGTCTCATTCACATAGGCATCCACCGATACCATGAAGTCCAATGAGGCGAAGGCCTTTTCGAGGCGATGCACATTGGGGCTACTCGATACCGGGTTACCCGCGATTACAATCATGGCCTTGATTTGGCCGGGGCCGGGTAACTCGATTTGCTCGGCCATGGTGGAGGCCGGCAGCTCGCCGGAAAACTCCGGTAAGCCGGACTTACTCTGAAAGGTGTTATGACTGCCCTGCCAGCCAATCATTTTGGTAATTTCAAGCATCTCGGCGGCGGGTTTAGCAAACATGAGGCCACCGCGCTCATCAAGATGATTGCTTAATACGTTCAATACGTAGATCAGCCAGGTAGCCAGGGCGCCAAATTCCTGCGTGGAGGTACCCATGCGGCCAAACAGGGCTGCGCGGGGTGTATTGGCCAGTTTTCGTGCCAGTGTTTTGATCTGTTCTGCATCAATGCCGGTAAGCGGTGCAACTGTTTCGGCACTAAAATCGGCACTAATAAGTTGAATCTGTGCGATGTCGTCCACGTGTGCGGTGAGCCGACCGGTTTCTACCAGCCCTTCATCAAACAGGGTATGAATCATCGCTAACAGTAGGAAGGCATCGGTGCCGGGTTTCACGAAGAGATGCTGATCCACGACGCGTGCTGTTTCAGTGCGGCGAGGGTCAATGAGAATGACCTCCCCCCCACGACGACGAATCGCTTTCAAGCGCCCGAGATAATCCGGTGCGGCCATTAAGCTGCCGTTTGATGCGGCGGGATTGCTGCCCAATAGAATGAACAGGTCGGTATGATCGATGTCAGGCACTGGAAATAACAGCTGGTGGCCAAACATCTCGTAATTGGCGCGCATGTGTGGCAACTGGTCGTTAGAGGTGGCCGAAAAGCGATTGCGCGTTTTGAGCGTTTTTTCGAGTAGCATGGCACCCAGCAAGTTGCCGTGATGGTGTACGTTGGGATTGCCCAAATATAAACCCACCGCGTCGTTGCCGTAATCTTTCTGAATGCCCTTGATGCGCGTGGCGACCAGTTCGAAGGCGCGCGACCATGAAATTTTCTGCCAGCCGTCTTCGGTTTTCATTACTGGTTCGCGCAGCCTGTCGGGGTCTTCATGAAAATCTTTCAGGGCGAGCGCTTTTGGGCAGATATGCCCTTTACTGAGTGGGTCGGCCGGGTCACCTTTGATCGACAGAATCTGGTCGTCCTCGACCTCCATGACCAAACCACACATGGCTTCACACAGATTACAGGTACGGAAATGCTGCTGGGCTTGTTGCTTCATGGCGGTTCCTTTTGGCTGTTCGCTGTTGTTCTTATTGCGTCAGCGTTCGGTCAGCGCATCGTCAAAGCAGGCTGGCGAGCGTATGAACGTTCACGAGTTTTGATGGCCGGTGAGGCCGTAAAGAGCTCTCGATTATTTCAGAGAAGTTAGCACAAGTCTATGCCATCCCTAAGGCTTGCCGCGTGCCCGCTGCGGCTATATTCTGCGAACTCAAATCTGGCCGGAGCCAGCGCTGTTGGGCTTACACGCGTACCTTAAACAAGGTATTTCGAGGGGATTAAAACATGAGTAAAAAAAATATATTAATTACCGGCGCCAGTGACGGTATTGGCTATGCGCTGGCCCAGCAAATGGCAAAGCGAGGCTACGATCTGGCTTTGTGCGCGCGCCGTATCGAACGGCTGGAACAACTTAAATCAGAGATTCGCCAGCAAGTGCCGGGGTGTCAGGTAGAAATTGCGGCCTTGGATGTCACCCATACGGCGGAGGTGTGGCCGGTCATTCAGTCGTTGCAACAGAAATTAGGCAAGCTCGATATCGTGGTAGTCAATGCGGGCATTGCCCGAGCGGGCAAGCTGGGTCAGTCGGATCTGCAATGTCACCTGGATGTGATCAATACCAATGTACAAGGTGCCATTGCTACCGTGGATGCTGCGCTGCGCGTTTTTCGCGAGCAGGGCCACGGGCACTTGGTGGCGACCTCTTCGGTCGCTGCATTCAGAGGCATGCCACGCAACGCCGCCTATTCGGCGTCCAAAGCGGCATTAAGCTGTTTTATGGAAGGCGTGCGCGCCGAAACCGTGAACGAAAATATTGAAGTTACGGTGCTCCACCCCGGTTTTATCGATACCGCCATTAATCGCGATCTGCCAAGTCGCCCGTTTGTGATCGATGTTGAGAAAGGTGCCCGTATTTTTGCCGACCGAATCGAAGCCAAAAGCAAGCGGGCCTGTGTGCCGGGTTGGCCCTGGTCTTTGCTGGGCCCCGTGCTCAAAGTGTTGCCCACGGCAGCCATCGCCAAAATGTAAAGTTGCTGAGGAAGAAGGTTAAGAAGCATGCAAAATCACCTCTTGCAGGGGCCGCAAACGGTCGCGATTATCGGGGCCACCGGCATGATTGGCCATCATACGGCCGTCGCGCTATCGGCAATGGGGCACCGTGTGATTGCAGTGCATCGGACTGGCTCCGATGTCACGCGTCTCGCCCACTTGGCATGCGAGGCACGTGAGGCTGATCTGGCGCAAGCCGATACCTTGCTGACGGCGCTTGAAGGTGTTGATGCGGTGATCAACTGTGCGGCTTATTACCCCACCGTACCGCGACCGTGGCGCGAGGAAGTCCGTCTCGCGACGGATCAAATGGCTGGCTTCTACCAAGCAGTCAAAACGCTGAAAATAAACAAGGCATTGTACTTGGGCGGGGCCATCGCACTGCGCAAGCATCCCATGGGATTACCGGGCCATGAAACGCTCTCTTATGCTCAGCGTCCACCGGGTAAGAATGCCTACGTGCAGGTGAAATGGGCCATGGATCAACAGGCCTTGGAACAGGCCCGGCTTGGCTTGCCGGTGGTGATTGGTATACCCAGTATGACGTTTGGCGAATACGATTATGGCCCCACCACCGGGGCCTTGGTGACCGAGATCGCCAGTCAGCGACTACCCGCCTATGTGCGCGGTCAACGTAATGTGATTTACGCCGGTGATGCCGGTCGCGGCTTGGCGCTGGCGCTCCTCAAGGGGCGCCCCGGAGAGCGTTATTTATTGACCGGTGAAAACCTCACCATGGATGCACTGGTAGATAAAATTGCCACCATCGCTCAGGTTGCTCCACCACGCGCGGTACCGCTCTCGGTCGCCAAAGTGGTCGCCAAGCTGCAGGCCCTGCGCTATCGCCGCTTTAACGGGCCCATCCCCAAAATCAGCGAAACCGCCATTGCAGTGATGTCGGGAGGCCAATTTCTGGATGGCAGCAAGGCCCGGCGAGAACTTGGGTACACACCACAGGTAAAGATTGATGAGGCATTACAGCGCGCCTTTGACTGGTTTGTCGCGCAGGGAATGACACAAAAGTGAAGCTTGCCAAGAGAACTAATTCGCGGGAAAAATAGTGATAAAGCGTTAGAATTCTAATTTTGGTGATGAGTAACGAGACTCGCTATTTGTGTGTAGATTATATCACGCCGCGTCGCTTCGACCGCACGCAGGTGCGCGTGAGCGTAGCCGCCCAGCCCGACGTGCCGCCGCCGCGCACGC
>JAWWBW010000036.1:0-17763 GCA_033720775.1 Oleiphilaceae bacterium | reverse complement strand
TTTCTGGTCAATCTGGAAGACTGGAACACACAGGTTGCAGAAGCGATAGCATCGGACGAAGGTATCAGCCTAAGCCCGGAACACTGGGAGATTATCCATTTGCTGCGCCGATTTTATGAGGCATACGAACTTTCACCCGCTATGCGCATTCTCGTAAAACAGGTCAAAACAGAGCTTGGCGAAGAAAAAGGCAATAGCATTTATTTAATGAAGCTTTTTCCTGGCAGCCCTGCCAAAATTGCCAGTAAGATAGCCGGCCTCCCCAAACCCACCAATTGTCTGTAGGAAGTCATGACACACGACAGCTTGATTCTAGATGTACCGGAACACCCCTTCGCCCCATATGTACGGATATTAGGCAAAGGAAAGCGCGGCAGTCGCTCCTTCACACAAGAAGAAGCCTATCAGGCGATGAGCATGATCCTGAATGGCGAAGTTGAAGATCTTCAGCTGGGTGCATTTCTGATGCTTTTGCGCGTCAAGGAAGAAACAGCAGAAGAGTTGGCAGGCTTTGTACAGGCGATAAAGGACCTTTGCCATGCACCAGAAATACACGTCGATCTGGACTGGTCGTCGTACGCGGGTAAACGGCGACACCTCCCCTGGTTTGTTCCGGCGCTGCTGTTACTGGCGCAAGCCGGGCACCGTATATTTATACACGGCGCCAGCGGTCATACCACTAACCGCATTTACACCGAACCACTATTCAAAGCCTTAGGCCTCCCCCTTGCGACAAACTGGGAAGACTGCGCCGAACAGCTCGATCAGCACAACTTCGTGTATATGCCCCTGCGCGGGTTTAGCCCCTGTTTGGAGCGCATTATCGACATGCGCAACACACTCGGCTTGCGCTCACCGGTACATTCTTTAGCAAGGCTCATCAACCCACTGAATGCCCCCGCAGTGCTTCAGGGCATATTTCACCCTCCATACAGCGGCCTACACCAAGAAGCAGGACAACTCCTTGGTTATCAGCGACTAGCGGTGATTAAAGGTGAAGGAGGGGAAATCGAGCGTAATCCTGACAATGCGATGAAAGCGTTTCATGCAAGCCCGAGCAAGATGTGGGAAGAAGAATGGCCCGCCCTATTCCCGCGCAGACATGTGAAACCAGAATCGCTATCCATCGAACATCTGCAGGCGGTCTGGCGGGGGGAAACCGAGGACGAATATGCCCAAGGGGCTATCATCAGCACCTGCGCACTGGGCCTGCGAATGATTAAAGAGTGTGATATTCAAACCGCAATGGCGGAAGCAGAGCAGCTTTGGATAACGCGAGATAAGAGTCGACTATGATCATTTCGGTCATTGACTAGTACACAGGTAAAGGACTTAATAACGTTTCTCTAACGATATAATCATTTATTCAAAGGACTGAACATATGAAACATCTTCTTGCACTGTTGGCAATGTCAATTCTCGCAGGTTGCGCCCAAGGCGATGCCCAGCAAACTAACAAACCCAACGTTTCTGAATGGGCGGTTATAGATACCGGCAAAATCACAAATGAACTACGAGAGCTGGCCAAAAAACAAAACCCCTACCCCGACGGGGTACGCGAAAACGCGTATGATATTGTGACTGAAAGTAGAAAGGTTCAAGCAACGATTAGAGGGCTAGAACAAGAATCTCAGAAAGGCTGCGAGGTTGACCTGTCAAAAAAACCCAAACAACCGCTTTTGATCGATAGCTACAAAGAAATTAAAGCTTATGATAAGAGCTGCGTCGAAGGCCAACTAAATGCCTCAAGCTACAAAGACCAGTTAGACACGCTAAAAAACAAACTAGAAGCCCTGAACAATGAAAAAGAGCTTAACGCAAAACACCGACGAAAATTGGATGACGCTGCGAAAAACTATTTACCCCAAATAGTTAAAACTTACGCTGGCGATCAGTTTTCTCTTGTCTTAGATCGCCACGCAAATGTTGTGTATTCAAGTACAGGTATTTTGATCGACGTTACGGAAGCATTATCGAACCACTTGTCGGAAAACCCGCCAACCATTGACATTCAATAACTGTAAAATCTGGCAGGAACCCAACATCGCTAGGTGTATTGGCAGTTGAATAGATTAAGCACTTTTATGCTTAATCTATTTGTAGTAAGCGTTTTCCGTCACAGTGTGATCGGTAGCATCCTTCACACCGGTCAATTCCGGAATCACTTCCATCAATCGCTTCTCGACACCATCTTTGAGGGTGATAGAAACAGCACTGCAACCCTGACAACCACCACCAAAACGCAACACTGCGACTTTTTCATCGGTGATTTCTACAAGACTGACTTCGCCGCCATGAGACGCCAGCCCGGGATTAATATCCGTAACGAGCAAATATTGAATTCGCTCTTCCAGAGAGGAGTCCTCGTCGATTTTTGGCATCTTGGCATTGGGTGCCTTAATGGTTAACTGACCACCCATTTTTTCTGCCGCGTAATCAACAAAGGCTTCTTCAAGGTAAGGAATGCTTTTCTTTTCGATGTAGAGCTTAAAACCCTCTAGCTGAACTACCTCATCATCCTCAACAATATCTTCGGGCTGACAGTAGGCCAAACATGTTTCGGCATGCTTGGTACCAGGTTGCGTGACAAACATACGCACGCCCATGCCCTGCACTTCCTGATTTTGTACGAGTTGCGCGAGGTATTGTTGGGCAGATTCAGAAACAGTAACCATATCGACCTTGAATAACGAGTGACTTGGGCCTCGCATTTTATGCCTTTTGGGCTTGCGGATAAAGCCCTACTATTTTAGTCAGGCTTTACCTATATCAAAATATTTCAATATAGCCTTGTTTGCTGTATCATGCGCCGCACTTAGCATAGCCACACGTACATTTCTTGCACAGGAAACATCATGTCCGATCGTAACACCCGCATTGAACAGCTTTACCAGGCACTGAAAGAACGCATACTGATTCTTGATGGCGCTATGGGAACCATGATTCAACGCCTGGGTTTTGAAGAGCAGGACTACCGTGGAGAACGCTTTAGCGATCATCACAGCGAAGTAAAAGGCAATAACGACTTACTTTGCCTGACTCAGCCCGAGGCCATCCAACGCATACACCAACAGTATCTGGATGCCGGCGCCGATATCGTAGAGACCAATACCTTTAACTCTACCCGGGTTTCTCAAGCGGATTACGACATGGAAGAGCTGGTGTATGAGCTCAACTACGAAGCCGCACGCCTCGCTCGCGTCGCAGCTGATGCCAAAACCGCGGAAACACCCGACCGGCCACGTTTTGTGGCCGGCGCCGTAGGCCCGACTTCACGCACCGCATCGATCAGCCCGGATGTTAACAACCCCGGTTATCGCAACGTCACATTCGAAGAACTGTACGATAATTATTATGAAGCCGTAAAAGGTCTGGTAGACGGTGGCTCAGATATCATTCTGATCGAAACCATCTTCGATACACTCAATGCCGAAGCGGCGATTTACGCTACTGAGCAATACTTTATCGATCACGATATACGTCTGCCCATTATGATTTCGGGCACCATTACGGATGCGTCCGGCCGTACTCTCTCAGGTCAAACTGCCGAAGCGTTTCTCATCTCGGTCAAACACTGCAAACCCATGAGCATCGGCTTTAACTGCGCGTTAGGCGCTGACGCTCTTCGACCTTATATTGAAGAGCTTTCGGATAAAGCAGAAACCTTCGTCAGCGCTCACCCCAACGCGGGACTGCCTAACGAGTTTGGCGAATACGATCAAACGCCCGAAGAAATGGCGGATATCGTGGAGACCTTCGCCAAAGACGGCTTCGTAAATATTATTGGTGGCTGCTGTGGCTCTACCCCGGAGCACATTTCCGCCATTGCTGAGCGTATGGAGAAGTACCCTGCGCGCAAGATCCCGACGATTGAACCGAGGCTGCGTTTATCCGGGCTTGAAGCCTTTAGCGCCGAAGACAACATCGTCTTTATTAACGTGGGCGAACGTACCAATGTGACCGGCTCACGACGCTTTCTTAGACTCATCAAAGAAGAACAGTTTGACGAAGCGCTGGATGTCGCGCGCGATCAGGTAGAAAACGGTGCACAGATCATTGACATCAATATGGACGAGGGCATGCTCGAGTCCAAAGAGGCCATGGTCACCTTCTTGAACCTCATTGCGTCTGAGCCTGATATTTCGCGTGTCCCCATCATGATCGACTCCTCCAAATGGGAAGTCATCGAGGCTGGTTTGCGCGTTGTACAAGGCAAAGCGGTGGTCAACTCGATCAGCCTGAAAGAAGGGGAAGAAGAATTTATTGCACGGGCGAAGAGCTGTATGCGATACGGCGCAGCCGTCGTCGTGATGGCTTTTGATGAAGCCGGTCAGGCCGATACCTACGAACGCAAAATTGAAATCTGTAAGCGCTCCTACGACACGCTCGTTGGTATTGGTTTTCCGCCAGAAGACATCATCTTCGACCCGAACATTTTTGCAGTGGCGACGGGTATCGACGAGCACAACAACTACGCCGTCGATTTTATCGAAGCAACCCGCTGGATTCGCCAGAACTTACCCCATGCCAGTGTTAGCGGCGGCGTGAGCAACGTGTCGTTTTCGTTCCGTGGCAACGACCCCGTGCGCGAAGCCATCCACTCCGTATTTTTGTTTCATGCGATTAAAGCCGGCATGAACATGGGGATTGTGAATCCCGGACAACTGGTGATTTATGATGAAATTGAGCCGGAATTAAAAGAACGTGTAGAAGATGTGGTGCTTAATCGTCGTGATGACGCCACTGACCGCCTGCTAGAAATTGCAGACAACTATCGCGGCCAAAAAGGTGAGAAACAGGCGGAAAACCTCGAATGGCGTGAATGGCCCGTCACCAAGCGGCTCGAACACGCCCTGGTCAAGGGGATCACCACCTTCATCATTGAGGATACTGAAGAAGCTCGACAGCAGGCATCCCGTCCTATTGAGGTGATCGAAGGCCCACTGATGGACGGCATGAACGTCGTCGGGGATCTTTTCGGTGCCGGTAAAATGTTCCTGCCACAAGTAGTTAAGAGCGCCCGCGTCATGAAACAAGCGGTCGCGCATCTAATTCCCTACATTGAAGCCGAAAAGGGCGAAGGTCAGCAAACCAAAGGCAAGATTCTGCTCGCAACGGCCAAAGGTGACGTGCATGACATCGGCAAAAATATCGTGGGCGTAGTACTGCAGTGTAATAACTATGAAGTGATCGATCTGGGCGTCATGGTGCCCGCAGATAAAATATTGAAAGCGGCCCGCGAGCATAACGTAGATATGATTGGCGTGAGCGGTCTCATTACACCGTCGCTCGATGAAATGGTGCATGTCGCCAAAGAGCTGCAGCGGGAGGGCTTTGATATACCGCTGATGATTGGTGGTGCGACCACATCAAAGGCGCACACCGCCGTGAAGATCGAACCTCAATACAAAAACGATCTTGTGGTTTACGTTACGGACGCGTCCCGCAGCGTAAGTGTTGCCACATCACTGCTCAGCGATAGCATGAAAGAAAAGTTTGTCGCCGACACCCGAGCAGAATACGAAGTTGTGCGTGAACGTCGCAAAAACCGTAGCGCACAAAAGAAACTACTAGCCTATGAACAGGCAACGAACAACGCACTGGCTTTGGATTGGGCAAATTACACGCCTCCCGCCCCCACTTTTACCGGGCTTAAAGCATTCGATGAATACTCACTGGAAGAGTTAGTACCTTACATCGACTGGACGCCCTTTTTTATTACTTGGGATCTAACCGGCAAATACCCCAAGATTTTTGAAGATGAAGTCATCGGTGAAACGGCACGCAGCCTGTTTGATGATGCACAAGCCATGCTCAACGACTTTATCTCCAATAAAAACGTTAAGGCGCGCGGTGTCATCGGCTTTTGGCCAGCACAACGCACCGGTGCAGACGAAGTCACCGTTTATAGCGACGAAACCTGCACACAGGCACTGACGACACTCAATCATCTTCGGCAGCAAAATGAAAAAGCTGACGGCAGCGCTAATCTCTCATTGGCGGACTTTATTGCCCCGCGTGAAAGCGGCAAGGTGGACTATCTTGGTGGCTTTGCAGTCACCGCAGGTATTGGTGCGGAAGAGCTCGCCAAGCAATTTGAAGACAAGCAGGACGATTACAACTCGATTATGGTCAAAGCCCTGGCAGACCGTTTGGCTGAAGCCTTCGCCGAACGCATGCACGAACGTGTCCGCAAAGAGTTCTGGGGCTATGCCTGTGACGAAAGCTTTGACAACGAGGCGTTAATTAAAGAAAAGTATCGCGGCATTCGCCCTGCTCCCGGCTATCCGGCATGCCCCGATCACACCGAAAAAGCTGAGCTCTTCAAGTTACTCCAAGCTGAAGACAACGCAGGCATGCACTTGACCGAACATTTTGCGATGACCCCCGCTGCTTCGGTAAGTGGCTTTTATTATGCGCACCCGGATTCGAAATATTTCTCTGTTGGGAAAATCAACAAAGACCAGGTAGAAGCCTATGCCAAACGCAAAGGCCTTAGCGTAGAAGAGGCCGAGAAGTGGCTGAGCCCCAATCTTTCCTACGATTAAACAGCAACTAAAGACCCAGTATTGGGTCAAAGAGAAAGTTTAATCGCGCTGCAAAAACTGGTAATCTTACGGCCCCCAAAATGGGGCCCTCTGGATACCACCTGCCGGCCCAGTAACGTTTGAGAAGGTTTATGTACAAATACGACGGATACGACAAGCGCATTATTCAAGAGCGCGTCGACCAGTTTCGGGGTCAAACCGAACGCTATTTCAATGGCACGCTAGCCGCTGATGAATTCTTGCCCTTGCGCCTACAGAATGGCCTGTATGTACAGCGCCATGCCCCCATGCTGCGCGTTGCCATTCCTTACGGCATGCTGTCGTCGACGCAAGTGCGTAAACTCGCGACGATCTCGCGTGATTACGACAAAGGCTACGTGCATTTTACGACGCGTCAGAACGTACAGTTTAACTGGCCCGAAATCAAAGACGTACCCGACATTCTCCAAGAGCTTGCCGACGTAGAAATGCACGCCGTGCAGACCAGCGGAAACTGTATTCGAAATACCACGACCGACCAGTTCGCAGGCGTGATTGCGGACGAAGTCATCGACCCTCGTCCCTACTGTGAAATTATTCGCCAGTGGTCTACGTTCCACCCCGAATTTGCCTTCTTGCCACGTAAGTTCAAAATCGCAGTCAACGCCTGCCCCAATGCAGACCGTGCCGCGATTCTGGTGCATGACATTGGCGTCGAAATCATCAAAAACGCCCAAGGTGAGATTGGCTACAAAATATTCGTTGGCGGTGGTCTTGGCCGTACCCCTGTTATCGGCTCCGAGATTCGCAGCTTTTTGCCTGAAGAAGATCTGTTGACCTATCTTGAAGCCATTCTGCGTGTCTATAACCGCCATGGCCGTCGAGACAACAAGTACAAAGCGCGTATCAAGATTCTCGTAAAAGCGACTGGCGCCGAAGAATTCGCCAAAATGGTCGAAGAAGAGTGGGCACACATCAAGGATACCGATACCAAGCTTACGCGTGATGAAATAGAACGCGTGAAGGGATTCTTTACCGCTCCCGACTACGCCGAGTTGGCCGACGAGCCCGCTGCTCTGGTTGAAAAACGCAATGAAAACAAAGCGTTTGCCAACTGGCTCAAGCGCAATCTTAACGAGCACAAGGTGCCGGGATATTCGATTGTCACCTTAACGCTTAAAAAGACTGGCACGCCTCCAGGCGACGCCTCCGATAAGCAGCTTGAAATCATTGCTGACCTGGCAGACAAATACAGTTTTGGTGAAGTGCGCGTCACGCATGACCAAAATATTGTGCTGGCAGATGTGCGTCAGGACCAACTTTTTGACCTATGGCAAGAGGCCTTTGCCGCTGGTTTTGCAACCCCTAATCTGGGTATGTTAACCGACATCATCTGCTGCCCCGGCGGCGATTTTTGTGGTTTGGCAAATGCCAAGTCGATTCCGGTTGCCGAGCAGATTCAGGTCAAGTTCGATGATCTCGACTATCTCTACGATCTGGGCGAGATTGAACTGAATATCTCCGGCTGCATGAATGCCTGCGGGCACCACCACGTCGGAAATATCGGTATTCTTGGTGTCGATAAAAAAGGTGCTGAGTTCTATCAGGTATCGCTGGGTGGGGATTCCGGTCGCAAAGCGGCGATTGGTAAAATTCTTGGCCCTTCATTTGCGCGCGAAGACATGCCTGAAGTGATTGAGAAAATCATTAACGTGTATGTAGAAAATCGCCAACCAGAAGAATTATTCATCGATACCTATAACCGTATCGGAATCGAGCCGTTTAAGGAGCGTGTTTATGCCAAAGCTGATTAAGAACGGCGACGTTCTCGATAACAACTGGGTTGTTTTGGATCGCGATCATGCAGGTGAGATTCCATCTGGCGATGCGCTTGTGCCTCTCGATGCGTTTCTCGCCAATGCCGATGAGCTTAGCGCTCGGGACAACCTTGGCGTATGGCTCGACAGTGACCAGGGGCCAGAGCCTCTCGCCCCCTATCTCGAGAATATTGCAGTAGTTGCCATTAACTTTCCCAAGTTTGTTGATGGCCGCGGCTATTCCTATGCACGTATCCTCCGTGAACGGTTTGGCTTTAAGGGCGAAATTCGAGCAATTGGCGATGTATTGCACGACCAACTGTTCTATTTAAAGCGCTGTGGTTTCGATGCCTTTGCGATTCGAGACGATAAAGATGCACAGGCTGCTATCGCTGGCTTACAAGACTTCAGTGAGTGCTATCAGGCAGGTTGCGACCAACCCACGCCACTCTTCAGAAGACGCGCCTGATTGTTTAAGCATTAAGCAAGAAAAAGGCGGCATACTGTTAAAATATGCCGCCTTTTTCGTTTGATCATTCGAGTAACCCGTACTCTGCGAGAATCGCGTTATATTGAGGGGTCTTTTTGAACTCAATGAGTGCATCAGAAAATGACTGAGATAATACATCCATTCCTGTTTTTTTAGCAAAGGCGAGATAATTACCACCAAAACAGAAAGGCGCGCTAGGAACCACTTTAACCTTATCAGCAACTCCTAATTGTTTTGCGGTGTATAAACCCACGGCATCCACTTCGACCAGCAAATCAATTCTGCCTAGCAAAAGTTTTTTAAAATTCTGCTCCAATGAAGACACTCGCGAAGCCGAGTCAAGTAAGCGTGACTCGTCCAGTTCATGACAATAACTGTAACCGAGCATTGCGCCAACTCTAAGATTAAAAGGATTATTAAGGTTTATCGAATCAATCTTATGACCCTGTTTCGCGAAGAAAACTGTCTGTCCGTAAGAGACCGGCTCAGTGGGATAATGTAAGAAGCTTTTACGCTTCTCTGTTAAGGAAACGGCGAGGATAGCGTCGGCCTTTTGCTCTTTCACCAAACTAAGGCATCTTTTCCACGGCAGTATTTCTATGTGAGCGCCTACACCGAGAGATTTAAACACTTCATAGGCTACGTCGACATCGGCGCCGACCAGTTTACCTTCAGATTCAAAGGCATAAGGGGCCCAGGCATCGGTTACGACACGTACATTGGTTTGTGCCGTTCCAGTCTGCAAAGACTGCAAACAAAATAGCAAAACCAGCCATAGCAACTTGCCTGGATGCTGCATACATCTTCCTCTAATCCACATTCATCGAGTTGAGTTTAGCGCATGCAGTCGCACTGGCAATCAGACGGGCTTTCGGATACCAATTTTTCCCATGCCATCACCTAGGAAGAAGCGCTAAGATCGGTTAATTACATTACCACCCTCACCTGACTTTAATATGTCGATAAGTGGCGACAGACGGTCTCTATATGGCTCAGTATTTTTCATTGCTGTTTTGTATAGCGGCTGCCTGACTTGCGCGACCGATGCTGTTCTGACAGCTCGCTTGTTTTTGTGAAACGCCAGACATGCCGGTTCCATTTCTAAACCGCAAAAGGCTAATAGTTTTCTGGTTTCGTTTTCTGCATCAGCGATAAGTGCTTCATAGTTGGCCTCATAAATCTGATTCGGGAAACGTTCGGTCCAAATCGCCATTAACGATTGGTAGGCATTAAAGTACTGGCCGAGTTCAGTCAAATCATTGCTATACGCATGGCTACCGCTGAAATTCTGTTTAAATATGGAAAAACAGGTTTCTAATGAATCTCGTGTGCAATGAATAATTTTTGCGTTCGGCATCAGACTCGCGATGAGCCCTATGAGCATAAAGTTGTAGGGCATTTTGTCAGTAAAATAACGTGCACGCTGTCGGTCGCGCACTGCGTTCAAATACCCATCAAGTACCTTTCGGCCTGCCGTTATACGCGCTTGCAATGGCGTCGGCTTAAACAGTTGTTCACCCTGCATCTCGAACGATTTACGTAAATCTTCTATTTCACCTTCCGCGCCTACCAATGAATGGCTACTTATAATCTGCTCTATAAGAGTCGTACCAGAACGCGGCATACCCAAAATAAAGATGGGGCTCTCTTCGGAAAGGGCCTTATCATGTGATGCAGCGATGAATTCAGCGTCAAAGGCATCCGCCAATACCTGAAACTGACTCAAGGTCTGTTGATGACTATATTGATAGTGTTCACGATTAATACGGTTTGCGACTTGCAGTGCATCAAAGCTGGCTTCAGGCTGAGTCTTTTCGTAGAACATGGCAACAACATAGCCAATATTCATTCGTGCAGTCGCATCGAGACCGGGTTGCGCTAGTTTCTGGTGTAATTGCGGCACAATTTGTTCAAGCAAAGGCTCTTTTTTGCCTTTGCCATAAGTTATCAGATTACGCACTGCTGCGAGATTACCCGGATTGTATTGAGCTGCTTTCTGAAAGCTCTTATAGCCCTTCTCAACATCTCCCAAGCGGCATAACGCGAGCCCCTTCAGGTTCAGGGCATTCGCATTTTTGGGGTTAACCCTCAAGACCCGTTTGAGAACCTGAATCGCCTCCTGTTCGCGGTGCAGAGCAACCTCTACACCGGCGAGCTGCTCCAGTAAAGGTTCCTGTTCTCCGGCAACACTAATCAGTTTCTTTAACCAGCTCTCTGCTAATTCATGTTCAGAGAGCTGCAAGGCAATTTGAACCGCTTGCTGAAGCAGACCCGCTTCGCCCGGTAGCCCGTCTATCGCGCCTTGTAAAAAAGGGAGGGCTTGGCGAGCGCGCTTTGTTTGACATAACAGTGTTGCGTAATGGGCCTGGATAACCGGGTGTCCGTTCGAGGCATTTAACAACTCCAGAAACAAAGCCTCTGCCCGGTCAAAGTCTTGACGTTGTTGCGCTGCTAGCGCCTGTTGTAATTGTTGCTGCATAAAAAGTTCTTAGAGATTATTTTGTTCTAAACATTATTTTGTTGGCGAGACGCGCGGAGAAAACGTAACACAAGGGTCGCCGATATAACACTCAATGCCGCGCAAATCAGATACAAAGTTGAATAGGACGTTGCCTCCGACAACACGCCGCTCATTGCACCCAACAAACCTGCCAGAAGGATCTGTATACTTGCCTGAAGCGTGTAATCGCTGCCTTCTTTTTCCGTGCGACACCAACGCATCATCCAAGCGAAGAGAACGACTGTTGAAATGCCATCGCAGAGCTGTTCAAGACATACGAGCCAGCGAATTTCGCTCCACTCTAAGTAAGGAATAAATCCGAAAGCACTAACACTTAAGCCCTGAACCAGCACCGCAGCAAAAAGCATCGTGCGAGCACCTATTTTAAGATAGAGCCAACCACCTAACGCTGCCCCAAGCAAACCCGCAACAGTCGCATAGACCGTAACACTCGCAATCAGTACCTTTGCGTATCCAAGATCTACCATCATGGGCTTTAACATGGCAGAGCCGAGCGAGTCCGACATCTTATAGCTGAGCAACACCAGCAACCACAGTCCAATATTTACTTGCGAAAAAAAGCCCTTAAATACTTCGAGCCATTCTTGTTTGTCTTGCTGGTCCTCCGAGGCCACCGAAGACGCTAGAGTCACTCGCGAAAGCCATAATGGAATTAACAGTACGATCAGCAATAAACCAAACAGCGCAAACAATCCGCTTAGCTGCGTATACGCAGCCAAAAACAGCAAACCACTGCCGCCTGCTAACATGCCTATCTTATAACCGGCGACTTGCAGGCTATTGATAAAACCTAGCTTGTTTTGAGGTGCCTGAGATACCGCCAAGCCGTCCGTCGCGATATCTTGTGTTGCGCTGGCAAGATTGAGTAAAAGCAAGAGCACCATGAGCCCAACCCAACCGTTAACCAAATCGGAATACATAAAAGCCATTAAGGCAAAACACACAGCAGAAGCCAGTTGCATTGCGGAAATCCATTGCCAGCGCTTGGCAGGATAGCGATCAACCCATGGCGCCCAGATCACTTTAAACAACCAGGGCAGCGCCAAGAGTTTGAGACTGCCTATAACCGCAAGCGAGGCGCCCGCCTCTCGCAACATAACAGGCATAGCATGGGCAATCAGTCCGCCCGGAAGCCCCTGTGCAAAATACAAGGCGCCTAGCAGAATCGCCAACCGGTGAAAAGATAATGTTGTAAACATAACGAGAACGACAGCTACTTATTCTAAAGACCGTTAGAAGGCAATATTCTAGCGAAATATACTGGAACGAACGGGAGTTAGCATCGCCACACACCGCTTTAACCGAGCGAGCGCTTCACTTAACACCACCTGATTGACGTCAAATTCAGGATGATTGAGCAGATAATCCAACTGATCAGCACAGCGACCTAAGGTTTCTGGCAGAGCCTTAAACAGTGCCTGAACCTCAATCAGAGTGTCGTGAAACTGACATGAACCACCCGCTTCTTCGGAACATGCTTTCTCGAATAAGGCCTTGTTTAATAAACCGGTCTCGGCAAACAGTCGCGCGATCTTTTGAATATTGCTGCGCAAACCATGTACATGCAGGTCAAAATCATAACGCAATAATTCTCCGCTTACTGCCAACAGACTGGACAACACTTTCTCGAGATGGTCCCGTTTAAACTGCAATTGCTGGCACTCGCTGTAACTCAAGGGAGCGGGGTCATCAGGCACTAGGGGTTTAAGCATTTCAAGCCATGCTGCGTGCGCTTTATTGAAATACAGCACCTTGCCCAACCTGAGCGCAGGCAAACACGATAAGAGGTGATTATGCCCACCAAGTTTATCGAGGCGGTCGCTCATTTCGTTAGCGATTATTAAAATCTGGTGATCAATGGGGAGCTGGTTTTCTCCAATATGTTGCGGAAAACCTGTGCCATCTTCACGCGCATGGTGATGTAACACCAAATCCGCTAAACGTTTATCTTCATTTAAATGTGTTTCGACAAAGGTAGAGCTCACCAGGGGGTGATGATCCAGCCCGCGAGATTTAAAGGCGTGGGATACATACGGGCCATTCACTCTCGAAATAAAACCTGACACATCCACGTCTGGAGTATGCTTGCCATAATCCTGAAGCAAACCTGCCAAAAACAGGCTTCGCTGGTGTTTGAGGTTCAAGCTGCAGCACTTGGCCACCTGCATTGACATCCAACTACAAAACATAGCCCTTTCAAAGTCTATTTGAGAGGCAACATGAAGATCCGTCAGTGCTCTGAGTACAGGCCTGTTTTCATCTAGCTCACGACAAAAACGTGCGATCAGCGACCAGCTAGTATGGAATGTGTTTAGCTGCTCGAGTAAGGCGTGACTTTCTATAAAGTGTTGATATTCAGCCAAAAGGCTCGTCGAGTTTAGCAATCCTCGATCTTCAGAATCCGCACCAGACTGCATATAAACGGAACCCCGACAAATTACGCTTTACGTGATGTTTATATTTTATCGATGAATCATGACGTTACCCATGGGGCCCAATCACACGCTTGCTGATCAGGGTCCACCCGTTAAAGATAGGCGACCCGCGGATTTATACAAATAATCGCGACAGATTAAACAACGCTGAACAGCCCTCTCGGAAGAATTTTACTTAAGTCAGGGTCGTTCAATCGCAATGCTGTCATAATCGAAGCTTACCCCGTCGCCAGCCTGCAACTCGACCTCAGAATCCCCAGCCCCCTTGGCCGCGTCACTGGCCAAACTAGATGCCAATCGATTTACCTCAGCATTAGACGGCGCGACTGCAGTACCTTCAATTGGGGTCAACAGACTGTTTAAACGTTTTTCGAGACTATCCACTTTAGCTTGTGACAAGGCCAGCGCTGCGTTGCGCTCTTCCAACTGTTTTTCCAGGGACTGGCGAGCCTGCATGCTTTGATTTAACTGTTGTTCTTTTTGTGTCAGAACAGATGCCAGACGATCGACTTCCTGCCGGGTTTCCCTTTGTCGCGCACTCAACGCTTCAAAGGCCGTTTGGCTTGCTTTCAGAGCCTTTTGTGCTTCGTTTTTTTCGCGAGAATCCGACACAAGACTCTTATTCAGTTTTTTGTTTTCTATCGTGAGAGACTGCACCTGCTGTTGCTTTTCTACCAACAGAGCCTCCAATGACCGCCCATCTTCTTCCAACGCTGCAATTTTACGTTTTAAAGTGGCAACCAATTCCTGATTCAGTTTATTTTGTTCGCTCTTTAAACCTTGTTCACTGAGAATGTTTTCTTTTAGCGTAGACAATTCCGTTGCAAGAGCTTGCGTGCGTGTCTGTAAGGCGTCACGCTCTTCTTCAAGTGCGGCAATGCTCTGTGCCTTAGCACCCAACTCCTGTTCTTTCAATTGTTGTTGTGTGACTAGTACGGAGTGCTGGTGATAAAAATACATGGCCGCCGCCATGCCGGATATCGCCAACAAGAGGAAAACCGGCCAGACGATACTCAATACCGTATTTCTGCGCTGTAAAAATGAAATCCATTGCTGTGCCAGATCATGATCAGAGGCAACGTTACCTTTTGAGGTAGCAGACATTTACGTATCCTTTTTGGAGTCCTCGACACACTCTTTATGCCGTTTATTTTTTATCGAAAACAGCGCAAAATGCGCTAGCTCAAGCCCACTCAAAACAGGCCTTTCTATTCATGAATGATTATTATCTTTCGTTGGCAAACTCTAACCTCGGAAAGAACATATTTGAAGCACTAAATTTGCCAAAGCCTCCAGAGCTACTGCGGGATAATACTTCCTCACTGAACGCTCCAAAGGGAGCCATTCTAGTTGCCGCAAGCAAGGGAAGCCGTTATCAGAGAGGTTTGATCACCGCACTTTCGAGCCCCGGCGTAACGCTATACAGCCCCATTGTGGACGGGAATACTTCTGACCAATTTGCTAATTTACTTAACCTTAAATCCGAGTCCCCTCTACAGGGGGTCAACCTTTCGAACAGGAGCCAGCGCCAGTTCAAAGCAATTGTATTTGACGCCAGCGGTATACAAGAGCTTAGTGGACTCGACGCAGTTTATACGCTTTTGCATGCAACCATTGGTCGCCTCAAGCCAAACGGGCGCCTCGTGATTGTGACCCAGCCAGATCAACGTGAATCGGTTGTGAGCGACGCGATCAGTGTTGGTCTGCAGGGGTTTATTAAATCACTCGCGAAAGAACTCGGTAAAAAAGGAATCTGCTGCAATCTGCTCGAAGTCGTAAAAGCTTCGGAACGCCAACTAAAAGCACCGCTCTATTTTTTGCTATCACCCAAATCAGCTTATGTGACAGGTCAATCTCTGCAACTTAAAGCATCCGGAGCTGGCCCGCGCAAATTCGACTGGGACCAACCGCTTAAGGACAAAAATATTCTGGTCACCGGCGCGGCACAGGGAATAGGCCGGGCAACTGCAGAAATACTCGCCCGCGACGGCGCACGGGTGATTGCACTCGACATACCCGCAAACAGTAGCAGAACCAAGCAGCTCGCACAGGCGATTAATGGGCATGCAGTGGATCTGGACTTGTCAGATGAGGATGCCCCTCAACAGATTCTGGAGCTCATTGCATCGCAACTCGGGGGTATTGACGGCATCGTTCATAATGCGGGTATCACGCGCGACAAAACCCTTGCTCGTATGCCGGAACATTTTTGGAACCAAGTGATCACGATTAATCTTGCGCGCATTGTCGAGATCAATCAGCGACTCATTGAACATTCTGCTTTTAATCCTCAGGCAAAGATCGTTTGTATCGCGTCAATTTCGGGAATTGCAGGCAATTTCGGGCAAAGCAATTATGCCTTAAGCAAAGCAACCATCGCGGCTTATACACAGAAAATGGCTCCGAATCTGACAGGCGGGCTCACAATTAATGCAATCGCTCCTGGCTTTATAGAAACCGAAATGACCAAGAAAATTCCCTGGCTTACCCGAGAACTGGGTCGCCGCGGGAATTCACTGTCACAGGGCGGTTTACCCGAAGATGTCGCCGAGGCTGTTAGTCTCTTTTGTCACCCGGCTGCCAGTGCTCTCAATGGCAATGTTCTGAGGGTATGTGGTCAAAGTTTACTGGGGAGATAAATCAATAGCGCTGGGCACATAATCACCGAGTTTGATGAGTAATTGTGGATCCATGCGCACTTGATGCCAATTGACACGCCAATCAAGATGGGGACCAGTGGAGCGCCCGCCCTGCCCCACTTTAGCGACTACCTCGCCCTGCTTCACCTTCTGGCCAGGCTTAACCAATATTTCGCTCAAATGTATAAAGGTAGACGAAAGCCCCTGACCATGATCCATTATGAGGGTGCCGCCTGAGTAGTACATATCATCATGCGCTAGGGTAATGACCGCATCAGCGGGTGCTCTGACCGATGCACCTACCGGAGCGGCATAATCCACCCCGTAATGAGGTCTCTTAGGCACGCCATTGTATACCCGGCGACTACCATATACCCCCGTAATCGGCCCGTCTATTGGAGCAATAAATGGCTGCATGAAAAAACTGTTTTCCAGAAATACCGCTCGCGACTCCTTAACCTGAGCGGTTTCATCGCGTATGCGATCCAGCACGTGTTGCGGCGGCGTAACGGTATTTTGTGGCACACCTTCGATGCGCTGCTCTCGATAGTTTCTTGGCTCCAGAGCAAACCCTTTGCTGGCACAAACGTTGTTATCACTGCACCATTTGAGCGTCTGTACCAACTCTGCATCGCGCCCAAACCCCAGTACAAAATGCCCTTGGTTAGAAACGGCAACCGGTTGATCATTAAGCCAAAGCTTGGTGCCTATTGGTACTTCACCCCGCACCACGCCTCCCTGAGTCCATATCCCCTGTAGCAACGGGCCTTGTGTTTCAGCCTGTAAGGCTAAAGTCGTTAACATCAAACAAAGTGCGTAAAATCGTTTCATAGAAAAAAGAGTCATCAAGAGGTTTGGCTAAGTGCAACACAGTCTATTTGACACGCCCAAGAAAAGGGAGATTTATCTTCAAGGCGGTTATCTTTACTACTGGTCAAATTTTCTCGATCACGACACTGCGTTGTATTTATTTGAAGAACTAGAACAACAACTTCCTTGGGAGCAACCATCCATCAAAATAGCCGGTAAGCGAATTGCTATACCGCGTAAACAGGTATGGATGGGAGACAACAAGACAAGCTATGTATACTCCGGACAGAGGTTTGAACCGTTACCCTGGCACCCAGACCTTTGGCAGCTCAAGCAAACCATCCAACAGGTCAGCGGGGAGTCTTTCAACAGTGTGCTTTGTAACCTATATCGCGATGGACAGGATAGCGTTGCCTGGCATGCAGACGACGAACCCGAACTTGGCGAAGCCCCCGTGATCGCCTCGTATTCTTTGGGGGCACCACGCAAATTTCAAATGCGTCTGAAAGGAGAATCCAAAACCC